>NZ_WBMR01000139.1 GCF_008923365.1 Actinomadura montaniterrae
GTCCCCGGCATCGAGCGCGCCCGCGCCCGCGGCCTCGGCGTGCTCCGCCGCCGGCTGATCGTCCGGGCCGTCACGCACTACCGCAACCCGGCGAACCTCGAGGAACTGGTGCACACCGCGGTCGCGGCGCGCCTCGACCGGATCGAGCCGATGCACCGTCCCTTGGTCGACGTCCGGCTCGGCTGGCGGAAGGACTGACAATGAGGATCCCGATCGCGGTGACCGGCGCCCTGCTGCTGCTGTGCGGCGCGTCCGCCCTCGCCCTCGGCGCGTCCGGCCTCGCCGGGCACCCGCCGCTCGACCCGGCGCTGGTGCGCTTCGCCGCCGGCAGCCCGTGGTTCCTGCCCGCCGCCGCCGGCGTCGCCGAGATACTGGCGCTCGCCGGCCAGCTGTGGCTGGTCGTGCAGGGTCGCACCGTCGTCCACCTGCGGTGGCCCGACCTCGACCCGCAGACCCGCGCGCACGCCCGCGCCGCCGCCGACGTCCTCGTCAAGACGGCCAAGGAGCTCCCGGACGTCCAGGACGTCCGGATCCGCCTCACCGGCACCGCCAACCGGCCCCGCCTGGTCATGCACGTGACCTGCGCCGGCGACGCGCTGCTCAGCGAGGTCTACGGCGAGCTCGGCGCGGGCCCCATCGAGCGGTACCGCCGCGCCCTGGGCATGCCGGACCTGAAGGCGATCGTCCGCTTCCGCCTGGCGTTCCCGCAACACCAGAAACGCCCCCGCGTCCCCCACCCCGAAACCGCCTGACCCGCGCCACCACAACCCAAGCCCCACACGTCCCGACCAAGGGACCACCCGCACCCGGCGACGGCACCCGGTGTCCGCGCTCGTTCCCAAGCCCCGCGCGGTACCGAGCTACCAGGCCAGCGCGGGGCGAGCCGTCAGCTGGACGCCGGGGCCGGGGTGCGAGCCTGTGCGGAAGCGCTGACCGCAACGGGCGGGGGCTCAGCCACGCAACAGAGCCCAGCTTGAGCGGGGGCGAGCTGGACGCCGGGCGGGGTGCGAGTCTGTGCGGAAGCGCCGACCGCAACGGGCGGGGGTTTTTGGCTCAGCCACGCAACAGAGCCCAGCTTGAGCGGCGGCGAGCTGGACGCCGGGCGAGGTGCGAGCCTGTACGGAAGCGCCGACCGCAACGGGCGGGGGTTTTGGCTCAGCCACGCGACGAGCTGAGCCGTCGCGATCGCGTGCGAAGCCAAGTTCGAGCCTGCGAGAACTTGATCGCGCAGCGAGCCCCTGGGCGAGCCGGAGCGATGCTGCGATCGCACGCATTGCCCGTTGAAGGGAGGGCCCCCAGGGCCCGACCGCCGAGGGCAATGCAAATAAACACGCGACACACCCGTCCGGGGCCGCGCCGGGCGGGGGCGGCGTCCGGCCCCGGACGGGTGCCCGCGCTCGGGCAGGCGCCCCTGCGCCGCGGAGCGGACGCATGCACACGATGGGCGCCCGCGCACACGGAAGCCGTGCAGGTCGCGGGGCATGCACCCGTCACTATGCGCGATCTTCTGGTAACGGTCACGGTTGTGTACATTTCGTTCACGGCGGAACCTCGGGGGAACGGCCGAGACGAGAGGTGCGGGTGGGATGCGGCGTCCCGGTTGGGCGGCGCCCGGGCGCTGGAGCCTGGCCCGGCAGCTGCTGGCGCTGCAGGCGGCGATCGTGGCGCTGCTGGTGGGGGTCGGCGCGACGCTCGCGTATCTGGACGCGCGGCGGGCGACGGACGAGCGTGCGGCGCACACGGTGACGGCGCTGGCGGAGAGCATCGCGGACGCGCCGGACGTGCGGGCGGCGGTGGCTGGGCCGGTGCCGAGCCGGGTGCTGCAGCCGTACGCCGAGCGGATCCGGCATGACACGGGCGTCGACTTCATCACGATCATGAGTCCGGCGGGGATCCGGTTCACGCATCCGAATCCGGCGCGGATCGGGGGGCGGTTCGTCGGGAACACGGCGCGGGCGCTGGCGGGGCACGAGTTCACCGAGACCTATACCGGGACGCTGGGTCCGTCGGTGCGGACGGTGGTGCCGGTGTTCGGGGACGGGCACCGGGTGGTGGCGCTGGTGGCGGTCGGGATCACGATCCGGGCGATCTCGGCGGAGCTGCGGCGGCGGCTGCTCGTGGTGGTGGGGGTCGCGGTGATGGTGCTGGCGATCGGGATCGGCGGGAGCTACCTGGTGGCGGCGCGGTTGCGGCGGCAGACGCGGGGGGTGGCGCCGGGGGAGCTGCGGGGGATGTTCGAGTACTACGAGGCGATCCTGCACGCGGTCCGGGAGGGTCTGGTGCTGCTGGATCGCGGGGGCGGCGTGGTGCTGTGCAATGACGCGGCGCGCGAGCTGCTGGATCTGCCGGCGGACGGTCCGGGCGGGCGGCATGTCGGTGAGCTGGGGTTGCCGGAGGAGCTGGTGGCGTCGATGACGTCGCCGGAGCCGCGCGCGGACGAGATCCATGTCGGGGACACGCGGGTGCTGGTCGTCAACACGTCGCCGGTGCGGTCGGGGGACCGGGCGATGGGCAACGTGGTGACGTTGCGGGACCACACGGAGCTGCAGGGGCTGACGGGCGAGCTGGACACGGTGCGGGGGTTCGCGGAGTCGCTGCGGTCGCAGGCGCACGAGGCGGCGAACCGGCTGCACACGGTGGTGTCGCTGGTGGAGCTGGGGCGGCCGGAGCAGGCGGTGGAGTTCGCGACGGCGGATCTGGCGGCGGCGCAGCGGCTGACGGACCGGGTCGTCGGGTCGGTGGCGGAGCCGGTGCTGGCGGCGCTGCTGCTCGGCAAGTCCGCGGAGGCGGCGGAGCGGGGTGTCGAGCTGGAGATCACCGAGGACACCGCCATCGACGGGGTGGTGGAGCCGCGGGACCTGGTCACGATCCTCGGAAACCTGATCGACAACGCGGTGGACGCGGCGGTGGAGAACGCGGGGGTGCGGCCGCCGCGGGTCCGGGTGAGCGTGCATCGGGAGGACGGGCGGCTCGTGCTGCAGGTCGCCGACAGCGGCCCCGGGGTGGATCCGGCGGACGTCCCGGAGATGTTCCGGCGCGGCTGGACGACCAAGTCGTCCGGCGGCCCGGTGGGGCACGGGCTCGGCCTGGCGCTGGTCGGGCGGGCGGTCCGGCGGCACGCGGGGACGGTGGAGGTCGCCGGCGACGGCGGCGGGGACGACGGTGCGGTGTTCACCGTCCGGTTGCCGCTGGACGCCCGATGATCTCGGTGCTGGTGGTGGAGGACGACCCGGTCGCGGCGGAGGCGCACCGCTCGTACGTCGAGCAGGTCGCGGGGTTCGCGGTCGCGGGGGTGGTGCATTCGGGGGCGGACGCGCTGCGGTTCTGCGAGCGGACGCCCGTCGACGTCGTGCTGCTGGACTTCTACCTCCCCGACACCCACGGCCTGACGGTCTGCCGGGCGCTGCGGGCCGGGGGCAGCGAGGTCGACGTGATCGCGGTGACGTCGGCGCGGGACCTCGCGGTGATCCGTTCGGCGGTGTCGGTCGGCGTCGTCCAGTACCTGCTGAAGCCGTTCACGTTCGCGTCGCTGCGCGACAAGCTCGTCCGGTACGCGCGGTACCGGGAGCAGCTGGTGGGGTCGGGGGAGGTGTCGGGGCAGGCCGACGTGGACGGGATGCTGGCGACGCTGCGGACGCCCGACCACCGGTCGCTGCCGAAGGGGATGAGCGGGGAGACGCTCCAGGCGATCACCGAGGTGCTGACGGGGGCGCCGGAGGGGGTGTCGGCGGCGGCGGCCGCGGACCTCGCCGGGGTGTCGCGCGTGACCGCGCGCCGCTACCTGGAGTACCTCGCGGAGAACGGCCTGGCGACGCGCCGTCCCCACTACGGGCAGGTCGGCCGGCCGGAGGTCCGTTTCTACCCGGGGTAGACGGGCGCGCCGCGGGGTACCTAGGGGACGAACGATCCGTCAGCGACATCGGGGGAGTTGTCGTGGGTGACCTGAACGACAAGGTGGACCGCAGGACCGCCGAACCGGAGCGGAGGAACGAGCGGGGCGAGGCCCGTACGGCCCGCACCGGGGAGGCCGCCGACGACGCCGGACGCGCGGGGGACAAGCCGCGCAAGGTCAAGCCGGGGGACGCCGCCCGGAAGATGCGCGCGATGTTCAAAGGGTAGCGGCCCTTCGCGGCGGGGGCCGGCGGCACTGCGCCGCCGGCCCCCGTTTCGCATGTAAAACCCTGTTGACCTGGCCATTCGTCCGTCCCGACGGGTTTGGGGTGAGGTGCGGTGAGCATCAATCGCACATTGCCGACGCATCGGGGGGACACCGTGAGCCAGGACGAGGGACGCAGGGACGGCTCGGTCGCCACGCAGGACCGGCCGGAGGAGGGGCTGCGCCGCGCCCGTGCCGGCGGCGTGAGCGAGCTCGTGACGTCGGGCGGCCGCACCGAGATCGCCGACGTGGTGGTCGCCAAGATCGCCAGCATGGCGGCCCGCGAGGTGGGCGGGGTGCACGAGATGGGCGCGGGGATGAGCCGGACGATCGGCTCGGTGAAGGAGCGGCTGCCGGGCGTGGCCGCCGACCCGACGCAGGGCGTCGGGGTGCAGGTGGGCGAGCGGCAGGCGGCGATCGACATCGACCTGGTCGTCGACTACGGCGCCTCGATCCCCGATCTCGCCAACGCGGTGCGCTCCAACGTGATCGGGCAGGTGGAGCACATGTGCGGGCTGGAGGTCGTGGAGGTCGACATCACGGTCGACGACATCCATCTGCCGGACGACGACCGCGAGGAGTCCGAGCAGCCGACGGGTCCGCGGGTGCTATGACGGCCCGGACCCGCAGAACACGGCCCGGCGGGCAGGCGCCCCCGCCGGAGCAGCCGCCACCGCCCGCCGCCGGCGCACAAGCCCGCCGGCCAGCAAGAGAAACAGACCCCGCCCGCGGCCCTGCCGCCCCGGGCACCTCCGGCGGTGCCGAGACGCAGAGAAACGCCAAGGCGCACGGCCCGGGCGCGTCCGGCGGCACTGAGCAGCGGGGAAACGCCGAGGCGCACGGCGCGGGCGCGTCGGACGGCGCTGGGAGGCAGGGCAACGTCGAGGCGCATGGCGCGGGCGCGTCGGGTGGCGCTGGGGCACGGGGGAACGCCGGGGCTCACGGCGGCGCGCGGCGGGGGGCCGCGGGGGCGGGCGCTGGTGTGGCGCGGGAGGGCGGTGAGGGCGGCGGTGGCAAGGGGCGGCTGGTGGAGCGGGTCGCGGAGGCGGCGTCCGGCTGCCGGTCGGTGGCGGGGCTGACCTCCGGGCCGCGGGCGCGGATCATGACCTACCGGGCGGGACGGCCGCTCGCCGGCGTCGCCGTCCGGGACGCGGAGATCGAGGTCGGGGTGGTGGCCCGGGTGGAGCGGCCGCTGCCGGAGACCGCGGAGGACGTGCGGCGGGCGGTGCGCCCGCTCGCCGGGGACCGTCCGGTGCACGTCCTGATCGGGGACATCGCCGAAGGGAGCGCGACATGATTCCGGTATGGCCGCTGGTGGGCCTGGCCTTCGGGGTGGCGCTCGGGTTCGCGGGCGCGTTCGGCGGGTTCGGCCCGTTCTTCATCGTGCTGTTCCTCGGCTGCCTCGGGTTCCTGACGGGACGCGCGATCGAGGGGAACCTCGACATCCGGCAGCTGTTCTCGTTCAACACCAGCAGGCGGCCCCGATGACCTCGGACGAGCGGCCCGCCCCGCCCGGCGAGGCGCGCGACGGCGTCCGGGGCGAGGCGCGCGGGCCGGGGGAGCCGGTCCGGCCGCCGGGGGAGCGGGGGCGGACGACGATCAGCGACCGGGTCGTGGCGCGCATCGTGGCGAAGGCGGCCGAGGAGACGGCGGGGACGGGCGGGCTCGACCGGTCGGTGCTCGGCGTGGGGCTGCCGGGGCGCCGCGCGGCCCGCACCGACGTGCGCGTGCACGGGAAGGTCGTCACGGCGAGGGTGGCGGTGTCGGTGGCGTACCCGATGCCGGTGCGGGACGTGGCGCGGCAGGTGCGCGCCGGCGTCCGCGCGCGGGTCGAGGCGCTGACCGGGCTCACCGTGCGGCAGGTGGACATCGACGTGGCCGAGCTGGAGCGGCCCGACGGCGGGAGGACCGTCTCATGATCACGCATGCCGGGCACCGGCGGGTGCCGGCGCGAGGGGCGCGGACGTCCGGGGAGCGGCGGGCGGACCGGGCGGCGCGGCACGCGTTCCGGTCGCGGCGGGTCCGGATCGGCACGCTCGCGGCGCTGATGCTGACCGCGGCGTCGGTGATCGCCGCGATCGACGTGCTGTCCGCGCTGGTCGGGTCGTCGCTGCACGTCGTCGCGTACCGGGAGCTGCTGGACGTCCGGTGGGACGGCTGGGAGGTCCGCGCGATCAGCGGCGGGCTGGTGCTGGTCGGGCTGGTGTTCCTGCTGGCGGGGCTGCTGCCGGGACGGTCGCGGGTCGTGCCGCTGCACGGGCGCGTGCCGGACGTGGTGATGGGCGTCAGCAGGCGCGGGCTGTGCCGGGCGATCGCGGCGGCGGCGGAGGACGCGACCGGGGTGGCGCGGGTCCGGCGGGTGCGGCTGCGGCCGAGGCGGGTCACGGTGGTCGCGGAGACGCCGGTGCGGAACCCGGACGGGCTGGAGGACGGGGTAGCGGAAGCGGTGCGCGCGTGCCTGGAGCGGATCCGGCCGTTGCGGGTCCGGACCGTGAAGGTGCGGATGCGGCACAAGGAGGCCTAGATGGGGGACGGGACCGCGAGGGCCCGGATGAACCGGCGGCCCGCGCATCTCAACCGGACGGGGCTGGTGCTGGTCGGGGCCGTCATGATCGCCGCGGGCGGGGCCGGGCTGGCGCGGGGGGCCGGCGCGTTCGGCCACGACCGCGCGACGGGCCGGGTGTTCAGCGGCACCGTCCGGCGGTACGCCGCAGATCACGGCTGGTTCTGGCCCGCGGTGGCGGCGGCGGTGATCGTCCTGGCGCTGCTCGGGCTGGCCTGGCTGCTGGCGCAGGGCCGGACGGGACGGCTGCCGGGGCTGGCGATGGAGCCGGATCCCTCGGGCGGCCGGACGCGCCTGTCGGGCAAGGCGGTGACGGACGCGCTGGAGTCGGAGGTCGGGGAGTACCCGGGGGTGCGGACGGCGCGGGCCCGGCTGATCGGCTCGTCGCGGCGGCCGGAGCTGCGGCTGAACGTCGCGTATGTGCGCCGCGCCGATCCGGCGGAGCTGCGGCGCCGCATCGAGGAGGAGGGGATGCCGCGGCTGGCGGCGGCGCTCGGCCGCGAGGCGGTGCCGGCGGTGGTGCGGCTGCGGCTGGTCAAGGGCGACCGCGCGGAGACGCTGCTCTGACGCGCGAAGCCGCCGCTCTGACGCGGGGAGACGCCGCTCTGACGCGGGGAGACCTCGCGCCGGAGACGCTGCTCTGACGTTTGGTGACACCTTTGGGGCTTGTTGGGCGTGCATGGCGTTTTGTCCGACTAGCGTCCTTGATAGAGAACATGACGTCGAGGGACTGAGGAGGCTCACTTGATCGACCTGCTGGTTCCGGGCGGCTCCAAGGGGCCTTTCGACGCATGGAGGGAACAGACGGACCACGGCATGGGCCCCTCCCGCTAGAGCGGCCCGAAGACCCGGGGGCGCGGCGGCGACGCCGCGCCCCCGGGTTCTTCTCTCCCCAGTGGGTTGTGTTTTCCAACCCACTGGGGAAATACTGGGCAGTAAGTTGGAGAACACAACGGAGGTGGTCATGCGGGACGCGGTGATCGTGGAAGCGGTGCGCACGCCGGTCGGCAAGGGCAAGCCGGGCGGGGCGCTGCACACCGACCATCCGGCCGACCTGCTGGCGCGGACGCTCAGGACGCTGGTCGAACGGGCCGGCATCGACCCGAGCCAGGTGGACGACGTCGTCGGCGGCGTCGTCACGCAGGTCGGCGACCAGGCCGTCAACATCACCCGGACCGCCGTCCTGGCCGCCGGGTTCCCCGAGACCGTGCCGGCCATGACCGTCGACCGGCAGTGCGGCTCGTCCCAGCAGGCGCTGCACATCGCCGCGCAGGGCGTGCAGAGCGGCGCGTACGACGTCGCGATCGCCTGCGGCGTCGAGTCGATGTCGCGGGTGCCGATGGGCTCGAGCGTGCTGCCCGGCAGCGACCCGTTCGGCCCGATGCTCAAGGAGCGCTACCCGGACGGCCTCGTCGGGCAGGGCATCAGCGCGGAACTGATCGCGGCGAAGTGGGACCTGTCCCGCGAGGAGCTCGACGCCTACGCCTACGAGTCGCACCGCCGCGCCGCCGAGGCGTGGAAGAACGGCGAGTTCGACCGCGAGGTCGCCTGGACCGGGCAGCGCGACGAGACCGTCCGGCCCGGCACGTCGCCGGAGATCCTCGCCGGCCTCAAGCCCGCCTACCACGACGAGCGGATGGCGGCGCGGTTCCCCGAGATCGCCTGGAAGGTCACCGCCGGGAACGCGTCCCCGATCAACGACGGCGCCGCCGCCGTCCTGGTGATGGGCGCGGACGTCGCCGAACGGCTCGGCCTGCGGCCCCGCGCCCGCTTCCACGCGTTCGCGGTGACCGGCGACGACCCGCTGCTCATGCTGACGGCGATCATCCCGGCGACGGAGAAGGTGCTGGCCAGGGGCGGCCTGACGCTGGACGACATCGACCTGTTCGAGGTGAACGAGGCGTTCTCCCCGGTCGTGCTCGCCTGGCAGCGCGCGACCGGCGCCGACCTCGCGCGCGTCAACGTCCGCGGCGGCGCGATCGCCATCGGCCACCCGCTCGGCGCCAGCGGCGCCCGCATCATGACGACGCTGCTGCACGCCCTGGAGGACCGCGGTGGCCGCTTCGGCCTGCAGACGATGTGCGAGGCCGGCGGCCTCGCCAACGCCACGATCGTCGAGCGGCTGTGACCGGCGGTTAGGCTTCCGGGTATGCCGAAGGACGCCCATCCCCGCGAGTGCTCCATCGCCGACACCCTCGACATCGTCGGCGAGCGCTGGAGCCTGCTCGCGATCCGGGAGCTGAGCCACGGCGTCCGCCGGTTCGACCGGATCGCCCGCAACACGGGGGCGGCCCGCGACATCCTCACGGCCCGGCTCCGCAAGCTCGAGGCGAACGGCATCGTCCGCCGCGAGCGCTACAGCGACCGCCCCGTCCGCTACGAGTACCACCTCACGGCGGCGGGGCGGGAGCTGTGCGACGTGCTGATCGTGCTGATGGCGTGGGGCGACCGGCACCTGCACCCGGACGACCCGCCGGTCCGCTGGCAGCACTCCTGCGGCGAGACCCTCAGCCCCATGGTGATCTGCCGGCACTGCGGCAACGAGGCCCGCACCGGCGCCCACTCGCCCACCGGCCGCGGCACCCTCACCGCCTGACCCGCACCCGGCACGGCCCCGCCGCCCGGTCGTGACGCCGCCTGCGCGGGCCGGGCATCGGCGCCAGGAAGGCCCCGGAATGCGATAGAAGAGGGGGCATCTGCAGGAAGGTGCGAGATGTCTGCGATGCCGCTGAAGGCCGGTGATCCCACGCACGTCGGCTCCTGGGAGCTGGAGGGGCGGCTCGGCGAGGGCGGTCAGGGCGTCGTCTACCTCGGGCGGGGGCCCGGCGGCGAGCGGGTCGCGGTCAAGGTGCTGCGGGGGCTGGACGATGAGGCGCTGCGGCGGCTCGGCCGGGAGGTCGAGACGGCGGGGCGGGTCGCGCGCTTCTGCACGGTGCGGATCCTCGACGTCCGGCTGGATCCCGCCCCCGCGTACGTGGTCAGCGAGTACGTGGACGGCCCGTCCCTGCAGGACGCGGTGAAGGCGGAGGGGCCACGGCGGGGCGCTGCGCTGGAGCGGCTGGCGATCGACACGGCGACCGCGCTCGCCGCCGTCCACTCGGCGGGGGTCGTACACCGCGACTTCAAGCCGCACAACGTGCTGCTCGGCCCGGACGGCCCGCGGGTCATCGACTTCGGGATCGCGCGGGATCTGGACGGCACGTCCTCGCTGACCGGGGGCCCGATCGGGACGCCGGCGTACATGGCGCCCGAGCAGATCGAGGGGCGCCCCGCCACCGCGGCGGCGGACGTGTTCGCCTGGGGCGCGACGATGGTGTTCGCCGCGACCGGGCATCCGGCGTTCGCGCGGGACGGTGTGCAGGCGCTGTTCCACCAGATCCTCAGCGAGGACGCGGACCTGTCCGGCCTGGACGGATGGCTGCGCGACCTGGTCGCGTCCTGCCTCGCCAAGGATCCCGACGAGCGGCCGACGGCCGCGGAGGTGATCTCGCGGCTGACGGCGCGGACCGCCTGGCAGCCCGTCGACACGCTGCCCGCCGCCGCGTCGTCCGCACCGCCACCGCCACCGCCGCCCGCCGCCGCGTCGTCCGCACCGCCACCGCCGCCCGCGTCCGCGCTGCCGCCCGTCGCCGCACCCGGGGCCCCGCCTCTCGCATCCGCGGACCCGGCTTTCGCGTCCGTGCCCCCTCCGCCCGCCGCACCGCCTGCCGCGTCCGGGTTCGCCGGCACCATGCCGCAGCAGGCGCCGTGGACGGCACCGCCGGGATGGCCGCAGCAGGCCCATCCCGCGGGCGGAAAGCGCCGCCGCGTCTGGCCGTGGCTGGTGGTCGCCATCACGCTGCCGGTCGTCGCGGCGATGGTGGCGGGCGGCATCATCGTGGCGCGGCAGGTGATGCGCCACAAGGACGCCTCCGCCGTGTCGTCCCTCCCGGCGGACGTGTGCTCGATCTACGACTCGAGCGCGGGCAAGCGCGTCCTGGCCGACATGGGCGCCGCGAAGGGCAAGCGCATCCCGCGGGACAACGCCGACCAGTACGGGGAGTGGAAGCTCTGCGCCTTCGGTACGAACCTGTTCCCGCCGACGGACACCTTCCAGATCCAGCTCGACCTCTACAACCGCGACGACCCGCGGAAGGGGATCGACGACGCGCGCAACGCGCTGCACGGCGGGACGAACTTCGGCTGCTCCGGGACGCCCGGCACGGGGACGGGCGTCGGCGAGGAGAGCTGCGAGGGCCTCACCAACAGCTCGTGGGCCGAGGTCGTGGCGCGCAAGGGCAACGTCATCGCCACCGCCTCCTGCTCCGCGCAGAGCATCAACGACCGCTACCGGGGAGCCCTGCGCCGCGCCGCCCAGCTCGCCCTCGACAAGACCCTGTAGCCGGTGGCACGCCTCTCCGCCCCGCGGAGGGCCCAACAACGAGCGGGCCGCCCGTCAGCACTCGATGACGTTGACGGCGAGGCCGCCGCGCGAGGTCTCCTTGTACTTGTCGAGCATGTCGCGGCCGGTGTCGCGCATGGTCTTGATGGCCTTGTCGAGGGAGACGAAGTGGCGGCCGTCGCCGCGCAGCGAGATGCGGGCGGCACTGATCGCCTTGATGGCGCCGACCGCGTTGCGCTCGATGCAGGGGACCTGGACGAGGCCGCCGACGGGGTCGCAGGTGAGGCCGAGGTTGTGCTCGATGCCGATCTCGGCGGCGTTCTCGACCTGCTCGGGCGTCCCGCCGAGGACCTCGGTGAGCCCGGCGGCGGCCATCGAGCAGGCGGACCCGACCTCGCCCTGGCAGCCGACCTCGGCGCCGGAGATCGAGGCGTTCTGCTTGAACAGCACGCCGATCGCGCCGGCGGTCAGCAGGAACCGGACGGCGCTCCCGTCGTCGCCGTTCTGCACGAACCGGTCGTGATAGTGCAGGACGGCCGGGATGATGCCGGCGGCGCCGTTGGTGGGGGCGGTGACGATGCGCCCGCCGGCGGCGTTCTCCTCGTTGACGGCGAGGGCGAAGAGCGTGACCCAGTCCATCGCGTGCAGCGGGTCTGACGCCTTCTCCGCCGACAGCTGGCGGTGCAGCTGCGGGGCGCGGCGCCGCACCTTCAGCCCGCCCGGCAGGAGGCCCTCGCGGGTGCAGCCGCGGGTCACGCAGGCCCGCATGACGTGCCACAGCGTGAGGAGCCCGTCGCGGATCTCCTGCTCGGTGCGGCCGAACGCCTTCTCGTTCTCCAGCATGAGCGCGGAGATGGACAGGCCCGTCTCGCGGCAGCGGTCGAGCAGCTCGGCGGCGGTGTCGAAGCGGTGCGGCAGGACGGTGTCGTCCGGCTTGATGCGGTCGGCGCCGGTGGCGTTCTCGTCGACGATGAAGCCGCCGCCGACCGAGTAGTACACCTTGGAGCGCAGCTCGTCGCCGGACGCGTCGAACGCGGTGAAGCGCATCCCGTTCGGGTGGCCCGGCAGCGACTCCTTCCGCTCGAAGACCAGGTGCTCGCCGACGGCGAACGGGACGTCGTGCGAGCCGAACAGGCGCAGCGCCTTGCGCTCGCGGACGACGGCGAGCCGGTCGTCCACGCCGTCGACGTCGACGGTCTCGGGCTTGTCGCCTTCGAGGCCGAGGATGACGGCCTTGTCGGACCCGTGGCCCTTCCCGGTGAGGCCGAGGGAGCCGTAGAGGACCGCCTGGACGGACGCGGTCCGCTCCAGCAGGCCGTCCCGGTGCAGGCCGCGGGCGAACCGGTGCGCCGCCGCCATGGGACCGCCCGTGTGCGAGGACGACGGGCCGATGCCGATCTTGAAGAGGTCGAAAACGCTGATGGCCATGGGTGCTACCTCGTCGTAGCGCGCGCCCCCTTCCCGCGCGGGGAAGGGGGCGCGGAGAAGTTACAGGTTCGGGTAGAGCGGGTGCTTGTCGGCGAGGGCCTTCACCCGCGCCGACAGCGCGCCGGCGTCGAAGGACGGCTGCAGCGCCAGCGCGATGACGTCGGCGACCTCGGCGAAGTCCTCGGCCGTGAAGCCGCGGGTCGCGAGGGCCGGGGTGCCGATCCGCAGGCCGGACGTCACCATCGGCGGGCGCGGGTCGTTCGGGACCGCGTTCCGGTTGACGGTGATGCCGATCTCGTGCAGCCGGTCCTCGGCGTCGCGCCCGGTGAGCTCGGAGTCCACCAGGTCGACCAGGACGAGGTGCACGTCCGTGCCGCCGGTCAGCACCTTCACGCCGGCCTTCGCCGAGTCCTCGGCGAGCAGCCGCTCGGCGAGGATCTTCGCGCCCTCGACGGTGACGGCCTGCCGGGCCTTGAACTCCTCCGACGCGGCGATCTTCAGCGCGACCGCCTTGGCGGCGATCACGTGCTCCAGCGGGCCGCCCTGCATGCCCGGGAACACCGCCGAGTTGATCTTCTTGCCGTACTCCTCGCGGGCGAGGATCAGGCCGCCGCGCGGGCCGCCGAGCGTCTTGTGCGTCGTGGTGGTGACGATGTCGGCGTACGGGACGGGCGACGGGTGCAGCCCCGCCGCGACGAGCCCCGCGAAGTGCGCCATGTCCACCATGAGCAGCGCGCCGACCGAGTCGGCGATCTCGCGGAACGCGGCGAAGTCGAGCTGCCGCGGGTACGCCGACCAGCCCGCCACGATCATCTTCGGCCGGTGCTCGGCGGCGAGGGAGGCGACCTCGTCCATGTCGACCAGGCCGTCGTCGGCGCGGACGTGGTAGGGCACCACGTTCAGCACCTTGCCGGAGTAGTTCAGCCGCATCCCGTGGGTGAGGTGCCCGCCGTGCGCGAGGTCGAGGCCGAGGATCGTGTCGCCGTGCTGCAGCAGCGCGAAGTAGACCGCGGTGTTGGCCTGCGCGCCGCTGTGGGGCTGCACGTTCGCGTGCTCCGCGCCGAACAGGGACTTGGCGCGGTCGATCGCGAGCTGCTCGGTGACGTCGACGAACTCGCAGCCGCCGTAGTACCGCCTGCCCGGGTACCCCTCGGCGTACTTGTTGGTCAGGACGGAGCCCTGCGCCTCCAGCACCGACACCGGCGCGAAGTTCTCCGACGCGATCATCTCGAGGGTGGACTGCTGGCGGCGCAGCTCGGCGTCCACCGCCGCGGCGACCTCCGGGTCGGCCGCGGCGAGGGAGTCGTACAGGCCCACGTCAGCTCTCCTCGGTCAGCTTGTCGTAGGCCTCGGCGTCCAGCAGGTCGCCCGGCTCGTCGGAGATCCGCACCTTGAAGATCCAGCCCTCCCCGTACGGGTCGTCGTTGATCACCTTGGGCTCGTCCACCACCGCGGAGTTGATCGCGGTGATCTCGCCGCTGACCGGCGAGTACAGGTCGCTGACCGACTTGGTCGACTCGATCTCCCCGCACGCCTCGCCGGCCTCGACGGTGTCGCCCTCCGAGGGCTGCAGCTCGAGGTAGACGATCTCGCCGAGCGCGTCGGCGGCGTGCGCGGTGATGCCGACGGTGACGATGCCGTCCTCTGCTTCTGAACCGGCAGGGCCGAGGCCGGCCACCCACTCGTGCTCTTCGCTGTAGCGGAGCTGCTCCGGAACGCTCACGTTCTTTTCTCTCTCTATCCCTTGTGGGGGCCGGGCCCCCACACCCCCGGACGACTGTGTTGTCAGGAACGCTTGTAGAACGGCAGGGCCACCACGTCGACCGGCTCCTGCCTGCCGCGCACGTCCACGGCGAGGCCGGCCTCCCCGACGCCGCTGTCGAGGTAGGCCATGGCGATCGGCGTGCCCAGTGTGGGCGACGGGGCGCCGCTGGTCACCACGCCGCACGGCGTGCCGTCCGGCGCGACGACCTGGTACCCCTTCCGGGGCGCGCGACGCCCGCGCGCCACCAGTCCCACGAGCCTACGGCCCGCGGGGGTCTGCGCCTGCGCCGCCAGCGCCGCCTTCCCGACGAAGTCGACCGCCTTGTCCAGTTTGACGACACGGCCGAGTCCGGCCTCGAACGGGGTGGTCTCCCGGGTCAGCTCGTTGCCGTAGAGCGGCATCCCGGCCTCCAGGCGGAGCGTGTCGCGCGCGGACAGCCCGGCGGGCACGACGCCGTCGACGGCCGCGAGGGCCTTCCACAGCGCGACGGCGTCGGCGGCGTCCACGAACAGCTCGAAGCCGTCCTCGCCGGTGTAGCCGGTGCGGGCGATCAGCGCGTCCACGCCGGCGACGCGGTCGGCGAGGATCGCGTAGTAGCGCAGGCCGGCGAGCGGCGCGCCGGTGAACCCCTCGAGGATCGCCTGGGACCGCGGGCCCTGCAGGGCGATCAGCGCGTAGGCGTCGGAGCGGTCGTCGACGGCGGCCTCGAAGCCCGCCGCCCGCTCGGTGAGCGCCTCCCGGACCACCGCGACGTTCGCCGCGTTCGCGACCACCATCCAGGTCTCGTCGGCGAGCCGGTAGACGATCAGGTCGTCGAGGACGCCGCCGTCCGGGTCGCAGATCATCGTGTACCGGGCCTTGCCCACCGCCATCGGCGACAGGTTCCCGACCAGCGCGTGGTCGAGCGCCGCGGCGGCACCGGGGCCGGACAGGAAGATCTCTCCCATGTGGGACAGGTCGAACAGGCCCGCGCCGGTGCGGACGGCCTGGTGCTCGGCGGTCTCGCTCGCGTAGCGCAGCGGCATCAGGTAGCCCGCGAAATCGACGAGGTTCGCGCCGAGGTCCTGGTGGACGTCGTGCAGCGGCGTCTTCTTCGCGGTCGGATCGGCGGACATCGGTTCGGCTCCTTCGTCACGGGGCGCGCGTGGTCCATCGTCCCACTCGCGCACCGGGCGTATCGGTGCCTCCCCCTCTGTCATCGGCGCCTGAGAGCTTCACCCGCCGCCCCGGACGGGACGCGGCGCGGGCTTTCACCTTCGGCGGGGGACGGGGTCCCCGCTTTCCAGAGGTCGCCTGGTCCGTGCGGTCCGTGGGCCTGAGAGGTTCCGGGGAGGATTTGCTCCTTCGGCGTCCCACGCCGGCTGCGTGGAACTCTCCCGCACGGGATCAACGGCGTTCCGCAAGGCTAGCAGTATTCATTGCAGCGCCCTAGGCGTCAGGCGCCGGGGCGCCTTCCTTCGGCGGGCGCTGCGTGCGATCGCTGCATCGCTCCGGCTCGCCCAGGGGCTCGCTGCGCGATCGGATTCTCGCTTCGCTCGAATCCGGCTTCGCTCGCGATCGCGGCGGTCCAGGCTTGCGCGTGGCTGGGCAGAACCCTGCCGGCGGTCGCGAGCCTACCTGGGCGTGGCGGCGGGGGTGCCGGACATCGCCTTCACGCACGCCTGGAGCGCGGCCTTGATCTTGGCCAGCTCGGCCTTCGACGGCGTGGAGCTCGGGTGCGGGCTGGGCATCGTGATCCCGTGCTTGCGCACGCAGTCGTTGAACTTCTGGGCGGCCTGCGCCGTCCCGTTCCCGCCGGGCGCGGTGGGCACGGCGCTGCCCTTCGCGGCGCCGGCGCCCCCGGACGGCGCGGGCGACGACGCCGCGGGGGCCGGCGCCGCGGCGGTGGACGACGAGGCGGTGCTCTTCTTGCCGTCCGAGCCGCCGCATCCGCCGAGCGCGAGCGACAACGCCAGGACCGCCACGAGACTGCGCTTCACAGGATCACTTCTCCAGAGACCGGGGTGGAAAGCGCCATGATGCGCAGAAACCCGCGCGTGCGCCTACCGACGGGCGTGCCAAGAAAACGCGGCCCGGTTAGCACCGCGCCTCATAGCGGGCACCCTAGAGGGGCGTCACATAGGCCCCGGAGATGCCCCCGTCCACCAGGAACTCCGACGCCGTGATGAACGACGCGTCGTCCGACGCCAGGAACGCGACCGCCGCGGCGATCTCCGACGCCTCCGCGAAGCGCCCCACCGGCACGTGGACGAGCCGCCGCGCCGCCCGCTCGGGGTCCTTGGCGAACAGCTCCTGCAGGAGCGGGGTGTTGACGGGGCCGGGGCACAGCGCGTTCACGCGGATCCCCTGCCGCGCGAACTGCACGCCCAGCTCCCGCGACATCGCCAGCACGCCGCCCTTGGACGCGGTGTAGGAGATCTGCGAGGTCGCCGCGCCCATCACCGCGACGAACGACGCGGTGTTGATGATCGACCCCTTGCCCTGCTCCAGCATGTACGGGATGACGTGCTTGCAGCACAGGTAGACGCTGGTCAGGTTGACGTCCTGCACGCGTTTCCAGGCGTCCAGGCCGGTCTCCAGGATCGAGTCGTCGTCGGGCGGGGAGATCCCCGCGTTGTTGAACGCGACGTCGATCCGCCCGTAGGCGTCCTGGACCGTCCGGTAGAGGGCCTCGACCTCGTCCTCGCTGGTCACGTCCACCTTGACGAACAGGCCGCCGAGCTCGTCGGCGGCGCTCTTGCCGGCGGTCTCGTCGACGTCGGCGATGACGGCCGTCGCGCCCTCGGCGGCGAAACGGCGCGCGGTGGCCAGGCCGATGCCGCTGGCGCCGCCGGTCACGACGGCCACCCGGCCTTCCAGACGCTGCATGCTGCTCTCTCCTGTCACTGGCGGGGGACTCGCCGGCTACTCGCCGGCGATGAAGACGTTCTTGGTCTCGGTGAACGCGCCGAGCGCGTCCGGGCCCAGCTCGCGGCCGAGGCCGGACTGCTTGAACCCGCCGAACGGCGTCCAGTACCGCACGGACGAGTGGGAGTTCACCGACAGGTTCCCGGCCTCGACGGCGCGGGAGGCGCGCAGGGCGCGGCCGACGTCGCGGGTCCAGATGGAGCCGGACAGCCCGTAGGGGGTGTCGTTGGCGATCCGGTAGGCGTCGGCCTCGTCCTCGAACGGGACGACGGTGACGACCGGCCCGAACACCTCGTCGTGCCAGGCCGGGAGCGCCGCGTGGTCCGGGGTGGCGAGGACGGTCGGCGGGAACCAGAAGCCGGGGCCCTCGGGCGCGGAGCCGCGGATCACGACGGGCGCGCCGTCCGGCACGTAGGAGGCGACCCGGTCCCGGTGCGCGGCGCTGATCAGCGGCCCGACCTCGGTCTTCTCGTCGCTCGGGTCGCCGACGGCGACGCCGTGCACGGCCGGTTCGAGCAGTTCGAGGAACCGGTCGTAGACGGGGCGTTCCACCAGGATCCGGGAGCGGGCGCAGCAGTCCTGGCCGGCGTTCTCGAACACCGCGTACGGGGCGGTCGCGGCGGCCTTCTCCAGGTCGGCGTCCGCGAAGACGATGTTCGCGGACTTGCCGCCGAGTTCCAGCGTCAGCCGCTTCACGCCCGGCGCGCACGCCTGCATGATCTCCTTGCCGACCCGGGTGGAGCCGGTGAAGACGATCTTGCGGACGTCCGGGTGGTCGACGAGCCGCCGGCCCGCCACCGGCCCGGCGCCCGGCAGGACCTGCAGCACGCCCTCCGGCAGCCCCGCCTCCAGCGCCAGCTCCCCGACGCGGCGCGCGGTCAGCGGGGTGAGCTCGGCGGGCTTGACGATCACCGTGTTGCCCGCGGCGAGCGCCGGCGCCATGCCCCAGCCCATGATCGGCATCGGGAAGTTCCACGGCACGATCACGCCGACGACGCCGATCGGCTCGGCGAACGTCACGTTCACCCCGCCCGGCACCGGGATCTGCCGCCCGGTGAGCCGCTCCGGCGCGGCGGCGTAGTAGTGCAGGACGTCCCGCAGGTTGCCGGCCTCCCAGCGCGCCTGCCCGATCGGATGCCCGGCGTTGCGGACCTCCAGCGCGGCCAGCTCGTCCAGATGCTCGCCGACCTTGTCGGCGAACGCCCGGAGCAGCCGCGCCCGGTCGCCCGGCGCCACGTCCCGCCACGCCGGGAACGCCCGTTTGGCTCGTTCCACCGCCGCGTCGGTCTCGTCCGCCGACGCCAGCGCGACGACCTCCACGACCTCCTCGGTCGCCGGATTCAGAACCTCGAACTCGCTCATTTCCCCCTCTTCGCTCACAGGCGTTCGAAGCCGCGGAACATCTCCCAGTCCGTGACGGCGCGGTCGTAGGCGTCGAGTTCCACGCGGGCGCAGTTGGCGTAGTGCTCGACGACCTCCTTGCCGAACGCGTCGACGGCCAGGGAGCTGCGCTCCCAGTCGGCGGCCGCGTCGCGGAGCGTCCGCACGACGGTCTCCGCGTCGGTCGCGTACGCGTTGCCCGCGTACGGCTCCTCCAGCGGCAGCTCGTTCTCGATGCCCCGCAGGCCCGCCGCGACCAGCGCCGACACCGCCAGGTACGGGTTGACGTCGCCGCCCGGCACCCGGTTCTCGATCCGCAGCGACGGCCCGTGCCCGACGAGCCGCAGCGCGCACGTCCGGTTGTCGACGCCCCACTTGATCGCGGTCGGCGCGAACGAGCCCGGCTGGTAGCGCTTGTAGGAGTTGATGTTCGGCGCGTACAGCAGCGTGAAGTCGCGCAGGCACGCCTGCTGGCCCGCGATGAAGTGCTCGCCGATCTTCGACAGCCCGTGCGGGCCGTCCCCGGCCAGGACCGGCGTCCCGTCGGCGTCCCGCAGCGAGATGTGCACGTGGCACGAGTTGCCCTCGCGCTCGTTCGGCTTCGCCATGAAGGTGATCGACATGCCCTCCTGGGCGGCGATCTCCTTCGCGCCGGTCTTGTACAGGACGTGGTTGTCGCACGTCCGCAGCGCCTCGTCGAACCGGAACGCGATCTCGTGCTGGCCGAGGTTGCACTCGCCCTTGGCCGACTCGACGTACATCCCCGCCCCGGTCATGCCGTTGCGGATCCGGCGCAGCAGCGGCTCGACGCGGGCGCCCCCGAGCAGCGAGTAGTCCACGTTGTACTGGTTGGCCGGGGTCAGGTCGCGGTACGCCCTCCGCCAGGCGTCCTCGTAGGAGTCCTGGTAGACGACGAACTCCAGCTCGGTCCCGACGTAGGCGCCCCAGCCCCGCTCGGCCAGCCTGGCGAGCTGGCGCCGCAGGATCTGCCGGGGCGAGGGCGCCACGTCGGAGCCGTCCTCCCACACGATGTCGGCGTGGACCAGCGCCGCGCCCTCCTGCCACGGGATCCGGCGGAGCGTCCCGAGGTCGGGGCGCATGACGAAGTCGCCGTAGCCCCGCTCCCAGGACGACATGGCGTAGCCGTCCACCGTGTTCATGTCGACGTCGACGGCCAGCAGGTAGTTGCAGCCCTCCGAGCCGTGCCCGGCCACCTCCTCCAGGAAGTAGCGGGACGACAGCCGCTTGCCCTGCAGGCGCCCCTGCATGTCGGCGATCGCCACGATCACGGTGTCGATCCGGCCCTCCGCCGCCTCCTCGCGCAGTTCGTCGAGGGTGAGCGATGTGGTCACGTTCCCGGTCTCCTAACGGGCGCTAGCCCAGCGACTGGAGTTCCTGCTCGATGGCCGCCAGCTCCTCGGCGCTGCCCTGCACCTTCGGGCCGGTGAACCACTTGCGGGCCGACAGGACCCACCACAGCCCCGCGCCGCCGAGCACGACGAGGATCGCGATGGGGGAGTAGTTGAAGCTGTCCTTGGTGATCGGGTTCGCGGGCGGCAGGACGAACAGGATCGAGATCACGACGACCCAGACCACCGCGAGGGTCCCGATCGGCCTGCTCCACCTGCCGAGGCTCCAGGGCCCGGCCTTGAAGTCCTTGCCCTGCCGCAGTCGCAGGAACGTCGGGATCACGTAGGCGATGTAGAGCCCGATCACCGCGACCGACGTCACCGCCAAGTACGCGGTCAGGTTCCAGATCGCGGGCAGGGCCAGGACGAACGCGCCGCCGGCGGCCAGCCAGATCGCGTTGGTGGGCGTCCGGCTGCGCTTGTTGATCCGGTGCCAGAAGGACGAGAACGGCAGCGCCCCGTCCCGCGAGAACGCGTAGATCATCCGGGAGTTCGCCGTCACCGACGACATCCCGCAGAAGAACTGCGCGCCGAACGAGACCAGGATCAGCAGCTTGCCCATCGTGTCGCCGGTCGCCGCGATGAAGATCCCGGCCGGGCCGTCCTTGACGGCCTCGCCGTAGTCCTGGATCGCGAAGGTGACGCCGAGCAGCAGCACCCAGCCCGCCACGACCGAGATCAGCACCGAGTTCACGATGCCCTTCGGCCCCGACCGCGCCGCGTCGTGCGTCTCCTCGGTCATGTGCGCGGACGCGTCGTACCCGGTCAGCGTGTACTGCGACAGCAGCAGGCCGATCAGCGCCGCGTACGCGCCGTACTGCCAGCCCGTCTCGTTGACGAACTTGGTGAACACGAACCCGGCGGACTGGTGGTGCGACGGCTTGACCGCCAGCACCCCGACCACGAACGCGACGCCGAGCACGTGCCACCACACGCTGACGCTGCTCAGCACCGAGACGATCTTCACGCCGAACTGGTTCAGCAGCGCGTGCACGACCAGCAGGATCGCGAACAGCAGGAACGTGTGGCCGAGCGTCACGTCGTAGGAGAACTGCAGGTCCAGCAGCGGGTTCAGGAACGCGGCCGAGCCGTAGACGATCGCGGCCGTCACCGCGACCTGGCCGATGAAGTTGAACCAGCCGGTGAACCACGACCACGCCGGGCCGTTCGACGGGGCGAGCTTGGCGGCCCAGTAGTACAGGCCGCCGGCGGTCGGGTAGCTGGAGCACACCTCGGCCATCGCCAGCGCGACCAGCAGCGTCATCGCGCCGACGCCGAGCCAGCCCCAGGTGATGACGACGGGGCCGCCGCCCTTGAGGCCGATGGTGTAGGAGGTCAGGCAGCCCGACAGCACCGAGATGATGGTGAACGAGACCGCGAAGTTGGAGAAGCCGGACATGGACCGGCTGAGTTCCTGGGCGTAGCCCAGCTCGTGCAGCCGTTTCTCGTCGTCGGACATGGGGTCGGGGGATGCCTTGTGCTCGTCGATGCTCACGAGCACCTCCTCGCGTGCCACGGGGGGTTTCGACACAGCCGCAATGGGCTAATGACAGACCATTAATGTTTGCGGAGGGGTCCGCGTCAACCCCCCGAACGACGACGAAACGCACATGTAACGTGGAGCCGGAAGCCCCCCGCGGACCGAAGGACGGTCATGCCCGCACCCGAGCCTGACCCCCGCGCGCCCGACGCCGGGGGCGTTCCCGACCTCGCCGCGGCGGCGGTGTTCCGCCCCGTCCGGGCCGGCAACGCCTTCGAGGAGACCGTCGAGCGGCTCCTCCAGGCGATCAAGCTGGGCGTCGTCGACCGCGGGGAGCGGCTCCCGCCCGAACGCGAGCTGGCGCCGCTCCTCGGCGTCAGCCGCGTCACGCTCCGCGAGGCGATCCGGGCCGTCCAGCAGGAGGGCTACGTCGAGTCGCGGCGCGGCCGCTTCGGCGGGACGTTCGTCACCTACGAGCGCCCGAAGCCCCGGCAGTCCGACCTCAGGCGGGCCCTCGCCCAGATGGGCGACGGCCTCAACGACACCCTCACCTTCCGGATGGCCGTCGAGACCGGCGCGGCGCAGATCCTCGCCACCACCCGGCTGTCGCCGGAGCAGCGGGCGGGGCTGCGCGGCCGCCTCGCCGAGCTGAACGCCGCCGGCCCGGACGAGTACCGCCGCCTCGACACCCTGTTCCACCTCGCCATCGCCGAGATGACCGGGTCCGCGCTGCTGTCGGCCGCCTGCGCCGACGCCCGGATGCGCGTCACCGACCTGCTCAACGCCATCCCCGTCCTCGGCCGCAACATCGAGCACGCCGCCGTCCAGCACGCCGCCATCGTCGAGGCGATCCTCGCCGGCGACCCCGAGGCCGCCCGCCGCGCCGTCGCCGAGCACCTGGAAGGCACCGCCGCCCTCCTCCGCGGCTTCCTGGGGTAGCCGGGCCCCGCCTCCGTAGCCGTCGCCCGTTGCGCTGAACGCGAATGCGGCGCGTTGACGTAGTCTGAGGTGGTTGCTGGAGGCCACCCCTCGGTGCGCGGGGTGCACGACGGAGGGGCATGACGCATGGGCTGGCTGGCGGGAGTGCTGATCCTGTTCTTCGGCCTGCTGGCGTCCATCGCGCTGCACGAGCTCGGCCACTTCAGCTTCGCCAAGCTGTTCCGCGTGCGCACGACCCAGTTCATGGTCGGGTTCGGGCCCACGATGTGGTCCAAGCGCAAGGGCGAGACCGAGTACGGCGTGAAGTGGATCCCCCTCGGCGGCTACATCCGCATGATCGGGATGCTGCCGCCGCGCCGCGGCGACGCCCCCGGCACCGTCCGGCGGATCAGCACCGGCCCCTGGCAGGGCCTCATCGAGTCCGCGCGCGGCGCGGCGCTCGAGGAGGTGCGGCCGGACGACGGCGACCGGGTCTTCTACGCCAAGCCGTGGTGGCAGAAGCTGATCATCATGTTCGCCGGCCCCGCGATGAACCTGGTGCTCGCGGTGGTGTTCTTCTCGATCCTGCTGATGGGCATCGGGAAGCAGACCCAGCAGCCCGTCATCCAGGACGTCTCCGAGTGCGTCGTCCCGGCGAGCCAGTCCAACGCGACCAGCTGCCCCGCGGGCGCCACCCCGACCCCCGCCCACCAGGCCGGGATGCGGCCCGGCGACCGGATCGTGTCCTTCCAGGGCCACAAGATCAAGGACTATGAGCAGCTCCGGAAGCTGATCCGCGACTCCGGCGGGCAGAACGTCCCGGTGGTGATCCGGCGCGACGGCCACGACATGGCGCTGACCGTCCCGATCGCCCGCAACCAGATGTACGACCTCAACGACGACACCAAGATCGTCAACGTGGGGTTCCTCGGCATCACCCCCACCCAGGCCATGCAGCGGCAGGGCCCCGGCGCCGTCGCCGACGCCATGGGGTCGATGACCGAGCACACCGTCGGCGCGCTCGTCCGGATGCCGCAGAAGATGGTCGGCGTCTGGAACGCCGCGTTCGGCGGCGAGAAGCGCGACCCGAACGGCCCGGTCGGCGTCGTCGGCGTCAGCCGCATCGGCGGCGACGTCGCCGCCTCCAAGACCCTCACGACCACCGAGAAGGTCTGGTACTTCGTCATGCTGCTCGGCTCGCTGAACCTGGCGGTCGGGCTGTTCAACCTCGTCCCGCTGCTCCCGCTGGACGGCGGCCACATGGCCGGCGCGCTGCTGGAGGCGCTGAAGAAGGCGTTCGCCCGGGTCTTCCGCAAGCCCGACCCCGGCTACGTCGACGTCGCCAAGGCGCTGCCCGTCACCTACGTGATGGCGGCCGTCCTGATCGTCATGGGCGGCCTGCTCATCTACGCCGACGTGTTCAACCCGATCCGGTTCAAGGGCTGATCACACGGTGACCGGCATCTCGCCGGTCTTCAGGAACGCGTCCAGCGCCGCCTCGTAGGGGCCGATGTCCAGGCCCTGCGCGGCCAGCCACACGTCCGACCCGTACGTGCCCGCGTACCGCTCGCCGCCGTCGCAGATCAGCGTGACCACGCTGCCGCGCTCGCCGCGCGCCCGCATCTGCGCGATCAGCTCCGCCGCGCCCCACATGTTGGTGCCCGTCGACCCGCCGACGTCCCGGCCGCTGACCCGGCTCGTCCAGCGCATCGCCGCGACGGACGCCGCGTCCGGCACCTGGATCATCCGGTCGATCACCGTCGGCAGGAACGACGGCTCGACCCGCGGGCGGCCGATCCCCTCGATCCGCGAGCCCGCCGCGGTCCGCTCCGGGTCGCCGTCGGCGAACGACCCGAAGAACGCCGAGCCCTCCGGGTCCACCACCGCGAGCCGCGTCTGGAACCGCCGGTACCGGGCGTACCGGCCGATCGTCGCGGACGTCCCGCCCGTCCCGGCGCCGACCACCACCCAGGACGGCTCCGGGAACCGCTCCAGCCGCATCTGCTCGAAGATCGACTCGGCGATGTTGTTGTTGCCGCGCCAGTCCGTCGCCCGCTCGGCGTAGGTGAACTGGTCCATGAAGTGCCCGCCGCACTCGGCCGCGAGCCGCCGCGACTCGTCGTAGATCGAGGACGGGTCGTCCACGAGATGGCAGCGGCCCCCGTAGAACTCGATGAGGCCGATCTTCTCCGGGCTCGTCGACGCGGGCATCACCGCCACGAACGGCAGCCCGAGCAGCCGCGCGAAGTACGCCTCCGACACCGCCGTCGACCCGCTGGAGGCCTCGATGATCACCGTTCCCTCGCGGATCCAGCCGTTCGCCAGCCCGTACAGGAACAGCGACCGCGCCAGCCGGTGCTTCAGCGACCCCGTCGGATGCACCGACTCGTCCTTGAGGTACAGGTCGATGCCCCACTCCGGAGGCAGCGGGAACACGTGCAGGTGCGTGTCGGCGCTGCGGTTGGCGTCGGCCTCGACCTTGCGGATCGCCTCGGCGATCCAGGCCCGGCACCCGGGGTCGCAGCGGTCGGCGGTACGGCTCACGGTGATGTTCCCCTCGATCCTCGTCGATCGGCCGGGTCCCACGATATCGGCGCATGTCACCGGGCATTATGGTGCCCAGCAGGGGGACACATGATCGACCTTTTCCGGCACCGGATCGTGGAGACCGGTCGGCTGCCGCTGTTCGGCTTCTTCACCGCGTTCATCCTCACGTTCGTGCTGACGCGGGTGATCGTCCGGCTGATCCGCGCGAACGTGAGCGGCTGGTTCGGCAACGTGCGGGCCGGCGACACCCACGTCCACCACGTCGTGTTCGGCGTGGTGCTGATGCTGGTCGGCGGCATCGCGAGCCTCGCCACGCCGGACGCCTACGTCGCGCTGGACTGCGCCGCGGCCGTCGTGTTCGGGGCGGGCTCCGCGCTCGTGCTGGACGAGTTCGCGCTGCTGCTGCACCTCAGCGACGTCTACTGGACGGAGAAGGGCCGCGCGTCCGTCGACGCCGTGTTCGTCGCGATCGCCGTCACCGGGCTGCTGCTGCTCGGCATCCGCCCGTTCGGGTTCGCCGACGCCGTCCCGGACCCGGCGGGCAGCGCCCTCGCGCAGGCGTACTTCGCCTCGACCGTCGCCAACCTCGTCCTCGCGGTGATCACGCTGCTGAAGGGCAAGATCTGGACGGGCCTGATCGGGCTGTTCCTGCCCGTCCTGCTGGTGGTGGGCGCGATCCGGGTGGCGCGTCCGGGGTCGCCGTGGTCGCGCTGGCTGTACGGCCCGGAGTCGCGCAAGTACCAGCGGGCGGTGCGCCGGGAGGTCCGGTTCCGGCGGCCGCTGATCCGGGCGAAGATCTGGGTGCAGGAGTTCATCGCGGGCCGGCACGACCTCATCCCGCCGGAGCTGCTGCAGCGCAGCGCCGACGCCGCCGAGCGCGCCCGCCGCCGCAGGCTGGCCCGCGCCGCCCGCAAGGCCGCCGCCCG
>NZ_WBMR01000014.1 GCF_008923365.1 Actinomadura montaniterrae
CTCTGGATGTCGGGGATCGCGACGTTGACGATGAAGAAGTCGAGGGTGGTGATGAAGATGCCGACGAGCAGGACCAGCAGGCCGGCGGCCGGTGCGGCGTGCGCGGGCGCGCCGTCCTGGGGCCGCCGGGCCGCCTGCGGTGTCGCGGTGGTGGACAAGGGATCTCCCCGGTTCGTTCGTCTCGGTGCGTGCACCATGACGATCTCCCGCGGGCGGTCATCGGGTCGATGACGTCAGGGGTAATGCGGCAGGTGAGGAGCCGGGTAATTCGCTTGTGCGCAGGTCCGCGGCCGTCCTAGCGTCCCGTCCCATGGACGCACCGGTGCGGCGGCTCTCGATCGACGACCTTCCCGCGTGCCAGCGGCTCGCCGAGGACCGCGAGTGGGGGAGGGAGGACCGCAAGTGGCGCTTCCTCTTCTCGGTCGGCGACGTCTACGGCGTCGACGACGGGAACGGCGGCCTCGCCGCCACGGTGGTGTCGACCCCGTACGGCAAGGACGTCGCGGCGATCAGCATGGTGCTGGTCGCGAAGCGCCATGAGCGGCGCGGCCTCGGCGGCCGGATCATGCGGCACGCGATGGACGAGGCGGGGACGGCGAGCCTCTGCCTGACCGCCACCGAGATGGGCCGTCCGCTGTACGAGCGCCTGGGCTTCCGGACGGTGGGGTCGTGTACCACGTACACGGGCGAGGTCGACGGGCCGTCGGGGCACGGTGCGTCCGTGCCCGCGACGGCCGCGGACATGCCTGCCGTCCACGCGCTCGACACCGAGGTCTTCGGCGCCGACCGGGCCCAGGTCGTGGACGGGTTGCCGGCGTTCTGCGAGACCTTCAACGTCGTCCGCGACGGGTCCGGCATCGCGGGTTTCGGGGGCGTCTGGCGGAACGACGGGCGGGCCCTCGTCGGGCCCGTCGTGGCCCGCGACGCGGGTACCGCCCTGTCGCTCCTGGACGAGATCGTCCCGCCGGGGCCGGTGCGCCTCGACATCGACCACCGGCACCCGGAGCTCGTCGCGTGGGCGGAGAAGCGCGGGCTGAGCCCGTTCTTCTCCACCACGGTCATGGAGTACGGCGAGCCGATCGCGAACGACCCCGCCCGGCTGTTCCTGCCGGTCGCCCAAGCCCTCGGCTAGGCGGCGACGGGTTCGCGGGCCGGGGGCGTCGGGGCGGGCTTCGGCTTCGGGGCGCCGCCCGGGAGGGCGTAGCGGAAGATCTTCTTCCAGGTGCTCGCGACCTGCTTCGTCAGCGAGCCGGTGTGGTACGGCAGGCCGTAGCGGGCGCACAGGTCGCGGACGCGCGGGGCGATCTCCGCGTACCGGTTGCTCGGGATGTCCGGGAACAGGTGGTGCTCGACCTGGTGGCTGAGGTTGCCGGTCATCAGGTGGAACAGCGGGCCGCCGGTGATGTTGGCGGAGCCGAGCAGCTGCCGGACGTACCACTCGCCGCGGGTCTCCTCGTCGAGCGGGTAGTCCTCCTCGAACACGTCGATGTCGCCGGGGAAGTGCCCGCAGAAGATGATCATGTGGGCCCAGACGTTGCGGACCACGTTCGCGGTGAAGTTCGCGGACAGCGTGGACAGGAACTGCGGCCCGCTGAGCAGCGGGAACGCCAGGTAGTCCTTGCCCCACTGGCGGCGGATCTTGCGTCCGATCGCGCGCAGCTTCGCCTTCGTCGCCTCCTCGTCGTGGGTGCCCTCGCGGATCTTGTCGATCTCCAGGTCGTGCAGCGCGACGCCGTACTCGAAGAACATCGCCAGCAGCGCGTTGTAGAGCGGCTGCGGCACGTTCCCCCAGCTCCACGGCTGCTCGGGCGCGACGCGCAGGATCCCGTAGCCGACGTCGTTGTCCTTGCCGAGGACGTTGGTGAAGGTGTGGTGGACGAAGTTGTGCGAGTGCTTCCACTGCTCGGCGGGGGAGACGTTGTCCCACTCCCAGGTCGTCGAGTGGATCTTCGGGTCGCGCATCCAGTCCCACTGGCCGTGCATGACGTTGTGCCCGATCTCCATGTTCTCCAGGATCTTCGCGACGGCGAGGGTCGCGGTCCCGGCGAGCCAGGCGGGCGGCAGCGCGGACGCCATCAGCAGCGCGCGGCCGCCGATCTCCAGGCCGCGCTGCCAGCGGATCACCTTGTGGATGTAGTCGGCGTCGCGCTCGCCGAGGTCGGCGGTGATCTCGTCGCGGAGCGCGTCGAGCTCGCGGGCGATCGCGGCGTAGTCGGCGGGAGTCAGGTGGTCGGTCGTTGCGGGCATCGTCGGTCCCTTTCAGAGTTCGATGTCGACGGGGCCGGCGGCGGCCGAGACGCACGTCTGCACGATCTGGCCCTCCTCGCCGTGTACCTCGCCGGTGCGCAGGTCGCGGACCCGGCCGGAGCGGAGGCGGCCGACGCAGCTGTAGCAGATGCCCATCCGGCAGCCGCTCGGCAGCAGCGCGCCCGCGCGCTCGCCGGCGTCCAGGAGCGGCGTGCTCCCGTCGGCGTCGGTCTCGACGCCGCTCTCGCTGAACCGGACGCGCCCGCCCGCGCCCGCCGCGCCCGCCGCCAGAGCGGGACGGAACCGCTCGACGCGCAGCCGGTCCTCGATCCCGGCGGCGCGCCAGTGCGCGGTCAGGCCGTCCAGCATCTCGGACGGCCCGCAGGCCCAGGCGTCCCGTTCCGCCCAGTCGGGGCAGAGCCCGGCGATGTCGGACGGTTCGAGGCGGCCGGCGGTGGACGTGTGCCGCTCGTGCAGCCGGATCCCGGGCATCCGGCGCAGTTCGTCGCCGAAGATGACGTCGCCGGCGTGCCGGTCGGAGTGGACGACGGTGACGTCCGCAGCGTCCCCGGTGGCGGCCAGGTGGCGGAGCATCGCCATGACCGGAGTGATCCCGCTGCCCGCCGTGACGAACAGCAGCCGGGACGGCACCGGCGACGGGAGCGTGAAGTCGCCGTCGGCGGCGCCGAGCCGGACGATCGCGCCCGGCCGGATCCGGTGCACGAGGTGCGCGGACACGAAGCCGTCGCGGCCCGCCTTGACCGTGATCGTGATGCGGCCGTCCGGCCGGGGCGGGGACGACAGCGAGAACGTGCGCCAGTGCCGGACGCCGTCGATGTCCACGCCGATCTTCACCCACTGGCCGGGGCGGTGGCCGCGCCAGGCCGTCCCGGGCCTGATCACCAGGGTCGCGGCGCCGGGCGCCTCGTGCCGCAGTGCTTCGACCCGGCCGCGCGGTTCGGCGGTGGACCACAGCGGGTTGAGCAGGCCGAGGTAGTCCTCCGGGAGCAGCGGTGTCGTCAGCAGGCGCGCGGCGGCGGCGAGCCGCTGCGCTGAGAGTGCAGGGGTCAAGGGTGCCTCCCCGTCGGCGCGCTTAACTTACGCTTTAGTAACCTACGGTTACGTAGCCGTAGGGAGGTCGCAAGCCCTGCCGGGCGAAAGCGACAGGCATCACACCATCGCATGATGTTCCATCCGATGGTGTAATGCCTGGTGACAACTTCCGCGCGCTGATGTGGGCCGGCCGCTAACCCTCCTTAGCCGGACGCCTCGAACCGGGTGTGCTCAGAAACGCGACTTCGGCCGCTCCTGCAGCACCCCGTCCACAAAGATGTCGACCTTCTCGCTGTAGAAGCACACCAGCCCCGCCACCTTGCGGGACTCCTCCAACGGCGTCGGGTACGACCAGGCGAGATCCTCGTGGATCTTGCCGTTCGCCCGCACCGACCAGTACTCCGCCGTGCCCTTGTACGGGCAGTGGGTCGCGGTGTCGGTGTGCTCTAGCAGATCCATCCGGACGTGCGTCTTCGGCAGGTAGTACCGCACCGGAAGACCCGTCTCGAACAGCAACCTGGGGCTCGACGACTCCGCCACCGTCACGCCGTCCACCTCCACACGCACGCGCCGGGAACTCGCCAGCACGTCCACGCGCGTGTACGGGTTGCGCGGATGGACGAACACCTCCTCGTCCTCCTCGAACCACGCGTCCATCGCTTCCCACTCCAGCCGGACGAGCCCGCGCAGCTCCTCGACCGGCGAGTCGAGGTAGCGGAGCGCCGAACCCGGAGCCTCCGCACCGTCCACCTTCACCGTGTACGCCGTCGCGTCGCCGCGGCTCGGCGAGTGCTTGCCCGGACCGTCCTCGACGAGCTCGGCCCGCACGTCCGCCGCGGGAATGTAGTACGCCGGGTAGTAGGGGATCTCCCACACGAGAACCGGCGCGGTGGTGTCCGCAACCAGGTTGCCGCCGAGATACGCCCGGATGCGCTTGCCGCCCTGCTCGATGCGGACGCGGGTCCGCTCCTTCGCTGCACTCATGACTGGGCCAACCGCCCCCGCCGCGCCCCTATTTCGGCCGCTTGCGGACGCCCCCGACGTGTCGCGCTACGGCGACCCTTGTACCTGCCCACACGAGACCGTCCTGTCACACCCGTCCCGGCTCTCTCATCCAATTCTCATATTCACCTCACGAGAGCCCCATGCGCGACCAAGAGCCTTCTCGCATGAAATGGCCGTTCCAACGCCGGACCACGCTCATCAACGGCGCCCTCGGCGTGCTGCTGGTGGCCGGGGCCGGCACCGCATATCTCACCCTCGGCGACGGAGGTGACGGCGCCGCCGCGGCCACCCGGGTCACGCGGGTGGAGCGCGGCACGGTGTCGGCGTCGGTGTCGGCGTCCGGCTCGGTGGAGAGCGCGCGCACTAGCGACCTGTCGTTCGGCACGTCCGGCACGGTCGCCAAGATCTACGTCAAGGCAGGCCAGAAGGTCGTCGCCGGCGCCGTCCTCGCCCGGCTCGACCAGACCGAGGCGCTCGAGAACATCGACGAGGCCAAGGCCAACCTGGAGGCCGCCGAGGACGGCGACACCACGTCCGCCAAGGGCTACGCCAGCTACCTGCAGGTGAAGAACGCCTACAACTCCGCGCTGCGCGCCTACCAGGGCACCGTCCTGAAGGCCCCGTTCGCCGGCACCATCACCGCCGTCAACGGAACCGTCGGCGGCAGCTCCGGCGGGTCCGGATCGTCGTCGTCGGGTTCGGGTTCGTCCGGTTCCGGGTCGTCCGGATCGTCGGGCGCGGGGGCGTCGGGCGGCGGCGGGACGGGGTCGTCGTCGTCCTCCTCGTCGTCGGGGTCCTCGTCCTCGTCCGGGTCCGGGTTCATGGAGCTCGTCGACACCAAGCACCTGCAGATCGAAGGCGACTTCACCGAGGCCGACACCACCAAGCTCAAGGTCGGCCAGACCGCGTCCATCTCCTTCGACGCCCTCACCGGAAAGACCGCCACCGGCAAGATCACCTCGATCGGGCTGTCCCCGACCACCACCGACAACGTGGTCAAGTTCCCCGCGACGATCTCGCTCACCAAGGTCCCGTCCGGGGTCCGGCTCGGCCAGACCGCCACCGTCGAGATCACCACCGCGTCCGCCGACGACGTCCTGTACGTGCCGACCGCTGCCGTCAAGACCGCCGGCGGGCAGAGCACCGTCACCGTCGTCCGCAACGGCAAGCAGAGCACCGTCACCGTCGAGACCGGCGTGAAGGGCGACCAGGGCACCGAGATCACCTCCGGCCTCAACGAGGGCGACCAGGTCGTCGTCACCTCCACGAGCACCGGAACCAGCGGCACCACCCAGCGCGGCGGCCTCCCCGGAGGCGGCGCCGGCCCCGGCGGCTTCGGCGGCGGCGCACCGGGCGGCGGCGGGGGCCGCAGGTGATCCCCGACCCCCGGCAGGACGGCCCTAAGCCCGTCCTCAGCATCCGCGACGTCGGCAAGGTCTACGGTGAGGGCGACACCGCCGTCCACGCGCTGCGCGGCGTCACCCTCACCGTCGAGGCCGGCGACTACGTCGCGATCATGGGCGCGTCCGGATCCGGCAAGTCCACCCTGATGAACATCATCGGGTGCCTGGACGTCCCGACCTCCGGCCGCTACCTCCTCGACGGCATCGACGTCGGCGCCCTCGACGAGCGCCGCCTCGCCATCCTCCGCAACCGCCGCATCGGGTTCATCTTCCAGTCCTTCAACCTCATCCCCCGGATGACCGCGCAGGCCAACGTCGAGCTCCCGCTCGCCTACGGCGGCGTCAAAGGCCCCGAACGCCGCCGCCGCGCCCTCGCCGCCCTCCGCGAGGTCGGCCTCGCCGACCGCACCCGGCACGAACCCAACGAACTGTCCGGCGGGCAGCAGCAGCGCGTCGCCGTCGCGCGCGCGCTCGTCACCGCCCCCACCCTGCTGCTCGCCGACGAACCCACCGGCGCCCTCGACAGCGGCTCCACCGCCGACGTCCTCGCCGTCTTCGACCGGCTCAGCCTCGCCCGCCGCACCATCGTCGTCATCACCCACGAGGACGACGTCGCGGCGCACGCCAAACGCGTCGTCCGCCTCGTCGACGGCCGCGTCGTCGACGACGTCCGCCGCGCCCCCGTCGCCGGCCCGCCGCCCGCCGCGTCCTGGACCACGCAGGGCGCGTCCTGGACGTCCGAGGACACGTCCTGGACCTCGGAGGGCGCCCGGTGAGCCCCCTGGAGATCCTGCGGTTCGCGCTGCGCGGGCTGTCCGCGAACAAGCTCCGCAGCTCCCTGACCACCCTCGGCATCCTCATCGGCGTCGGCGCCGTCATCCTGCTCGTCGCCGTCGGCAACGGCTCGTCCGAGCAGATCAAGAAGAGCATCCAGCGGCTCGGCGCCGACTCCCTCACCGTCACCAAGTCGACGACCGGGAGCGGCGGCGGACGCGGCGGCTTCGGCGGCGGCCCCGGCGGTGGCGGTTTCGGTGGCGGCGGCTTCGGCGGCGCCGGATCGCAGTCCGGGCAGAGCTCCGGACCCCGCACCCAGGCCCACGACCTCACCACCCAGGACGCCGCCGCGCTGGTCAGCGCGTCCGACGCCCCGTCCGTCAAGAGCGCCTCCCCGGTCGTGACCAGCCAGTCCGTCACCGCCGGCTACGAGGGCACCAGCGCCACCATCAACCAGTTCGTCGGCACCACCCCCACCTACTTCGCCGCCGCGAACAAGACCGTCGCGTCCGGCACCGCCTTCACCACCGCCGACGTCACCGCCGCGAACAAGACCGTCGTCCTCGGCAGCACCACCGCCTCCGACCTGTTCGGACGCGTCAGCCCGCTCGGCAAGAAGATCGACGTCGGCGGGATCCGCTTCACCGTCGTCGGCGTCCTCAAGGCGACCGGCTCGTCGTCCTCCAGCTTCTCCGACCCCGACAGCATCGCGATCGCGCCGCTGCCCGCCGTGCAGGAGTCCCTCACCGGCTACGGCGCCCTCGACCAGATCATCGTCCAGGCCAAGGACTCCGGCGCCGTCGACTCCGCGCAGGCCGAGATCACCCAGATCCTCGGCCAGCGGCACGACATCGCCTCGTCCGGCACCGCCGACTTCACCGTCTCCAGCCAGGCCAGCGTCCAGTCGGCGGTCTCCGAGTCGAACAAGACCTTCACCGTGCTGCTCGGCGCCGTCGCCGCGATCAGCCTCCTCGTCGGCGGCATCGGCATCACCAACATCATGCTGGTCACCGTCACCGAGCGGACCCGCGAGATCGGCATCCGCAAGGCCATCGGCGCGCCCCGCGGCGCCATCCTCGGCCAGTTCATCGCCGAGGCCACCGTCCTGTCCCTCATCGGCGGCGTCCTCGGGGTCGCCGCGGGCGTCGTCGGCAGCCTCTTCACGATCGTCGGCGTCAAGCCCGTCCTGGTGCCGTCGTCGATCGTGCTGGCCCTGGCCGTCTCGGTCGCGATCGGCCTGTTCTTCGGCAGCTACCCGGCCAACCGCGCCGCGAAGCTCCGCCCGATCGAGGCGCTCCGCCATGAGTGACCGACGAAGGAACCGCCCATGTCCCGCAGACGCCGCAGACCAACCCGCCCCGACCCCACCGCCCCCCGCACCCCACCACCCGGCACCCTGCCGCGAGCCGAGCCCGGCAACCGACTACCGCCAGGCCACGCCACCCCGAACACCCCACCACCCGACCGCCCTCGGCCGCGAGCCGAGCCCGGCGACCGATCGGCGGCAGGCCACCCACCCCCGAGCACCCCACCACCGCCCGACCGCACCCGCCCACGAGCCGAGCCCGGCGACCGATCCGCGCCAGCCCACACGCCCCCGAGCACCCCACCATCGCCCGGCCGCACCCGGCCGCGAGCCGAGCCAGGCGACCGATCAACGCCAGGCCACGCGGCCCCGATCACCCCACCACCGCCCCGGCACACGCCGGGCCACCGATCGAGGGCGGGACGCGCGAACCCGAACAGCCCCGCATCGCCCCGGGACACGCCGCCCGCCGACGTCCCCGACGCCGGACGGACCGAGCAATGGATGTCGCCGGGCTTCGACGGAGAGGAGGCGCGGATGAGCGTTTCAGGGCACCACGGACAAGACCGCACGCCGACCACGCCGGGCACCGCAGGCGCCACGGGGGGTGCGGGCGCTGCGGGCGGCCCCGGCTCGGAGGAGCACGTCCGCCCCTGGGCGAGCACGGGCCCCGCCCAGAACACCCGCCAAGACCCGGCCCCCTGGCAACCCCCAGCCCAGCCCGGAGGACCGAGCCAGCCCGCGGCTTCAAACCAGGCCGGAGCACCCGGTCAGCCTCAAGCGCCTGGCCAGGCCGCGGCTTCCGGTCAGGCCGTGACGCCGGGCCGTCCCGGAGGTGGCCAGGGCGCAGGTTCGAGCCAGTCGGGAGGGGCGATGCAGGACCATGGCGCGGGGCCGGGGCAGGGCGGCGCACCGGCGCAGGGCCGTGGCGTGGACCCGGGGGCAGCACCACACCAGGCGCTGCTGCCAGGGCAAGGTGCGTCGCCAGTGCTGGGCCCGAAGTCGGGCGGGGACCCGGAAGCGGTGTCCGAGAGGCCGATGGGTGACGCTGAATTGCTGGCGAGCTCTCCTTTCGACGGTGACCTCGACGCCGAGCTGACGGCGAGGCCGGCGAGGCGTTCCCTGCCGGGACCGACCATCTACCTGGGCGCGGGGCTCCTCCTCGTCGCCGGTTTCCTCGGCGGTGTCCAAGCGCAGAAATGGACGTCCGACGATTCCGGCTCGCCGGGCGGAGGCCCCGCCGCTGCAGGCGGCTACGGCCGGACGACCGGGCGTGCCCCCGGCGGCTACGGCGGTGGCTTCGCCGGGCAGCCGGGCGGTGGGACGGGCACGCAGCCGGGCGGTGGGACGGGCACGGAGCAGGGCGGCCGCGGCGGCCCCGGCGGCTTCGGCGGCGGGTTCGGCGGGGGCACGGGAGCGGGCGGCGGCATGACCGTCGGCACCGTCACCAAGGTCGTCGGCGACACCCTCTACCTGCGCACGTCGGACGGCAAGACCGTGAAGGTCAAGACCAGCGGCAGCACCAAGATCAGCGTCACCAAGGACGGCAAGCTCCGCGACCTCGGCTCGGGCGCCACGGTCATCGTGCGCGGCACCACCGGCAAGGACGGCTCGGTGACCGCGACCACCGTCAACCAGGGCACCGGCCGCTGACCACCGATGAGGAGACGATGACGATGAACAAGGCCAGCATGGGCCGGCTGCTCGGCGGTCTCGCCGTCACCGGGACGCTGCTGCTCACCGCGGCCTGCGGGGGCGGCGACGACGGCAAGGCGAACGCGAGTTCCACCAAGGCCGCCGGCAACGACCAGATGTCGGCGTTCCGCGCCTGCATGGAGAAGCAGGGCGTCACGATGCCGGACCGTGGCAACCGCCCGAGCGGCGCGCCTTCGGGCCGTCCGAGCGGCGCCCCGTCCGGTGGTCCCGGTGGCGCGCCGCCGTCGGGCCGCCCCAGCGGCGTGCCTTCGGGGCGCGCGTCGGGCCGTCCCACCGACCGTCCGACGCGTTCGGCCGCCCAGCAGAAGGCCATGCAGGCCTGCGCCTCCCTGGCCCCGCAGGGCGGCCGCGGCGGCCAGGGCGGTCCGCCCGGAAACGCCCCGAACGGAGGCCAGAACCCCAGCACCCCCGCCTCCTGACCGGGGCCGATAACCCCCCGGCCGGGTGAGACGCGCGCTCGCAGTCCCCTGTGGCGATGCGCGCCGGTGGGGCCCGTCCACCTCCGCGGGCCCCACCGCCCCGCCCGCTCCGGGCCACCGGCCCGGCGCTGGGACGGCCGGCGGCGTCCAGCGCGGGGACGGCGGCGTCAGCACCGGCCAGGGAAGGTACGCGCGGTGCGGTCGAGCGCATCATGACTCGGCCGACCTCGCCTTTCCGGGGACGGCCAGGATGGGCAGGAGCGCCGCCGCGAGGATCGCCGCCGTCCACCAGAAGGTCTCCGTGAAGGCGTTGGTGAGCAGCACGGGCGTGTCGGCGGTGTGCTGCGACGCGGCGTCGGCGAGGTTGCCGCTGGCACCGGGGATCTCGTGCCGGATGGCGATCTGCAGGACGACGGCCATCACCGCGGTGCCGAACGAGCTCCCCACGCGGATCAGGATGTTCGCGCCCGTGGTCGCCGCGGCGACCGCCTCGCGGGGCAGGCCCTGGTAGCTCGCCGCCATCAGGGACGGGGCGATCATGCCGTGCCCGATGCCGACGACGAACATCGCGCCCATGATGACGGCGCGTCCCGTCGTGGGATCGAGCGTGGTCAGGCCGAGGGTGCCGAGCAGGACGAGCACGACGCCGCCGACGGCGATCCAGCGCCCGCCGAACCGGTCGACGAGCCGCCCGGCCACCGACATCGTGATCATCGCGCCGACGCCCATCGGGGCGAGCAGCCATCCCGAGTCCAGCGCGGACTCGCCGCGGACGATCCTGGCGAACAGCGGGATGAGGATCATCAGCCCGAAGACGGACGCGCTGTAAAGGAAGAACCCGCCGGTGGCGGTGGTGAAGGCGCGGGTGCGCAGGAGGCGGAGCTCGATGAGCGCCCCTTCGCGCTTGCGGAGCGCATGCACCGCGAACGCGATCACGAGCGCGGCGCCGCCGATGACGCTGGCGAGGAAGCGCGCGCCGGTGAGGCTGGTCCCGTTCCCGGCCTCCGACAGCCCGTACACGAGGGCGGCGAGGCCGGGCGACAGCAGGACGATGCCAGTGACGTCGAGCCGCGCGTCCGGGGCGCGTTCGGTGTCGCGCGGCAGCATCCGGACCGCCGCCAGCAGCGCCGCGGCGCACAGGGGGATGTTGACGTAGAACATCCAGCGCCAGCTCAGATGGTCGACGATCGCGCCGCCGAGCAGCGGGCCGAGCACCGGGGCGAGCATCGCGGGCACGGAGACGATGCTCATGACCCGTCCCATCCGGCTCGGGCCGGCCTCCCGGACGAGCATCGTCTGGCCCACGGGCATCAGCATGCCGCCGCCCAGGCCCTGCAGGACGCGGAACACGATGAGCGACGGCACCGACCAGGCCAGCCCGCACAGCAGCGAGCCGCCGATGAACAGGCCGAGCGAGACCAGCCACATGGTCCGGGCGCCGAACCGCCGCACCGACCAGCCCGTCATCGGGATCGCCATGGACAGCGCCAGGGTGTAGCCCGTCACGACCCACTGGATGGTCGACAGCGAGGTGCCGAAGTCCTTGCCGAGCGCGGTGATCGCGACGTTGACGATCGTGCTGTCGAGCACCGTCATGATCACGCCGAGCACGACGACGATCGCCAGGTTGCGCAGATGCGGGTCGATGCCCGTCTTCGCCCCGGTCGGGGGCGCCTTCTGAGTCGCGATCAAGATCCGTCCTCCGTTTCCGTACGGTGTATCGGTCACACCGTACACCGTCTCGCCTAATCTGTACACCGTATCGATACGCCGTATCGATTAGGATCGCTGGCGTGGCAGAGAGCAGTGAGCCGCCCGAGCGTGATCGCGAGCGGCCGGAACGGGGCGAGCGGCGCGAACGGGCCCGGCCGAACGACGTCTGGGCGCGCCCGCGCGGCGGCCGCCGTCCCAAGCTGACCCGCGAGGCCATCGTCGACAAGGCCATCGAGATCGCCGACGCCGAGGGGCTGGAGGCGGTCTCCATCCGCCGGGTCGCGAGCGAGCTCGGCGTGCGCGCCATGAGCCTCTACACGCACATCGAGGCGAAGGAGGACCTCCTCGACCTGATGTACGACGTGGTCGCCGTGGAGGTCCTGGTCGAGGACGGCCTGCCGGACGACTGGCGCGAGGCGATGATCGAGATCACCCGCAAGGAGCGCGCCGCCGGCCTCCGGCATCCCTGGATGTTCGAGCTGGCCGGCCGGTCGCCGCGCATCGGGCCGAACGGGCTGCGGCACGCCGAGCAGTCGATGGCCGCCGCGGCCCGGCTCACCGACGATCCCGAGGAGATGCTCGCGATCGTCACGACCGTCGACCACTACATGCTCGGTTTCGTCCTGCGCGAACAGCGGCTCCGCGAGATGGGGACGACGCGCCTGGGCGAGGCGCGGCAGAGCGCGCTGGAGCAGGCCTACATCGCCAAGCTCTTGGAGAGCGGGGAGTTCCCGCACCTCCGGTCGGTCCTCGACACGGGGCTCTACAACCAGGAGGATTTCGACCTAGGGCTCAAATGGCTGCTCGACGGCATCGAACACGACCACCGAGGGAAGTGGCCCTCGACCAGCAGTCCGACGTAGCGTAGGCGCCGGGGTACGTGCCGCTACGACGAGACGGGGTCCAGGTGCGGGCAGCGAGGTACATCGGCGTGGCCATGGCGGCGACGCTGGCGGCGGCGACCGGGTGCAGCGGCGGGGACGGCGGCGGAGGCAAGGAGGCGACGGCCGCGACGTCACCGGGCACCGCCCCATCGGGGCTCGGCGCCTTCTACGGCCAGAAGCTGTCCTGGAAGAGCTGCGGCGGCGGGTTCGAGTGCGCCACTGCCCAGGTCCCGCTCGACTACGCCAAGCCGTCCGGCGAGAAGGTCGGGATCTCCATGATCCGGCTTCCCGCCCAGGACAAGTCCGCCCGGATCGGCTCGCTGTTCACCAACCCGGGCGGCCCGGGCGGCTCCGGCGTCGACTTCGTCCGCCAGGCCGCCTCGAGCTTCGGGGCGGACCTGCGCAAACGCTTCGACATCGTCGGCTTCGACCCGCGCGGCGTGGGCGCCAGCGATCCGGTCCGCTGCAACTCCGGGCCGGAACTCGACAAGTTCTTCGCGGCCGACTCCTCTCCGGACGACAAGCAGGAGGTCGACGCCTTCGCGGCGCTGAGCAAGCAGTTCGCGACCAACTGCAAGGCCAAGGCGTCCTCTGAGCTCCCCTATGTGGGCACGAAGGACGCCGCCCACGACATGGACATCCTCCGCGCCGCCGTAGGCGACTCCAAGTTCACCTACTACGGCGCGTCCTACGGAACCTACCTCGGCGCCATATACGCGGAGGAGTTCCCGAAGAACGTCCGTGCCCTCGTCCTGGACGGCGCCGTGGACCCCAAGGAGTCCGCCGTCGGCACCCTGGTCGAGCAGTCCAAGGGGTTCGAGACGGCCTTCCGCGCCTTCGCCGAGGACTGCGTGAAGTCGGCCGGCTGCCCCCTGGGGACGTCCACGGACCAGGCCGAGAAGAACCTCGCCGCCTTCATGGCCAAGACCGACAAGACGCCGCTGGCCAACACGCGCGACTCGCGGAAGGTCACCGAGTCCCTGGCCGTCATGGGCATCGCCACCGCCCTGTACCTCAAGGACTACTGGCCCCTCTTGCGCCAGGCCCTCACGCAGGCCATGCAGAAGGGTGACGGGACGCTCCTCCTGGCCCTCGCCGACCAGATGGTCGAGCGCAAGCCGAACGGCACCTACAGCAACCAGACGGACGCGAACATGGCCGTCAACTGCGTCGACAAGCCCAACCCGCCGACTCTCGCCGAGTACGGCAAGGCCGCCGACCAGGCCGAGAAGGCCGCGCCGCACTTCGGCCCCTTCGTCGTCTGGGGCGGCCTCCCCTGCATCTACTGGCCCGTCCAGCCGAAGCAGCAGCCGCAGCCCGTGCATGCCAAGGGCGCCAAGCCCATCGTCGTCATCGGCACCCTCCGCGACCCGGCCACCCCGTACAAGTGGGCGCAGAGCCTCGCCAAGCAGCTCGACTCCGGCGTCCTGCTGTCCCTGGACGGCGACGGCCACACCGCCTACTTGCAGGGCAACGCCTGCATCACCAAGGCCACCGACAACTACCTGCTCACCACGGAGCCGCCGAAGAGCGGGACGCTCTGCCACTGACCGCGCCGTGCCGCCGATAACCAGTGCGCATCCACCCCTGCGGACCCGGTAGACTTCATCCAGCCGTGTCCCGCACGGCACGCCGCCTTAGCTCAGTCGGCAGAGCGATTCACTCGTAATGAATAGGTCGTCGGTTCGATTCCGACAGGCGGCTCCACCTCAAAGGCCCCTTGCGATCATCGCAAGGGGCCTTTTGCTAACTGTGCACGTGATGGACGTCGGGGCCCGTGCAGGTGCCGAGGCTGCGGGTCAAGTGTTGAAGGCCAGGTCGAGGCGGGCGAGGCGGCGGACCATGAGGCTTGGCACGTGTTGGGCGGGTGCGGTGAGGTGGAAGGGGCCGTGGGCCAGGAGGGATTGGACGGCGAGGACGGCTTCCAGGCGGGCGAGGTGGGCGCCGATGCAGAAGTGGATGCCGCGGCCGAAGGCGGTGTGGGACTTGATGGCGGGCCGGTGCAGGTCCAGGGCGGTGGGGTCGGGGTAGGCGTCGGGGTCGTGGTTGGCCGCGCCCCACAGCAGCATGAGGCGGGACCCGGCCGGTAGGTGGATGCCGCCCAGGGTGGTGTCGCGGGTGGTCACGCGGAAGTGGCCGCGAAAAGGGCTTTCCAGGCGGAGTGTCTCTTCCACGAATTCTGCGATCTGGTCGGGGTGTTCGCGCAGCCGGTCGGCGAGGGCGGGGTCGGTGGCGAGGGTGTGGGCGGTCGCGCCGATGAGACTGGCGGTCGATTCGCTGCCCGCGGTGACCAACTGCAGCGCCATCGCGACCCGTTCGTCGCGGGTGAGGGTCTCATCGGCTGCCAGGGCGTCCAGCAGCCCGCCGGACGGGTGGGTGGCCGCGGCGGTGAGCCGCCCGTCGAGGTAGCGCATGAAGTCGAGGATCTCGATGGCGATCAGGCCCAGCCGTTCGGGGCCGGCCAGGCCGCCCAGCAGCTCGATCGCGGCGTCCGACCAGGCGGTGATCCGGTCGGCGTCGGCCTCGGGCAGCCCGAGGATCGCGCTGATCATCAGGACCGGGACGGGGGTGGCGACCTGCCCCATCCAGTCCCCGCCGCCCTGCTCCACCAGGGCCGCCACGCGCGGGAGGAGCAGGTCCTGGATCCGGTCGGTCAGTCCGGCGACGGTGCGTCGGGCGAAGAGCGGGGCCATGGCAGCACGCTGCGTGGTGTGGGCGGGCGGGTCGGCGGTGGCCAGGACGTCGACCGCGGCGCCGCTCATGTCCATCAGCTCCGGTCCGCCCGTCCCGGCGCTCAGCAGTCCGGCCAGGTTGCTGGAGAAGGTGGCCGGGTCGTCGAGGGCTTGGAGGACCTGGGCGTGCCGCACCACGAGGTGCAGGCCCAGCTGCGGCAGCAGGTGGACCGGGCCGCGCTCTCGCAGCCGCGCATAGACCGGGTAGGGGTCGGCCAGTGATTCGGGTGAGAACAGGTCCTCACCGACCAGGGGGGCGTTCATATAACACGTTATAGTTCACGTTAAAGGCGAGAGGAAGGCCTGGTCCCGTGGAGACTCCGTTGCCGGCCGTCGAGTACGGCCGTTCGACGCTCAGCGTCACCCGGCCGTTGAAGGAGGCCGAGCGGGCTAGGCGGGAGAAGATCCTGGACGCGGCTCGGGAGCTGGCGCGCGAGGGCGGCCCGGAGGCCACCACGATCCGGGCGGTCGCCGCGCGCGCGGGCACCACCCCCGTCACCGTGTACCGGTACTTCCCGTCCAAGGACCATCTGCTGCTGCACCTGATGGTCGACTGGTCGGTACGGGTCATCGCCGACCTGACCGCCCGCCCCTACACCGGGACCGACGCCGAGCGCGTCGCCGCCGGGTTCGCCGACATCATCGGCTGGGCCGCCGACGAGCGGCTCCTGCTCACCGCCGGGATGAGCGCGATCGGCTCACCGGACCTCAGCGGCGACGGCCTGAGCGTGTGGCGGGACCTGTTCACCGGCCTCATCCGCGCCATCCTCACCGACCCCACCTGGACCGACACCGAAGGCAAGGCCTTCACCCTCGGCCACGTCCTGCTCGCCTGCCTGCTCGATCTGACCACCAGCCGCGCCACCGCCGCCCAGACCAGCGACCACATCACCACCGCCGCCCGCCTCATCTTCCGCTGACCCGCCCTCGAAACGGAACGCCCCATGGCGCGGGCGGGCGGCGAGGGCCTCCGTGCTGCCGGCCCCTGCTCGTATAGACGGCGATGGCGTCGGTCGTGGGCACTCCTGCTGCAGCGGTCTTCGTCAGCTGGTCTTGAAGCGTCCGGCGAAGGCACGGAGCGGGAGGTCGGCGCTGGTCACGACTCCCGGAGGAGCCGCCACGACCGCACGGATCGCGTTGAGCGCCGGCAGGCCGGTCACCGTCATGCCGATCGAGGCGAAGTCGTCGGCGTTGGACAGGTCGACGCCCGGAGCCGGGAAGATCATGTGCTTCTGGTAGATCTGCGGGTCACCCTTGATCTGGGTGATGTAGCAGCCCTTGATGTCCCATTTCGGCGTGGTATGCGGGGTCATCTGCCATTCGAGGTGGGTCTCCACGCGCGGTACGCCGCCGGCGATGCCGACGTACTTGATGTAGCTCGCGCCGAGTGAGCCCTCGGGCAACCGGTACCAGCCCAGGTCGACGTCCTTGGTGCACGCGCCCAGCTCGTAGCCGAAGGTCACGTCGTCGAGCTCGAGGCCGAAGGCGTCGGCCATCATGTGGACCGAGTCGGCGAAGACCTCGGTGTACTTGCGGAGCATGCCGGGCAGGGCGGGCTCGTCGACGGGGAGTCCGTAGCCGACCTCGCGCCAGGTCGCCGCGGAGTGGTGGCAGGAGACGTCGACGGACTCGATGGTGGTGATGTGCTCGATGTCGGCGACGTCGGCGGAGGCGACCACGCCGAGGATCTGGTTGAGGCCGGGGTTCATGCCGGTGCCGTAGAAGGTGGCGCCCCCCTCCTTGGCGGCCTCGTCGATGATCTCGGTCCATGGCCGGCCCGATGGGTGCGGGTGGTTGAGGTTCCGGTGGTGGCCGGTGATCCAGTCGGCGGTGGTGACGATGTTGATTCCTGCTCCGAGCAGCGCGAGGTAGAGGTCCTCGTCGGGGAAGACGCCGTGGAAGGTGACGGCGTCGGGCCTGGCCGCGATGATCTCCTCGACCGTGCCGGTCGCCGTGATGCCGACGGGTCCGATGCCGGCGAGCTCGCCGACGTCGCGGCCGATCTTGTCGGGCGAGTAGCAGTGCACACCGATGAGCTCGAGGTCGCGGTGCCTGCCGATGCGTTTGATCATCTCGCTGCCGACGTTGCCGGTGGCGACCTGGAAGACGCGGATCGGGGCGGGGGCGGCGGTCATGGCGTGGCCTTTCAGGACGGGACGGTGGTCGGGTAGAACTGCTCGGCCCAGGTGCGGAGTGCGGTGAAGCCGGGGTACTCGTCGCGAACGAGGGCGGCGGGGTCGGCGTACTTCTGGTGTGACCAGATGACGATGTCGGCCGCGAACTGCTCGATGACCGCATGGGCGTGCTTCACTGCGCGGGCGAGGCTGTCCTCTTCGGTGAGCGCGGGGTCACGGCCGATCCAGACCGAGAAGCGCACGTCGCAGGTCGAGTCGTCCACGGGGGTGATGGCCGAGGCCGTGCGGTTGTCGATCATCCCGTGGCTGCGGGTCACGGCGAGCCCGAGTCCGGCGTTGATCGCCTCGACGCCACTGGTCACCTCGTCGATGCTGGCCGGCGCTCCTTCGAAGGCGATGGTGAAGTCCACGTAGGACACCGGCCCGTCGAAGTCCTGGCGGGTGAACAGCGGGACGATCGGCACCTTGTGGACGTACTTGAAGTGCGCGAAGTCGACGCCGTTCTCCAGGACGTACTGGGGGTGCATCTCGAGGCCCTCGTTGAACAGCACGCAGTCGGGGTACGTCGGGTGGTAGTCGTCCTCGGTCACGCCGTCGTCCCAGGCGGTGAAGACGTCGGGTACGTCGAAGTACGGCTCGCGGCCGTCGACGTCGTGCCAGATGTAGATGGACTGGTTGCGCTCGACCGTGGGGAAGGTCTGGATCCTGCGGCCCAGGTTGGGGCGGTCCTCGTAGGGGATGCAGACGTTGCGTCCCGCGGCGTTCCACTGCCAGCCGTGGAAGGGGCACTGGATGGTGTCGTCGACGACGCTGCCGCCGTAGCCCAGATGCGCCCCAAGGTGCCGGCAGTAGGCGTCCATCACGGCCACCTTCCCGGACCGTCCCCGCCAGACCACGAGGTCCTGGTTGAACGCCCTGGTGCGGAGAACCTCGCCGACGGCGACCTCAGCGGACCAGGCGACCTGGAACCAGCCGGTCGGGTTCATCGGCAGCATCGGCTTGGGCATCAGGTCCTCGCCTCCACGGTGACGGTAATCGTCGTTCTGATTTACAGAATTGGAATTCTGTTCGGACGCTAACATAGGATTTCGTGGACCTACAAGGGAGGGAAGTGCCGGTGTCGGTCGTCAGCGTCGCCGAGGCTCGCCACGCGATGTACCGGCAGCAGGTCCTCAATGCCGCCGAGATCGAGTTCGGCAAGGCCGGGTTCGCCGACACCCGCATGGATGCCATCGCGGCCACCGCCGGACTCAGCCTCGCGACGGTCTACAAGACCTTCGCCGGCAAGGGCGAGATCTGGGACGCACTGCACAAGGACCGCATGGATGCGCTGCTGGCATCGGTGGAAGGCTCGGGCGACGAAGGTCAGTCCGGACTCGACCGCCTGCTCGCGAGTGTCGCCGCCGTCGCGAGGTTCCTCGCGGACAACCCTGCCTATCTCGAGCTGAACATCCGAGTCGGAGGCTGGGCCAGCTCCTACCACCAGGCGCATGGTGTCCAGCGCTCCGTGTGGAGTGCGGGCATCGACATGCTCGCGGCCGGCATCCAGCACGCCGTCGACGCGGATCGCCTGCCCGCCATCCGGCCGCAGATCGGGGCGGCGATGGTGGTCTCCGCGCTGCAGGCTTGGCTCACCGACTGGGTGGTCCAGGAGCGTGACCGCGACATCGATGTGGTCATCGACGAGATGCAGCAGCACCTCCGCCGGATGCTCGCCGGCTCACGATGAGCCTGGACCGAGCAGAGGACGGACGGCAGGTCAGCGGGCGGATCAGAGATGTCGGCCGGCGCCGGCGGGTTGCGGTTCCCACGCCGTCTCAGGCTCGCGCGGGTGCGGACGGCTCACCAGGCATTCGGTTCCCGGTTCCGGAGGCAGGAAGATCCGGTGGACGAGGACGAGCCCGGTAAGGACGATCATCACCACGAGGACCCAGCCGGCCGATCGCGCAGGGCCGTAGGACGAGACGATGTAGCCGGCGCAGAGGGCGCCGACCGCGGCCGAAAGGCGGGTCACGAAGGTGCCGGCGCTGGCGACGCGGGCGAGGATCGCCGTGTCGATGCAGCTCGCCTGGTAAAGGGCCAGGGCCACGTTCACGTTGGCGCCCACGAAGCCGATTCCGCCCCAGGCCGTGACCATGAGCCAAGCGTTCGCTCTGGACGCGATAACGATCGTGAGGGCGAGCCAGGCGGTGACCGAGAAGAGGATGACGTTGCGCGGCCGGATGATTCGGAAGACCCGGGGCGCGATGCTCGATCCGATCAGGCCGCCGAGGCCGGAGACGGCGAGGATGGCGCCGATGAAAAGGGCCGATCGGTGCTGCTCGCGGGCTAGGACGACGAAGAGCAGAATGATGATCTGGAAGAGGACGTTGGTCACGACGCAGATGGTGAGCACGTTTCGCAGGAAACGGTCTCTGCGCAGGGCCGCCAGCCCCTCCTTGAGCGCGTGCCTCATTCCAGCTTTCATGCCCATTGATCCCCCGAGGGGGGATTTGTCCACCATTTGTAGGGACAGGATCGCGGCAAGGCCGGTGCAAAGGCTGAGAAGCGGGGTCGCCCAGCTGAGTGCTGTCGCCAGCAGGCCGCCGAGCGGCCGGCCGAGCAGCAGTGAGCCTTGGCTGCGAGCCTCGTTCTTGGCGATCGCGACCGGCAGCAATTCGTGCTGGACGACGCGGGGCACCGAGGTGATCTCGGCCGTGCCGTAGAAGACGGTGCAGGTGCCCTCGACTGCGGCGGCGACGAGCAGCACACCGATGGGCTCGTCCCACAGCAGGAACGCCATGAGCAGGATCAAGGCCGAGGCCAACCGCACGATGAGGGTGGCCTGCATGACGCGCCAGCGGCTCAGGCGTTCGACGAGGACGCCGGCGGGGATCTGAAGCAGCAGCGGCGGCAGGGTTCCCGCGGTCGTGACCCAGCCGGCCAGTACCGGCGAGTCGCGCATCGACAGGGCGAGCAGCGGGAAGGCGGCCATCGCGCTGACCGAGCCGAGTCCGGAGACGGTGGAGCCGAGCCACAGCCAGGTGAAGTCGGGGCCCAGTGAGTGGTTGCTTTTGCCTCGAAGCCAGGTGCGGAAGCGCCGTTGCGACAGCTTCATGCCGGTTCCCTTCCTGTCGATGGCAACCGGTTGAGGTGCCTCGATAGCAGTCAGGGATCGGGCGCTCCAGTGCGTCGCCTGCACGCGCACTCTACTCGATGGCGGCTTGTTCAGGTGCGATTTCGGCGTCCCCGGTGCGCGTCCTTCCTGGATTGTGGCGGCGCGGTCAGGGGCCGCGTGTCGCATTCGTTCATAACGGCGGTGGTCAGTTCTTTGATCCGCTCCTTGATCCGGGTGTCGATCCGGGCCGGGTCCATGTCCGCGCCCCCGGCCGACCTGCCGTACTGGAAGGCCCACGCGACGTCCTCCAACAAAGCCGTGACGGCCTGCCGGGTGCCGTCGTCGCGGCTCATCCCCCAAAGGTCGAAAATGGCCGCCTCGGCTGAGGGGTAATCGTCCCTTGTGTGCTTAATTTGAGTGGAAAGGTCGTTATCGTCCAATCGCGTGCCCGGTGTCCGGCGCATGTCCTGGACGAGCTGCGTCCGCACGCTGACCCTCGTCACCGTCAGCCGGACCTCCGCGAGCGCGGCGTGCAAGGCGTGCCTGTGCTCCTCCTGCTCGCGCTCCGCTCGCAGATCCCGCTCCCGGGTGTCCGTCCGGCGCGACTGGAGCCAGTGGGAGAGGAAACCGTTGGCCGTGCCCACGACGCCTCCGAAGATGGTGGCGGAGCCGACCGCGAGCGCGACGATGGCGACGTCCTGCATGTGCTTCCCCCGGGAGGCGCGGTAAACGAGGATGGATGCTGCTTCAGGGCATTTCGCGCAGGAGGCGTGCTTCGTCGCGCTGGTGGGCGGGCAGCGGCGGGTCCTTGGCCTCGGCGGCCAGCGCGGCCAGCTTGACCGCGGCCCCGCGGTCCCCGCACAGCCGCTCCGCGCGCGCGGCTCGCAGCAGCGCCGGTCCGTCGTCATCGGCCTCCGCGAGCGCCAGGTCGAGTGCGTGTTTGGCCGCGTCCAGGCGGGACAGCGTCGCCAGCGCGAGGGCACGGGCCGCCTCGCTGGACGGCCGGGCGCGCCGGCCCACCCGGTCGAGATCGCGCAGCGCCGACTTCGCCGACTCGCGGCTGCCCTGGTCGGCGAAGATCTCACCGCGGGTCTGCAGGGCCTCCGGGGTGTCCCCGTCGAGGGTGAGCGCGCCGCTGAGCACGGCGAGCGCCGTCTGCGGCCGGCCTGCCCGAAAGAGCGCCTGGCCGAGGCCCGCCTGCAGCCCCGGATCGTTGGGGACGCGGCCGGTCGCCGCCCGCAACTCCTCGACCGCCGTCGCCGGGCTCGCGTCCGCCGTGGCCAGCAGCAGGCGCCCGATGGCCGCGAGCAGGTGCCCGACGGCCGTCGTGTCCTGCAGCGACTCGAAGAGGGCGGCGGCCTCGCGGTAGTGATGGATGGCCAGGTCCGTCAGGAACTCTTCGTGGGCGATGTCGCCGAGGGTGCGTTCGGCCTCGGCACGGACGAGGACATGCCGCGGATCGTTCGCGTCGACGGCTTCCTCGGCCCGCCGCCGTGCCAGCGCGAGATCGCCGCCGCGGAGCGCCTCGCGTGCGGCCGCCAGCATCCGCTCCGGCGATGCCGCCGGAGCGTTGACGGGCTCCGGCAGGCTTTGGACGGGCCGGAGCAGCCGGGGATGCAGCGGTTCGAACGAGCGCGGCGAGCGTCTCCTGATCAGGTGCCGGTTCTCCAGCGTGCGCAGGAGCCCGTCCTCGGCGGCCGGCGGAGGGTCGTCGAACGCGCGGCGGAACCAGGCGGTGAGCTCGGTGACGGAGAACCCGTGATCGGCGGCGGCTTCCGCCAATTGCGTGCCGACGTGCGCCCGCAACGCGGCGTCGACCGCCTCCGTCAGGTCGGCCGGGGCGGGCATGGCGAAGGGCGGCAGTCCAGCGCGCGCGGCCTGCAGCAGTACCGGCTCGACCTGGCCGGACGGCTCGCCCCGCGCGTCCTTGCCGATCTCGTCGACGAGCGTTTCGACCGCGCCCGGATCCGGCGTCCGCCCGGCGGTCAGCAGCGAGCGGCGAACGGCCTCGACGGCGTTCTCGGGGGTGAGCGGGCCGAGCCGGAACGTGCTCTGCGTCCGGGCGATCCGCAGGCCGAACTCGGCCGCTTCGCCGAGGACCTCGTCACGGACGCAGAGCAGCAGCCGGACGCCGGGGTTCTCCCGCATCGCCGCCGACAGCTCCTCGAGGAATCGCCGGCGGTCGCGTTCGCGCACCGGCGACTCCCGGAAGATCGCCTCGGCCTGATCGATCGCGACGAGGAGCGGGGAGCCGCCGCGCCGCCGCAGGAAGTCGCCGACGGACAGCTCGGAGCTGCGGTACGGGGAGGCGTGCGGCTGCCAGGACGACAGGACGGCGAAGGAGAAGAGGTTCTGCCGCGGCACGGCGGCCAGGGGGAAGTGCGTCGAGATTCCGGGATGCCCGACCGGAAGCACGTCCGCGTGCTTGTCGGCGAGAGAGGGGACGAGCCCGGCGTGCAGCAATGAACTCTTTCCCACGCCGGCCGCACCGTGCAGGATCGTCAGCCCGCTGGAGCGCCAGAGGTCGCCGAGTCTTTCGATCTCCTGGTCCCGGCCATGGAAGAACGGCCGCTCTTCGGCGGTGAAGAAGCTGGACCCCACGAAAGGTGCGGTGCCTGCACCGGGAGGTCCGGCGGGCTGGCTCACTAGTGCCATCCTGCTCTAAGGGTCAGATGTCCTGGGTGGTCAGTCTGACGTCCAGAATGGCGGGCAGGGAGGACCGATGGCCGCATCCGGCCATTCAGAATCCGTGTTCGGGCGGCGGTGGCGTATAGGAGGTGAAAGTAGCCACCGGTGCGCCGTCATTCGACGTGTCAAGTATCTCGTGCACGGCGTGCCACAGTGCGCTCTGGCTGATGTCGTCCAGCCGGTCGAGGGAGAGGTCGGCGAGGTCGATCATGCTGACCTGCGGGTTCTTGGCTTCAGGCATGTGATCTCCAGTCCCGGCGGGCGGCGGACGACTTTCATCTTGACATGTGGGTGAAGGGATGGCCAGGCGCTGCCCGGACGTTCTTCCGGGTGCGTTGAAATGCCTTTGTGTCAGGTGACACAGAAGCCGGGGCCGTTTCGTTTAGGGTGAGCGTGCATTTGCATTACAGTCGCCCGAAAAGTGGCTGGCGTCAGGTGGTCCAGAGAGTATGGTGGTTTTCCTGCGGGTGACGGGCAGGTCGTTGCCGTGAGCGCAATCCGGAGGTGGTGCACGTGGCACTGTCGGCCGGTCAGGCCGGAATGGCCAGGCGGGTTCCGCAGGTGTGGGGAAAGAAGATCCCCAAGCGGAACAAGAACTTCACCGGAAGAGAAGACCTGCTCACCGCGTTGCGGGCGGGGATCACGGACACGGTCACGGCGGTCGTCTCCGCCCCCCACGCCCTGCACGGCCTGGGCGGGGTCGGCAAGACCCAGATGGCGGTCGAATACGCCTACCGTTACCGCGAGCATTACGACCTCGTGTGGTGGATCGCCGCCGACCAGTCGACGCTTCTCCGGTCCAATCTGGCCGGGCTCGCCCCCTATCTCGGACTCGCTCCGTTGACCACGACCGGGATCGAGGAGGCCACCAGCGCCGTCCTCGACGCGCTCAGGCGCGGCGAGCCGTTCGACCGGTGGCTGCTGATCTTCGACAACGCGGACCAGCCCGAGGACCTGCGGGAGCTCATCCCCGACGGCCCGGGGCACGTCCTGATCACCTCGCGCAACCATCGCTGGGCCGGGGTCGTCGAGACCGTGCCCATCGACGTCTTCACCCGCGAGGAGAGCCTGGCCTTCCTCGCGAAGCGGGTCCCGCGCACGAAGGACCACCCGGACGCCGACCGGCTGGCCGACAAGCTCGGTGACCTCCCGCTCGCCCTCGAGCAGGCCGGCGCCCTCCAGGCGGAGCGCGGCATGCAGGTGTCGGAGTACCTGGAGCTGCTGACGGCGCGCACCTCGGAGCTGCTGGCGGAGGGCAAGCCGTCGGAGTACCCGCTGTCGATGACGGCCGCGTGGGGCCTGTCGGTCAACAGCCTGCGCGAGTCGCTGCCGGAGGCGGTCGAACTGCTGCGCTACTGCGCGTTCTTCAGCCCCGAGCCGATTCCCAGCGAGGTGTTCAACCGGATCCACCCCCGGCTCAGCCCGGAGATCGCGGAACTGCTCGCCGATCCCATCCGGCTGAGCCGCGCGATCGGGGAACTGGGCCGGTTCTCACTGGCGAAGCTCGACACCACCGGACAGGCGATCCAGGTGCACCGGCTGATCCAGGCGCTGGTCCGCGACGAGATGAGCGAGGCGGACCGCGACCGGGTCCGCCATGAGGTCTACCTGCTGCTCGCACAGGCCGTCCCGGACGATCCCGAGGACCCGGTCGGCTGGGGCGACTACTCGGACCTGATGGCCCACATCCAGGCGCCCGAGATCGCCGGCAGCCGGGACCCCGACGTCCATGAGCTGCTCCTGCGGGCCGCCCGGTACCTGCGCGCCTCGGGCGAGTTCACCACCGCGCGGAACTTCCTCGAACAGGTCATCGAGCGCTGGTCCGCGGACGGGTCACCTGACGATCTCGACGTCCTGCGCGCCCGCCGCCATCTCGCCAACGTGCTTCGCGAACTCGGCGACTTCCCGGAGGCGTACGACCTCGATTTCCAGACCCTGCCGCAGATGGAGCAGGTCGCCGGGAGCGAGCACCCGGAAACGCTCCAGCTGCTGAACAGCCTCGGCGCCGACCTCCGCGCCGCGGGCGAGTTCGCCGAGGCCCTCACCCATGATCTCGGTTCGCTGGAACGGCATGAGCGCGTGCTGGGAAAGCAGCACCCCCAGGTCAACCGCGTCGCCAACAACCTCGGGCTCGATTACGGCCTCATGAGCGACTACCAGCGCTGCCGGGAGTTCCACGAACGCGCCTACGTCCAGCAGCGTTCGCTCGGACGCGTGAGGGACGCGGTCGACCTGCTGGCGCCCGGAAGCGGGCTGGCCCGTGCCGTCCGCCTTTGCGGCGACTATGCCGAGGCGTACGACCTCGGCCAGTTCCTGTACAACTTCGGTGTCCAGAAGCTCGGCCCCGACCATCCGTGGACGCTCCGCACGACGAAGGACCTCTCGATCTCGCTCCGCCGTCTCGGTGACTTCGAGCAGTCGCTCGAACTGGCCTTGGACGTCCAGGCCCGGTACACCCGCCTGTACGGGCTGTCCCATCCCGACACGCTCGCGTCCGCCATGTGCCTGGCGAACATCCAGCGGAGCGTCGGCGACCTCGACGGCGCGACGACGCTGGCGGCGGACACCGTGAACCGATACTCGCGCGTGTACGGCCCGGACCACCCCTACAACCACGGATGCCGGGGGAATCTCGCGCTTCTGACACGCGTCAACGGCGAGCCCGCCAAGGCGCGCACCATGAACGAGGAGGCGCTCAAGGGGCTGGAGGCCAAACTCGGCCGCGATCACCACTACTCCCTCACCATCGCGACCAACCTCGCCAGCGACCTCGCGGCGATCGGTGAAGTGGAGGCGGCGGTCCGGCTGGGACGCGGCACCCTCCGCCGGCTGGCGGCGGTCCTGGGGGAGACGCATCCGATGACGCTCGGCTGCGCCGCCAACCTGTCCGCCGACCTGTTCGTCCTCGGGGAGAAGGAGGAGGCGCAGAACCTGCACGCCGAGACCCTGGACCGCTACGCGGCGACGCTCGGGCAGGAGCACCCCGACGCGGTGGTCGCGCAGCAACGCCGGCACCTCGACTGCGACTTCGACCCGCCCCCGATCTGATCGCGCTCCCCGTCGCCTGCCCGGTGCGCCTCTGACCTGGTGAGGTGCTCAGGTGCCGCTGTTGCGGCGGTGCCAGTCGGCGCGGTGTTCCGCTGCGCCCGATCTTGCGCGGCGGAGTGCGATGGCGGAAACGGGCTCCCGCCGCCATGCGGCGAGCGTCCGCGTCATGAGGTCGACGAAGGCCGCGCCCTCGCCGGTGAGGCCGCGGCTGTCCTCCATGGTCCGCGCCGCCCGCAGCGCCGCCTCGCGCCAGCGGGCGAACTCGGTCTCGGCGCGGACGCCGTGCGCACCGTGCTCCACATCCCGCTGCCTGCGCCAGAACCCGGCCACGCCCAGGTAGGCGTAGGTGCCGTGGAGCAGTCCCGCGATCGGGCGCGGGTCCCCGCGCCATGGCGCGTAGTACCGGGTCCCGTCGTCCGGCAGCGTCAGCGGCACCGTCTCGAGCACCGCGCTCAGCTTGACGTGCTGGACCTCGTGCGCCAGCGTCTCGGCGAACTCGCGATGCCCGGGCGGGGTGGACAGCCCGATGTTGCCGAACGCGTGCCGCGGCGTCCCGCTCACGTGTCCCGTGTCACCGGCGGCGAGCGGGGTCAGGGCGGTGATCGCGCCGGTGACCTCCGCGCAGATCGTCCAGTGCAGCGGGACGAGGAGCTCCCACGCCCGTTGCAGCGTCCGCTGCCAGCGTTCCCTGACCGCTTCGCCGAGCGGGCCCGTGACCTGCGCGGATCCCGGCATCCGGTCGAGGTCGCGATCTTCCAGGGCGAACCCGACGCGCGTGCCGCGGTGCTCCGCGCCGAGCCTCCGCAGCGGCGTCCACCCGGGCTCGCCCTCGCGCAGGCGTAGCGGCCCGAGCCGTCCGGGCGTGAACTCGGCGGTGCGGTGGCCGGGCAGCGACGCGTGCCCGAGGCCGGGCAGAACCACCTTCCCTTCCTCGACCGGCACCTCGATGGGGTCGCCGCCACCGGCCCGGTGCGTCACGACCGCGGCCAGGCAGGCGATCCGTCCGGGATGGCAGGCGGTCCCGTCCCCGCCGGTCATCGCGGTGAGCGTGCGTCGCCCCCATGCCGCCACGGTCGGGTAGCCGAGCACGTCGCGGACCAGGTCGGGACGGTCGCGGTGCTGCGCCGCGAGCGCGGCGAAACCCGCCGCCGCCTGGCCGGCCTCGGGATGACCGGAGGCCTGCGCCGCGTCACGGATGCCGCGGAGCAGGAGGAGCAGCCGGCCGTGGTTCAACGCGGCGAGCTCGCGGACGGCGGCGGCGCCGCCGCCACCGCGGCCCAGCGCGCCGAGCGTCCGGTCCGACAGCATCAGCCGCGGACGCCGGTGAGATCAGCGAGGTCTTCGGCCATGACCCGCTGGATGTGGTCGATCAGGCGGAGCAGGTCCGCGCAGAAGACGCTGGGGTTGCGGAAGCCGCGTCCCGCCCGGTAGCGGTGCGGGTACAGGCCGCCTCCGCAGACCTGGTGGACCTCGCACCTGCGGCACTGCGGGGACAGGGCCGCGACGCCGATCTGCCGGGCCGCGAACGGCGGCAGCATGAGCGCCGAGTCGAAGTCGTCGCGGAAGACGTGCAGCCGCGTGCCCGAGGCTCCGTCATAGGCGGACTTGAGTGTGTCGACCAGTTCGATGCTCCCGTCGGTCTCGATGACCGTGACGGCGACGGGCGACAGGCCGAGCGCCTCGCTGCGCGACGGGCGCCCGCCCAGCATGCGCATGATCTCGAGGAACATGCGGATCCGGGTGCGCTGGACCGGCGCCCGGTACCAGCGGTCGAAGATCGCGATCAGCCAGTCGGCGTACGGGGTCCGGCCCGGGGCGGGCAGACCGGGCGGCGGCGCGTCCCAGTTGCCGTGCGGGAGGAGGAAGTCGATCGACGGCGGCTCGAAGGCCAGCAGCGCCTCGTAGGTCCGCAGCGGGTCGGCGCCGGGGTCGACCGTGGCCAGCAGGCCGGAGAACAGATGCCGGTACCGCGGGGCGTTGAGCCGGTCGAGCGCGGCGGCGACGGCCTGGTAGCTGCCCCGCCCGTCGGCCCTGGTGCGGCGCAGGTCGTGGCTCTCCTGGTAGCCGTCGAGGCTGATGCCCAGTAGCACGTCCAGCTCGTCGAACAGGTCGAGGAAGTTGGCGTCGAGGAGGACGCCGTTCGTCTGGACGTGGAAGGTGATCCGTGTCGGCGGGTCGACGGCGGAGCGGAGCGCGCCCACCGCGTACCGCAGGTGCTCGATTCCGGCGAGCAGCGGTTCCCCGCCGTGCAGGATGACGTCGATCGCGGGCAGTGCGTGCGTCCGGGCGTGCTCGGCGATGCGTTCGGCGACCTTGTCGATGGTGGGCTTCGCCATACGACGCGGCTGTTTCATCCAATTCTGGTCAGCCATTTCGTACATGTAGCAGTACGTGCATTTGAGGTTGCAGCGACTGTGCACCTTGAGGATGAACTGCCGGAACGGCGTCGGCCGCCATCCCGCCGCCAGCAGCGCGCCGACGTCCAGGGTCGCGGGCCACTCCGATCCCCTGCTGCCGGGCTCATCGCTGCTGACCACGCTCGTCCTCCTCGTCACGAGAGCCGGCGCGGCGGCGCGCACTACCCTTTTCGTCCATTTATAGAACGTTTTGCAAGCTCGGGGAACCCGGACGGCGCGGCCGGACCGGGCCGCTTTACCGGCGGCGGCGATGATCTGTGCGAATGTCCGTCAGATCGCGGACGGGCATACCGGCGGTGATCGCCCAGCGTTCGTGGTCGCGCCAGACGCCGCCGATCCTGATGAACTCCGGCGAGAATCCCTCCCGCCGGAAACCGAGGCGTTCCACCAGCCTCCGGGACCGGGCATTGCCCGGCTGGACATCGGCCTCGATCCGGTGCAGCCCCAGCGGACCGAACCCGTGCCGGACCGCCAGCCCGACGCCTTCGGTCATGAGCCCCTGACCGGCGGCCGGCGCGAACGCGCAGAAGCCGACGACGGCTCATTCGAACGGCCCGCGGACGATCCCGGTGAGCGTGACCAGCCCCGCCGCCTCGCCGGTGCCGATCCGGCGCACGAGCAACGCCTCGCCCTGCGACGGATCGGCGAACCGCTCCAGATACTCGCGGAACGCCGTGGAGTCCGTCGGCGTCCTGACCCAGTCGCCATGGAGCCGCACGCTGAGCCGAGCGAGGTGGACGAACTCCTCCTCGTCGTCCGCCTGCAGACGGTGCAACGTCACGCGATGTGCCACGACGCCTCTCCGATGCGGCTCAAGGCGCTGCCTACATCAACGTCGTTGATCCTCTGCAGGTCGTCAACCGGGAGGTGAAGTCCCGCTACACGGCTGAGTGCATCGACCTGTGAACAGAATGGGAGTGGTCGTATTTCGGTGGGGGTGGAGGGTCGTTCTGGGGGCGTAGGCGGACGGCCATGTGGACGAGAAAGTAGAGGCCCGCGACGAGGTAGCAGTTGGCGACCGGTGTCAGGAGATGGAGACCGTATTCGCGCGGGTCTCCGTTGTGAGGCGTCCACCACAACGGGGACAGGACGAAGACGATGCAGCCGACCAGAGCGGTCTTCCGGTGGCCGTCGCGCAGGAGGACGGCCAGGACCGGGACGATCCACACCCAGTGATGCGCCCAGGAAATGGGAGAGACGAGCAGGCCGGTCACGCCCGTGACCGCTGTGGCGCTCAGCCAATCGCCGCGCCTTGCCCAGAGAACGGCGGTCGTCAGGCCGACCGTGCCGATGGTCAGTGGAATGGCCGCATACCAGGCGCCTATGTGGTCCGTGCCGTGGAGTATGCGGGCCAAGGCGCCGAATGGGGACTGGTTGCTGATGTACGTGACGCCTACACGTGACGTGTCGAAAAAGGTGTGCAGCCAGTAGACGCGGGACGCGTCCGGTGCGATGGCATAGGCGAGCAGGGTGCAGACCGCGTAAGCGGAAAAGGCCGTGACGGCGTCCTTGGTTCGTCGCGTGAGCAGGAGCAGGACGATGAAGATGCCCGGTGTCAGCTTGATCGCCGTGGCGATGCCGATGCCGATTCCCGCTGGCCGGCCGAGGGCGACGCGGTGCACGTCGGCCAGGACGAGGGCCAGGAGGAACAGGTTGACCTGGCCCTGGAAGAAGGAATGCCAGACCGGTTCCAGAAGCAGGCCGGCGGTCGCGACCGCGACGAGGGGTATGCGGCGGCCGGCCAGTTTCATGGTCAGGGAACAGGCCCAGATGAAGGCCGCGAATGCGGCCACCTGCCACAGCATTCGGACGAAGGTGAGCGGCAACGCGGCGAGGGGCTTGAACAACGCAGCCATGAACGGGGTGTTGGTGAACCAGAGGCCCGCGAGCCGCTCCTGGTAGAGGCGGGGACCGTCCGTGACGATGTGCCCGCCCAGCCAGTAGATGCGGAAATCGAGCGAGTCGTACATCGCTGCGAAGAACGCGATTCCCAGGATCTCGAAGGCAAGAAAGAACAGCGCCCAGCGTTTCATGGAAATCAACGGTGCCGATGGCGCGGCCGCCGGGCATCGGGCCGCCGGACACATTCGCGGCAGGCGATTGCAGCCTGGGGGATTACGCCTGCGGGCCAATGTGCGGGGGGGCGGGCGCCGGTTACGATCAGCGCATGTCAGCCCTGCCGTGGCGTCGAGCGCGCCGAGCCCGTCGAGCGCGCCGAGACGCCGGTGCGGTCCTGGCCTGGTGCGGGGCCGTCCTCTATCCCCCCGTCCTGTACCTGGCGGTCTCGCCTCCGATGATCTCCGGCCGGCTCACGCTGCTCGCCGCGGCGGGCCTCACGGCTCTGGTCATGTCCTTGCTGAGGCGCCGTCCGCTGGCGGCCCACGGGATCCTGCTCCTCGCCTGGATCGTCGCCCTCATGCAGACGCGGAGCGGAGGGATCGCCGGGCTGGAGATCCTGCTCACCGATCTCGCCGTCGGCTACATCGCGGCGACGCGCGAGCGGAGGCTCTCGATCTCCGTCGCCGTCATCACCTGCGTCCTGCAGATCCTGTCGATCCTCGCGTGGCTGTCCGCGGACGAGGTGCTCCTCGTCACCATCGTGCTGGCGATGGCGGTGACGTGGATGACGGGGAGCTCCATCCGCGTGCAGCGCGCGCACACGGAGATGCTCCGCGACCAGGCCACCGCGCAGGCCGTCGCGGCCGAGCGGCTCCGGATCGCGCGCGAGCTGCACGACATGGTCGCGCACAGCATCGGCATCATCGCGATCCAGGCCGGCGTGGGCGGACGGGTGATCGACACGCAGCCGGGGGAGGCGCGCAATGCGCTGGAGGCGATCGAGGCGACCAGCCGCGACACCCTGTCCGGACTGCGCAGGATGCTCACCGCCCTGCGCAAGGACGACCCGGGCGCCGCCCCGCTCGGTCCGGCGCCGGGCCTGGCCGATCTCGGCCGCCTGGCCGCCGCGACGATGGACGCCGGAGTCCGGGTCGACGTCCGGATCGAAGGCGAGCCGAAGCCGCTGCCACCGGACGTCGACCTGTCCGCCTACCGGATCGTCCAGGAGGCGGTCACGAACGTGGTCCGGCACGCGGGCACCGACTCGTGCCGGGTGACCATCGGCTACGGGGACGAGGACCTGGCCGTCGAGATCGACGACGACGGGGACGGCGGCGTGGTCGGCACCGGCTATGGCATCGTCGGGATGCGGGAGCGGGTCGCGCTGCTGCGCGGCGAGTTCGCCGCCGGGCCGCGTCCCGGCGGCGGGTTCCGGGTGGCGGCGCGCCTCCCCCTGCCGGCGGCGGTGGCATGACGATCCGCATCGTGCTGGCCGACGACCAGCCGCTGATCCGCACGGGCCTGCGCGTCCTGATGGCCGACACCCCCGACATGGAGATCGTCGGCGAGGCCGGGACGGGCGCCGAAGCGGTCGCGCTGGTCGACGAGACGCGCCCCGACGTGGTCGTGATGGACGTCCGGATGCCCGACATGGACGGCATCGAGGCCACCCGCCGGATCAGGACCGCCCACGTCGTGATGCTGACCACGTTCGACGACGACGAGTACGTCTACGGCTCGCTGCGGGCGGGCGCCAGCGGGTTCCTGGTCAAGGACATGGCGCTGGAGGAGATCCTGGCCGCGATCCGCGTCGTCGCCAAGGGGGACGCGCTGATCGCGCCGAGCGTCACGAAGAAGCTGATCGAGGAGTTCGCGGCGCGTCCGGAACCGGCCCCGGGGCCGCCGCGTCCCGTCGACGGCGTCACCGACCGCGAGCGCCAGGTCCTCACCCTGGTCGGACGCGGGCTGTCCAACCAGGAGATCGCGGTGGAGTTGGTCATCAGCGTGGCCACCGCCAAGGCGCACGTCGCGCGGCTGCTCACCAAGCTCGACGCGCGCGACCGCGTCCAGCTGGTGATCATCGCCTACGAGCTGGGCCTGGTCAGGCCGTCCACGGGAGGAGGGTGAGCGCGGGCCGAGGGTGAGCGCGCCCGGAGCGTGGGCGCGGGCGGAGGAGCGAGCGCGGGCGGAGGAGCGAGCGCGGTGCGCCCGGACGCGTCAGGAGACGGGGACCGGGAGGTGCCTGGCCAGGACCTCGATGTGGGTCTTGTGCGCCTCGGCGTGCCGTTCGCGGCCGGCCTCGGTCACGGCGACGAACACGCCGCGGCGGTCGGACTCGCACATCACGCGCTCGACCAGGCCGTGCTTCTCCAGCCGGGCGACCGTCCGTGACAGGGCGCTCTGGCTGAGGTACATCGCGGCGGCGATGTCCTGCATGCGGCACTTCTCGCAGTCGACCTCGACGAGCCTGTCGAGCGTCTCGAACTCGCTCATGCTCAGGCCGTGCGCCTCCTGCAGTGAGCGATCGAGGTCGCAGGCGACCGTGTTGTAGCAGGTCGCCAGCGAGCGCCACCGGCCCACCAGGGCCGTCTCCGACTCCATGCCGCGCATCCTAGCATGCACGCGCATCAGATGCACCAGCATTAAATTCGGACGAAATTTATGCTTGGACATTGGATGCATGTGCATGTAATGTCCTCCGACGTGACTATCACCGACACCTCACCCGCCTCTGCCGTCCGCGGGCCGGCCGCCGCGAGCGCGCCGGCCGAACAGGCCTGGACTCCCCGGCTGTGGGGAGTCCTCGCCGTGCTGTGCGCCGTGCTCTTCCTCGACGGACTCGACGTCTCCATGGTCGGCGTCGCGCTCCCGTCGATCGGGACCGAGCTCGGCCTGTCCACCACGTCGCTGCAATGGATCGTGAACGGCTACGTGCTCGGCTACGGCAGCCTGCTGCTGCTCGGCGGGCGCACCGCCGACCTCCTCGGCCGCCGCCGGGTCTTCCTCACCGCGCTCGCCGTGTTCGCCGTCGCGTCGCTGGTCGGCGGCCTGGTCAGCGACGGCACGCTGCTCATCGTCACCCGTTTCGTCAAGGGCCTCGCCGCCGCGTTCACCGCGCCGACCGCCCTGTCCATCCTGACCACCACCTTCCACGAGGGACGCGCGCGCAACCGGGCGCTGTCGGTCTTCTCGGTCTTCGGCGCCAGCGGCTACTCGTCCGGGCTGATCCTCGGCGGGCTGCTCACCAGCGTCGGCTGGCGCTGGACGTTCCTGACCCCGGTGCCGCTCGCCCTGCTCGCGCTGGTCGCCGGCATCGCCCTGATCCCGCGGGACAAGGCCGCGGCGGACGGCGGCCACGACCTCGTCGGCGCCGTCACCCTGACCGGCGGCATGCTCCTCGCCGTCTACACCGTCGTCTCGGCGCCGGACCGCGGCTGGCTCGACCCGGTCACGCTCGGCTCCATCGCCCTCGCCGCGGCACTGCTGATCGGCTTCGTCGTCACCGAGAACAAGGTGCGGCACCCGCTGATCCGCCTCGGCATCCTGCGGATCGGCTCGATCATCCGCGCGAACCTCAGCATCGTCGCGCTCTTCGGCTCGTACCTGAGCTTCCAGTTCATGATGACCCTGTACCTGCAGGACGTCCTGCACTGGTCGCCGCTCAAGATGGCCATGGCGCTGCTGCCCGCCGGCCTGATCGTCGCGTTCGGCTCCCCGTTCGTCGGCCGGCTGATCGACCGCTACGGCACGCCGCGGCTGATCATCAGCTCCATGACGTCGCTGAGCCTCGGGTACGTGTGGTTCATCGCCACCGCCGGGAACGCCCCGCACTACGCGTTCACGATCCTGCCGACGATGCTCCTGCTGGGCGGCGGCTTCGCGTTCGGGTTCAGCTCGATCATGGCGCAGGCGACCGACGGCATCGACGACTCCGAGCAGGGCCTGGCCTCCGGCCTCGTCCAGACGTCCGGCCAGGTCGGCGCGGCCCTCGTCCTCGCCGTCGTGACCGCGCTGGTCGCCGGCGGCACGAGCGGGGGAGGCGGCGGCTTCGCCGAGTTCCACCCGGGCGTCAACCTGGTCAGCGGCGTCGCGGTCGTCGGCCTGGCACTGAACCTGATCCCGCTGCTCCGCGTCACCCGCGGGAAGCACGCCTGACCTTCGCTTCCCGTACCGCACCGCAGGGCGGCCCTCCCATCGGGAGGCCGCCCTTTCGGCCGCTCTGGGACGCCCCGCGTCGTCTCGTGGGGCGCCGCCCGCGCCGCCCGCGCAGGCGAGGCGGGCGGCTGTGATTAGCTCTGCAAGCGTGAGTGACTCGCAAGTACCCGCTCAGCCGTCGGATCTGAGCACCTATGCGCGTATCCGGAACGCCGCGTTGCAGGGGTTCGCCGACAAGGGGGTCGCCGCGACCTCGATCCGTGACGTCGCCGCCGCCGCCGGGCTGTCCCCGGGCCTCGTGCAGCACCATTTCGGCACCAAGGCCCGGCTGCGCGAAGCGGTCAACGAGTACGTGATCGCGGTCGCCGTGGAGACCTTCCGCGGCCTCGTCGGCGAAAGTGGCGGCGAGCCGGCGTGGGAAGCGATGGGCGACACGGTGACGGCATGGGTCCGCGACAACGCGGTCGCGTTGCGGTACCTGGCCCGGGCGCTCGCCGAGGGGGACGAGGAGGCGGCGAAGATCTTCGATGCGCTGGTCGAGATCGCGCGCACCGGCTGGCTCGCCCCGCTCGACGGCGACGGACGGCTGCGCGCCGACGCGGACCGGGACTGGGCCGCGCTCCACGTCGTGGTGTTCAACCTGGCCTGCGTGTTCTTCGAACCGGCGATCAGCCGGCATCTTCCCGGCCCCTTCTTCGGCGCCGACCAGCTGCAGCGGTGGAACACCGCGACGACCGAGCTGTACCGGCGGGCGCTGTCCACCTGACCGATACAGTTGTATCGGACAAGATACAGTCGTATCGTGACGGCATGACATGGTTCGTGCGGCTCTGGAAGAACGGGGACGCCGCGCCCGCCGGCGGCCGGGTGTACGTCAGCATGAACGACTACCTGGTGCACCGGCTCCGCGACGTTCCCCGCGTGGCGAGGGCCGGGATGCGGTTCCGCCGCGCCTGGCCCGAGACGGAGGGGGCGCTCGGACTGTGGATCGCCGCGACGGGCGACGGGCGGCGGCAGATCTCCGTCTCGGTCTGGCGAGACCCGGCTGATCTGCGGCGTTTCGTCCACTCGGCGGGCCATCGGCAGGTGGTGCGCGACTTCCGCGACGCCGGAGACCTCATCAACACCGCCTGGACGGCCGAGCGACTCGACCGCCGGCTGATCTGGCACCAGGCCGAGGAGCGCCTCACCGGCCTGCTGTCCGACGTCCTCCACCATTAGACGGCTTCCGCGCGGCCGGCAGCGGAACCGGCACGGTCACATGGCCGCCACGCGCGGCCACGCCGCGGTCCCCACACGCGACGACGCTGCCGACCGCCCGCGCACACACTGAATCGGCGGTCACCATGAGAACCCACGGCCCGACCGAGGGCGAGAATCGAAACACCGCCGCACCGGACGGCGATGCGGGCGGCACAGCGCAGTACGCGTTGGACGGCTGTCGCGGCTGGTCTCCGGCGTCTCGGACCACGCGTCTCGGCCTATGCGTCTCGGACCCCGCGTCTCGGACCCCGCGTCTCGGACCCCGCGTCTCGGGCTGCGTGTCTCGGACCGCGTCGGGCGCAACCGCCTGACCATGCAAGCCACCCTCGAGGCGCTGGCGTCGGCCGCTGAGAACCTCCCGGGGAGGCGACCATGACCACGGTGCTGGTCCTGGGCGGCTACGGCGCGGTCGGCCGCCACCTCGTCGCGCGGCTACGGCAGGACGGCCACACCGCGCTCACAGCCGGCCGGGACGCCGTCCGCGCCGACCGTCCGGTCGACCTCGCCCAGCCTGACCTGCGCTCCTATCAGTCGTCGCTGGACGGAATCGACGTCGTGGTCAACGCGTCGGGCAAGGAGGAACCACGGCTGGCCGAACTCGCGACGGCGCGGGGCGCCGCGTTCGTCGACATCACGGCCACCGCCTCCTACGTCGCCGCGCTGGAACGACTCGACCCGCCGCGTCCGGTGCTCCTCAGCGTCGGGCTGGCTCCCGGCCTGACCAATCTGCTCGCCGCCGCCGTTCACCGCGCCTCGCCCGGCCCGATCGATGTGGCCGTCCTGCTCGGCGCCGGCGAACGGCACGGCCCGGCGGCCACCGACTGGACGTACCGGCTGCTCGGCGGTCGCTTTCATCACGACGGCACCGTGGTCCGCAATTTCACCCGACCCCGGCGGTTCGACCTGCCCGGCTACGGCCGCCGGCGGCTCTACCGGCTGGACTTCTCCGACCAGCACACCCTGACCCGCGACCTGAACGTCCGGACGCGCACCTACTTCGGCCTCGACTCCCGGACGGCGACCACGGCCCTGGCCGCCCTGACCTGGCTGCCGGGCGGCTCGCGTCTGCCCCGGGGCCTGCACGTTCCCGGCGGCGACGACTGGCTCCTCCTGGCTCAGGGGCATGACGGCACCACGCGCTGGGCCCGCGGGCGCAACCAGTCCCACGGTACGGCGATCATCGCGGCCGCGGCCGTCGGCCTGGTGACCGGCCTGCCGCCCGGGACGCACCATCTCCACGACGTCCTCGACCTCCACGACCTCCCTATGGGCCAGGGCATTGAACTCCACACGCCACCGCCCTCACCCTGAGGACGGCCCTCTGGGGACACGTTGAGAACGCCCTGCTCCTAGAGGGAGCACGTCGAGGACCGCCCCGTCCGTCAGACAGAGGCGTTGAGAACCACTTCGCCTTTCGCGCGCGAAGTCCGCGGGAAGTCAGCGGCGCAGGCCGTGCAGGAGGGCGAGGACGGCGGGCTCGGCGTCGGCGCGGGCGGACTCGGGGTCGTCGGCACCGGCGATGAGCAGACCAGCCTCGCCCAGTCCGGCGAGGACGACGTGGGCGAGCGCGCGGAGCGGGACGTCGTCGCGCAGCATCCCGGCCGCACGGCCCAGCTCCAGCCCCGCGATCACCACGCCGAGGGCGTACCGCTCGTCGATCTCCCGCCACTCGGCCCAGCCGAGCACCGACGGCGCCTCGATCAGGCCGATCCGGGCCCTGTCCGCTTCGACGCAGGACCGCAGGTAGCTCCGCACTCCGGTTTCGAGGGCGGCCATCGGGTCGGCGCCGCCCAGACCGTCCATCTCCGCGGAGATCTCCTCGATCAGCTCCTGCTGGAGCTGCTCGTACACGGCGCGGAACAGGTCCTTCTTGTCCTTGAAGTGGTGATACATGGCGCCCCGCGAGCTGCCGGCCCGCTCGACGATCTCCGGGGTGCCGACCGCCGCGTAGCCGCGCTCGGCGAACAGCGCGCGCGCCGCCGCGATCAGGTGGGCGCGGGTCGCTTCGGACTTCTCGGCCTGCCGGCTCATCGCTCGCCTCTCCAGGGGTCTGCCGGCCGCCCTTTAAAACAGGCAGCCTGTTTGTTATCTTCGCTTCCATACGCATTCTCTCGACAAGGGGCGTGGAGATGAGCGACGTGCAGGCCGCCACCCGGGCCGGGTGGCGCGACGCGGACCTGGGCACCCGGCGCGAGATCGAGGTGCCGGGAGGCCGGATCGCGGTGTTCGAGGCGGGCCAAGGCGAACCGGTGGTGTTCGTCCACGGTGTACTGGTCAACGCGAACCTCTGGCGCCGGGTCGTGGCACGGCTGTCGGACCGCTACCGCTGCGTGACGCTGGACCTGCCGTTCGGCGCACACACGGTGGCTTTGCCCGGCGCCGATCTCACCCCGCCGGCCCTGGCCGCCATGGTCGCCGGCGCGATCGAGGCCCTGGACCTTGGAGCGGTCACCCTGGTCGGCAACGACAGCGGCGGCGCCGTCTGCCAGATCGTCGCGACGACCCGTCCCGAACTGGTCGGCCGGCTCGTCCTCACCTCCTGCGACGCCTACGACACCTTCCCTCCGCGGTTCTTCGGCTATCTCAACCTCGCGGCACGCGTCCCCGGAGCGATCGGGACCCTGCTGAGCGCGCTCCGGTTCCTTCCCGCGATGCGCCGGCTGCCGATCGCCTTCGGATGGCTGACCCGCCGCCCGCTGCCGCGCCCGGTGACCGACTCCTACGTCCTGCCCGCCTGCGTGAACCACGGCGTCCGTGACGACCTGCGCCGGGTGCTGCGCGGCCTGGACCCGCGGCACACGCTCGCCGCCGCGAAACGGTTCGGGGCCTTCACCTCGCCGGTGCTCGTCGCCTGGTCCGAGCGGGACCGCTTCTTCACCGCCGCCCACGCCGAGCGGCTGGCCACCGACTTCCCGGACGCCCGCCTCGAATGGATCCCCGGGGCGCGCACCTTCTCGCCCGAGGACCAGCCCGCGCGCCTGGCCTCCGCGATCGCCGGGTTCGTCCCGCAGCGGGCGGCCCGGTGACCGGCAGGCCCCTGCCCGACCTGGACGGCGTCGAGCACCGGTTCGTCGACGTGAACGGCCTGCGCATGCACGTGGCCTTGGCCGGCCAGGGCGAACCGCTGGTCCTGCTGCACGGCTGGCCCCAGCACTGGTGGCAGTGGCGGCACCTCATCGGCCCGCTCGCCGAGCACCACCGGGTCATCTGCCCGGACCTGCGCGGCCTCGGCTGGACCGCCGCACCGCCGGACGGGTACAGCCCTGCCGCCATGGCCGACGACGTGATCGGCCTGCTCGACCGGCTCGGCGTACGGACCTTCGGCCTGATCGGGCATGACTGGGGCGGAGCCGCCGGATACGTCCTCGCCCTCCGGTATCCCGGACGGGTCAGGCGCTTCATCGCCATCAACACCGCGAACCCCTTCCTGCGGCCGACACCTCGGGTCTTGCTGAACGGGACGCGGTTGTGGCACATCGTCGCCAACGCCACCGGCCCTCGCCTGGCGGGGGCGGCGATCCCGCGCTGGGCGCTGCGCCACTGGCCGCACCGCCCCACCGCGCTGACCCCCGACGACCGGGCGGTCTTCCTGGCCCAGTTCCGCGACCCCGCACGGGTACGCGCCACCGTCCGCTACTACCGGAACCTGCTGCTGCGGGAGATCCCGTCGCTGCTGGCGGGCCGGTACCGGTGGGCGCGGCTGACCGTTCCGACGCTCGTGCTGTCAGGCGCCCGGGATCCCCTCCTCCCTCCGGGCCAGATGTGCGGCTTCGGCCGGCACGCCACCGACCTGCGCGTCGAACTCCTCGAGAACGTCGGTCACTTCCCAGCCGCCGAGAACCCCACCGAGGTCGCCCATCGAGCCCTCAAATTTTTCGCCGCGCACCCCCTTCCACCAGCCCCCGCCTAACCCCCAAGCCAGGTGACCCGCCTCGGGATAGGCCCAGGCTCCACCTGCCGACGCACACCGCCCTGCAGTTCCGCACCGCTGCGAAACCCTGGCTGCCGGGCCCCGCCCAACTCCGCCCGCCACCTCATCCTGACCAACCACGGGGGTCCGCGCTAAGCCTGCCGGGCGTGCGCCGCTTAGCGCAGTTACGCACTTCGCGTGCCAGTTCAGCGACCTGTCGCAGGGGCGCGGGCCCAGCCTGGCGTGCGTGCCCCTTTGTGCAGTTCCGCACTCCGCACGCCGGTTCCGTGACTCACTGCGGGAGGGGCGGGCTTGGTCTGACGGACGCGCGTCGCCGTGCGTTCCGCACTGCTGCGAAACCTTGGCTGCCGGGCCCCGCCCAACTCTGCGCGCCAGCTCATCGTGACCAGCCACGGGACGTGCCCGCCCTCGGCCTGCCGGATACGTGCCCCTTTGTGCAGTTGCGCACTGCTGCGGAACCCCTGCTGTCGGTCTCGCCTAACTCCGCGCGCCAGCTCATTCTGACCAGCCACGGGATGGGCCCGCGCTCAGCCTGGCGGGTGTGCGCCGCTTAGCGCAGTTGCGCACTTCGTGCGCTAGTTCAGCGACCTGCCGCGGGAGGGGCGCGGGCTCAGCCTGGTGTGCGCGCGTCGCTGTGCGTTCCGCACTGCTGCGGAACTCCGGCTATCGGGCCCCGCCCAACTCTGCGCGCCAGCTCATCGTGACCAGCCACGGGACGTGCCTGCGCTCGGCCTGCCGGGGGCGCGCCGCTTAGTGCAGTTGCGCACTTCGCGTGCCAGTTCAGCGAGTCGCTGCAGGGTGGGCGCGGGCTTGGTGTGGCGGGCCGCGCGTCGTTTGGTGCAGGCCGCGGACTGGAACTTCGGACGGCTCCGTGCAGCGAGCCTTGCGTCCCGGCCGCCGGGTAGTGCCGCGCGGCCGGGCTTGGGGAGTGTCGGGGGACCGCGGGGTGCCGGCGGGGCGGTGTTGGGGGCGGGCTTGGCGGCTTTGCGGGGCAGGGGCTGGTGGGGCAGGCCGGGGGCCTGCCCCACCGGGTCAGGTGGTGCGCTTCCAGAAGGGGCGGCGGGTCGGTGGCTGGGCGGGCTCGCCGGTGAACTCGCCGAGGGTCTGCAGTGTGCGGGACCAGAGGCCGTCGACCAGCTGTGCCTCGCTCGTGGGCGAGATGTGGATCAGGTCGTCGCGGAGTGCCTCCAGGGTGCGGAGTGGTTCGGTGCCGGGGGCGAGGAGCGGGCGCATGCGGTCGATGACCGACGTCAGGTCGGGCAGGACGTCCTGCAGCAGGCAGGTGATGCGGCGGGCCAGGTCGTCGGGGGTGTTGCGCATCGCCTCCAGTTGCTGTGCCAGTTCCCGCTTGAAGGCGCTGAGGTCGGACGTGGGGGGCGGCCCGCCGGGGGTGCTCCCGCGGCGAGCGCGCGGGGTGCGGGGCGGGTCCGTCAGCAGGAAGTCGGGCACGTCGAGATCGTCCGTCGGATCCGTGAAGTCCATGGGGCGGCTGCGCGCCGCCGAGGGAGCCGGCGGCTGGGACGAGAGCGGGGGCCTGGGGGGACCCGACGGAGCGCTCGGAGCCGGCGGGGCGAAGGTCGGGGGTGGGGGGCCGCCCGCGGGCTGGGCGGGAGGCGGGGCCATCAGCGGGCTCGCGGCTCCGTACGAGGGGGCGGGGGCGGCCCAGCCGTCCGGGACCTCGACCGGTTGGACGACCTGGTGCGGCGCGGACGAGTCGGTCACGACCCGGCTGTCGACGGCGACGAAGGCGGTGAAGCGGCACAGCACTCCGAACCGCAGCGAGGTCTCGACGATGCGCTGTTCGAGCTCCGGAGGTCCGCCGATGGTGTAGCGGTCCTCCAGGTCGCGGAGATGCGCGCGCGCCCAGATCGCCGTGGCGGCGGGATTCCGGGCGAGCGTGCCGGGCGCCTGCTGCCGCCAAGCGGTGCCGTCGGACGCGGTGCCCTGCACGGTGACGGATCCGGTGGGCGCGCCGCGGAAGCGGCCCGCGATCACGAGCGGCACCCCGGGGAAGAGGGCGCCGAGGCGGGCGGGGGCCACCGAATCGGGGACGATCTCCAGGCCCTCGGCCCGCAGGGAGAGGCCGGTGGCGACGGGCGCGCCGATGCGGTGGTGGATCTGGTCCATGGCCTCGTCGAGGCGGTCCTCGGACTCGACCAGCTCGCACCGGCCCTGGCCGATCGCGGCCAGCCGGTTCAGGAAGCCCGCGTTCACGGCGCGGTCGATGCCGACGGTGTGGACGCGCACGCCCTGCAGACGGGGCGCCAGGTGCGCGAGGATCTGGTCCTCGTTGCCGACCTGGCCGTCGGTGATGAGGACCACCACGCGGTCGCTCTCGGAGCCGGCGACCAGGCGGCAGGCCTCGTCGAGCGGGGTGAGCATCTCGGTGCCGCCGCGGGCGTCGAGCGCGGCGAGGTGCTCGACGGCGCGGAACCGGTTGCGGTCCGTGCCCGGGGCCAGGCCGGAGCCGAGGTCGCGGGGCCGCTCGACGACGGTGTCGAAGGACAGCACGGCGAACCGGTCCTCGTCGCGGAGCGTGTCGACGATCCGCGCGGCGGCGCGCCGGGCGGCGACCATCTTCCAGCCGTGCATGCTGCCGGAGCGGTCGAGGATGAGCACCACATCGCGCGGGCGCGGCCGGGCGTCTCCGGAGGGGAGGACCGTCAGGCTGAAGGTGCCCTCGTCGCCGTTCTCGTCCGGGACCAGCGACAGGGCCGCGCTCTCCTGCGGCGCGAAGCCCAGCCGCAGGATGAAGTCGCGGTCGAGGCGCTCGCCGGGACGGAGCCGGACCGTGGTGCGGTCGCCGTCGGTCTCCTCGGTCACCACGTGCAGGGCCGAGTGGATCTCGGTCAGCGGCAGGCCGGACGGGTCGATGTCGGCGCTGATCGCCAGCCGGACCGGGTTGGGGAACCCCGGCAGCAGCACGGGCGGGCTGATCCGGGACGCGTCCGGCACCGCCTCGGTGTCCTCGGCCACGCCGGCGCCCGCGGCCGCGTCGTCCAGTGGTGCCCCCGGGATGTAGCGGGGCGCGACGACGAGCGGGAAACGGAACGTCGCCGTCGAGGCCGACTCATGGGGCAGCGGCTGGGTGAGCGCGAGGCGGATCGTCACGCGTTCCCCCGGCAGGATGTTGCCCACCTGCATGGTGAACACGTCCGGCCGGTCCTCCTCGGCGAGGGCGGCGCGCTTCCCGGCCGCTATGGCGGCGCTGTAGTCCTGGCGGGCCTGGCCTCGTTCCTTCAGCGCCCCTTCGATGACCCGGTCGTCCGCCTCCATGCGCAGCGCGGTCACGGCGGCGCGGTCGGGGAGCGGGAAGATGTAGGTCGCCTCCAGGGGCACGTCGAACGGGTTGCGGAACCCCTGGACGACCTCGACGCCGGCAGCGAGACCGGTGATCGATGCGTGCACGTCGACGGAGTCGAGCGGGAGGTTGCCCCGATCGGTGGACAGTGCGCCGAGCCCGCCGTCCGGGTCCGTGGGCGCATCGGTCTCGGGCATGGGCAGTATGCGGACGGTCATTGCGGCCTCCGGGGAGGGTCGGCGGGCGTGCGGGCGGAGTCTGCGGGGGAGGCGATGAGCCCCCGTGCGGCCAGCTCGTCGAGCAGGGGCCGCGCGGCGGTCTCGATGGCGCGGAGGTCGTCGGCGCTGAGCGAGCCGGCCTCCAGGAGGAGGGTCAGGTCGGGGGCGAGGCGGACGCCCTGGACGACGGGCGGCACGGGACGGGGATAGTCCTCGGCCACGGCGGCGCGGCCGAAGGACACGTCGGGCCGGGCGTTCCAGAAGCGCGCCCTGGTGGGTGCTTCGCCGTCCGTCTGCTGTGCGCCGTCGGCGGGCGGTTCGGTCGCCGCCGTGTCGGCGTCCGCAGTGGACGTGTCGGTCTCCGAAGCCGATTCGGCGGTATCTGCTGGGGTCGGGGGCGGTGTCTCTTCTTCCGGATCCATTGCGCCGGAGGGGAGGGCGGCGATCCGTTCGAGGGCGGCGTCGGTCGCCGCGGCGAGTTCGAGTTGGATCTCGGCGATGGAGCGGCCCGCTGCCTGCCGCCGCTTGACCGCGACGAGCTGGAGGAGGTGGCGCGGGCCGTAGAGCGCGGTGCGGCCGCGCCTGCCCGCGGGCGGGTCGACCAGCCCGATGGTGGTGTACCAGCGGATCAGCCGTTCGTTGGGCAGGTCGCGGACCCGGCCGTTGACCTGCGAGGACTCGCCGGCGGCGAGCACCGCGACGGCGCGCTCGGCCAGCTCTCCGATCGTCCAGGCAACGTCCATGGCTCGATGATGACACTGTCACGATGACAGTGTCAAATCCGCTGGGCTGAGCGCCGGCCGCGGCGGCGGTCCCGGCCGGATGAGGTCGAAAGACCGGACGAATCCCCGCCAAAACCGCTAAATGCAACACTCGGGAAAAGCGTTAAAAAATGCGGAAGAACCAGCGCACGCCATTGGGTTCGATCTCTTGAAATGGCCAGTAAAGCCCTTCGGGAGGCTTTACCTTTTCCGGTATGAACGACCATCTCCTGGTCGAGGCGCTGCGCGAGCGCGACGCCGGTGCCCCGGCCGACATGTACGCGGCCTATGCCGACCGGCTCTACGCCTACTGCTGGTTCCAGTTGCGGGAGCGGGACGCCGCACAGGTCGCGCTGCGGGACGCGTTCGTCGTCGCCGAGGCGCACATCGGCAAGCTGCGCGATCCGGATCGGTTCGGGCCCTGGCTGTACGCGATCGCCCGGCTGGAGTGCGCCCGGCGGTCGCCGGTGCGGGAGCGTCCGCCCGATCTGCCGGTCGCCAGCCATGACCAGGAGGACGTCGATCAGCGGATCACCGCCTGGGAGGCCGTGGCGTCGCTCCGGGCCGGTTCGCGGGAGGCGCTCGAACTGCGGGTCCGGCACCAGATGTCCATTCCGGATCTGGCAGCCATTTTCGACGTCCCGCTCAAGGAGGCCGAGGCCATCCTGGAGCGCGCGCACGCCGACCTCGAAGCGGCCTTGACCGCGGACCTCCTCGTGAAGCAGGGCCCGTACGGCTGCACGGAACGTGCTCGACTCCTCCGGCAACGGCATGGTGACCTCACGGCGGAACTGAGCGAGCGGCTTTTGGCGCATGCCCAGGAGTGCGCCACGTGCGGTGCGTTCCGGCCGCGCAGCGTGTCGGCGGCCAAGGTGTACGGGCTCCTCCCGGACGCGGACCCACCTGACGAGTTGCGGCTCCGTGTGATGAGCTGCTTCCTGGATTCCGAGCTGGTCGGCTACCGGTTGTTCGTGGCCACCCGCGTCACCGAGTTCACGTCGGCCGGTTTCCCCGTACAGCCTGGGCAGCCCTCGGGACAGGTGCGCGCGCCTCGCCCCAGAGGGCGGTTCTCGATGCGAAGGCGGCGGGACGGCGAACGTGGTGTGTTACCGCCGGACGGGTTGGCCGCACAGGCCGCTCGTGCCTTCGCCGTCCTCGTGATCGTGGCGGTCCTGTTCGGTGGCGGGATCGCCGCCGTGCGCGGCTTCTTCAACCAGTCCGAAGACGTCGGACGGGCCGGCAGCCAGGGAGGACCGCGCCCCAGCGCGATTCCCGGTGTCTCGCATAGTCCCTTGCCCGACGGCCATTCATCGGGCGACGGCCGCAGTGGCGTCGTCGACGTCGCGCCGGTGTCGGCCACCTTTCCCCTGGGCTCCTTAGGCTCCTCTGCGCCGCCTACTGCTCTGTATCCGTCGCCGCCTGCGCCACCGCCGGCGGGCGCACTTCCCTCGCCGACGAACCCGGTAGGCGCCCTCGTGGTGTCCCCGCTGTACCTGGACATGGCCGGAGGGTCGGACGGCTCTGTGGAGTTGCAGGCGCTGGGAGGGCCCGTGTCGTGGAGCGCCAAGACCTGGGGCGCGCTCCGGTTGAGCAGCTCTTCGGGGCGGCTGGAGGCCGGCCAGACCGTGACCGTCGCCGTGCACGCGTCCCGCCAATCGCGCGCGCGAGGCGAAGGCGGCATCACGTTCCAACCGGGCGGAACCCAGGTGTGCGTCACTTGGCGTGCCGATACTCCAGGCACGCCGGGGGGCGGTTCGGGTCCCACTCCAACGCCGACCGGGCCCGGTACCGGCACACCGTCCACTCCGCCTGAGACGAACCGGCCCGGCGAACCGCCCACGTCGTCCGCCCCGGAGCCGCCTACATCGTCGGCGCCGCCCGCATCGGACCCGCCGCCGTCCGATCCGCCCGCGTCGTCGGATCCGCCTCCGTCCGGTGGGCGACCGGATCCGCCGTCGTCGGGCCCGCCCGCCTCTTCATCGGCGCCGGGCTCGCCCATCGCATCGGACGGAAGTGCGACGCCCGCATGACGGACGTTCCGATTGTTGCCCGTCTCAACTACTCTTCGTAGGTGATCATTTGCGCTAAGTAAAACACGCCAGGGGGAGGACGTGTTCATGGGGCCGAGCGCAGCAGAGCATCGCCGTCGCGGGCCGGTGTCCTCCGCCAGGAACGCGACCCTTCGCCTGATCGTGTTCTCCGCCGGCCTGGCGGTCGGCATGAGCTGGCTGGTTCCGCCGGTGTCGGCCCGTACCGCGCCCCGTGCCGCGGGCAAGCCGGTCCCGAGCGCGCACGACGTCGAGAAGAGCCGGCAGCTGGTAAAGGACCGTGCGGCCGACATCGGCCGGACGAAGGCCGAGCTCGCCCAGGCGGACGGGGAGCTGGACGGGCTGAACGCGGCGGCCGAGGCGGCGGTGGAACGCTACAACGGCGAGCGCCTCAAGCTGGAACGGTCCCAGCAGAACTACCGCGACATGCAGCAACGGCTTGCCGAGGCGACCCGCAGGGTGGAGGAGGCCCAGGACGAGCTGGCGGCGTTCGCCGCGCGCGTGTACCAGGACAACACCGGCTACGACCGGGTCTCCTCCGCGATCTCCGGCCGGGGCGGCCCTCAGGGCTTCATGGACCGGGCCGGGATGGTCGAGGTCCTGGCCGGGCAGCGGACCGCGATGGTCCGCCGGGTCGAGGCGTCCAAGACCGTGGCGGACGTGTTCCGCAGGCAGGCCCAGGCCGCGCTCCAGGACCAGACGGCCGCGACCAAGAGCGCCGAAGACGCCAAGGGGCGGGCGCAGGCGGCGGTCGCCGCTCAGCAGGCCTCGATCCATCGGATCGCCGACCGGAAACGCGCGCTGGAGAAGCGGCTGGGCGAGGCCCAAGCGCGCGCGGACCGGCTCGCGCGCGAGAGGGAACGGGCACTCGAAGCACGTGCGGCCCGCAAGGCCCGTGCCGGCCTGAAGACGGCGAACGTCGCCAGACGCGGCGCGGTCGTGGCCAGGGCGGCGCTCGAATGGCTCGGCACGCCCTACTCCTGGGGCGGAGGCACGTCCGAAGGCCCGAGCCTGGGAGTCGACCAGGGAGCGGGCACTGTCGGCTTCGACTGCTCGGGCCTGTCCATGTACGCGTGGAGCAAGGCGGGCGTGCTGCTCGACCACTGGACCGGCACGCAATGGACGTCCGGGCCGCACGTCCCCGTCGACAGGCTCCGTCCCGGAGATCTGGTGTTCTTCGCCACCGACACCTCGAACCCGGACACCATCCACCATGTGGGCGTCTACATCGGCGGCGGCCGCATGGTGGAGGCGCCCTACACGGGCGCGCGCGTACGGATCTCCAGCATCCGCCGCAGCGATCTGATCGGGGCCACCCGTCCTGCGGGCTGAGCGCCGCGCCGCACGGGGAAGCGAGAACCCTTCCGCACGGTCTCCCGTACGGAAGGGTTCATGCCCGAGCCCTTACGCGTGCACGGCGGGGAGCGGACCTACGCCGTTACGGGGCCTCCGGCCCAGCCCTGCGACAGACCAGGTGCCAGAGTGGCTCAGTGACCGCCCTTTTCGGCCTCGCGCTTGCGGGACCGCTCGATCTCGGCCTCGGCCTCGACGCGCCCCACCCAGCTGGCGCCCTCGACGGACTTACCGGGCTCCAGGTCCTTGTAGACCTCGAAGAAGTGCTGGATCTCCAGCCGGTCGAACTCGGGGACGTGGTGGATGTCGCGCAGGTGCTCCATGCGCGGGTCCGTCGCGGGGACGCACAGGACCTTGTCGTCACCACCGGCCTCGTCGGTCATCCGGAACATCCCCACCGCGCGGCAGCGGATGAGGCACCCGGGGAACGTCGGCTCCTGGAGCAGTACCAGCGCGTCCAGAGGGTCGCCGTCCTCGCCCAGCGTGTTCTCGATGAACCCGTAGTCGGCCGGGTACTGCGTCGAGGTGAAGAGCATGCGGTCGAGCCGGATGCGGCCGGTCTCGTGGTCCACCTCGTACTTGTTCCGCTGGCCCTTCGGGATCTCAATGGTGACGTCGAAATCCAAGATGTCCTCCGCTCCCTGCGCGGTCGCAGTGAATAGTCTTTCGGGGGTCTGTGCGGGCGAGGCCGACCCCCACGGGGGTGAGTTCCCTTATATAAGGATGTCGCACGTTGGTGAGTGCTGAGTGGGAGAGGGGCGGTCACGTGCCTGCACGCGGTCGGGCCCTTGCCGTACTGTCGCTGTCCCTCCTTAACGTTTTCGTCGTCGCCGCCGGGCTGGCAGTGGCGAAACTCACACCGGACCGGCACCTGTCCCCGCAGCCCCCGGGCGTTGCGGCACGCGAACTGATGCACGCGTCGGCCCGAATCCCCGCCGCCGACCCCGCCGGGGGGCGCGCGCCGAACCCCCAAGCGCTGGCCGGTCGGCTGGCGGCGCTCATAGGCGGCCCCAAGGCGAAGATCAACGCCGTGGTCGTGGACGCGGAGACCGGCCGGACGCTGTTCGCGCAGCGCGGGGACCAGCCCGCCACGCCGGCCTCCACGACCAAGCTGGCGACCACCGTCGCCGCCCTGGCCACAGTCGGCCCGTCGCACCGGATCACCACTCAGGTCGTGCGCGGCACCGGCGGCGGGATCGTCCTGGTCGGAGGCGGGGATCCTACCCTGACGGCCCTGCCCGCGCGCGCGGACGAGGGTCACCCGCCGTACGCATCGCTGCTGGACCTCGCGAAGCAGACCGCCACCGCGCTCAAGGCGTCAGGCGTGACGCGGGTACGCGTGGACTACGACGCGTCGGCGTACCAGGGGCCGCGCACGGCGGCCGGGTGGAAGCCGAACTATCTGCCTGAAGGCGAGCTGGCGCCTGTCACCGCCTTGACCGTCGACGAGGGACGCGTCTCCCCGGCCGATCCGACGAAGCGCGCGCGGGTCTCGGATCCGCCGTCCGCAGCCGCGAGCATCTTCGCGAGCCTCCTGACAAGGAACGGTGTGGCGGCCAAGGCGGGGCACAGGACCGTCGCCCAGAAGAGTGCGGCGCGCCTGGGCGCGGTGCAGTCTCCGCCGCTGTCCGCCCTGATCGAGCATCTGCTGACCGAGAGCGACAACGACGTGGCGGAGGCCGTGGCGCGGCAGGTGGCCATGAAGCTCGGGCGTCCGGCGACGTTCGTGGACGCGGCGCAGGCCGTGCGGCAGACCCTCGCGAAGCTCGGCGTCACGCAGGGCGTGTCGGTGAACGACGGCAGCGGCCTGTCGCCGCGGAACCGCATCACGCCGCTCGCGCTGGCCCGCATCATCGCCCTCGCGGCGAACCCCGAGCACCCGCAGCTGCGTTCGGTCATCACCGGCCTGCCCATAGCGGGATTCTCGGGCACCTTGAAGCCGCCGCGCTACACGTTCCCCACCAGCCAGGCCGGTGCGGGCGTGGTGCGGGCCAAGACGGGGACACTGGCCGGCGTCAGCACGCTGGCCGGGCTCACCTACGACAGCGACGGGCGGCTGCTGACGTTCGCGTTCATGGCGGGGGACGGGAAGGGGCCGGTGGATCCGGGCAAGCTCGACCAGCTCGCCTCCGCCGTCGCCACCTGCGGCTGCTGAGGCGCGAACGGCGGCGGGCGCTGATCGTCGCCGCGGGCGGCCATAGATCGTCGGCACCCGCGGGTGCTCGACGGTGTGTGGGCGGGGCCGTACGGGAGATAACCAGAACGGTTGTTCGTTGAACGATCGTGCAGGGGCGCTCCGGCGCCGTGTCCGAAAAGTACGGTGGAGCACATGAGCGCCTCAATGATCGACTGGAACGTCGCCGTCCAGGCGGGGACCCGTCTGGTGCGTCCGGGACCGCAGGTCAGCCACGAGGAGGCCCGCGCGGTCGTGGCGGAGCTGCGCGAGCTGTCGAGGGACGCGCACGGGCACGTGCGGGACTTCACCGGCATGGCCTCCGAGGTCGATCCGGCTCCGGCGACGATCGTGGACCGTCCCGGCTGGATCCGCGCCAACGTGGACGGCTTCCGGGTGGTGCTGGAGCCGCTCATGGAGCAGATGTCCGAGCGCCGCAGCCCGAGCCCGCTGGGCGGCGCCGGCAATGTCGTCGTGCAGGCGGTCGGTTCGCGGGTGACCGGAATGCAGGTGGGCGCGATCCTCGCCTACATGGCCAGCCGTGTGCTGGGCCAGTACGAGCTGTTCCTGCCGCCGGACCCGTCCGGGCAGGCGCCGACCGGACGCCTCACCCTCGTGGCGCCCAACATCGTCCATGTGGAGCAGGAGCTCGGCGTCCACACGCGGGACTTCCGGCTGTGGGTGTGCCTTCACGAGGAGACGCACCGCGCCCAGTTCACCGGCGTCCCGTGGCTGCGCGAGTACGTGCAGGACCAGATGACCCAGTTCCTGCTGGCGTCCGATCTGGACCCCGGCGTGATGCTGGACCGGATCCGCGACGCGGCCGAGGCCGTGGCCGACGCCATGCGCGGCGGCGACGCCAACCTCATCGACGCGATCCAGACCCCGGAGCAGCGCAAGATCCTCGACCGGCTCACCGCGGTGATGACGCTGGTGGAGGGGCACGGCGACTACGTCATGGACGCGGTCGGCCCGGAGGTCGTGCCCTCCGTGGAGCAGATCCGCTCCCGTTTCCAGGGACGCCGGGACGGCGGCTCCAAGCTGGACAAGACGATCCGCCGCCTGCTGGGCATCGACCTCAAGATGAAGCAGTACGCGGAGGGCTCGCGGTTCGTGCGCCGGGTCGTCGCGGAGGCCGGCATGAGCGGGTTCAACCAGGTCTGGCAGTCCCCGGAGACCTTGCCCACGCATGACGAGATCAAGGAGCCGGCCCTGTGGATGGACCGGGTCGTCGGCCCGCGCGCCATCGACGTGGCCCCGCCGGAGGCCAGCGAGGCGTGACGCCATTGCGGGACGTGCACGGCGTCTAGCGCCGGCAGAGGGCCGGCATCGCTTCCGCGTGCGGCACCGTCCGGTGGTAGACGTTTCCCATGGGGCCTGATCCGGCGGTGGCGGCCGTGCGGCTGGCAGTGCGGCGCGTACTGGCCGATCTGCCTGCCGGTTCTATGACGCTCGTGGCGTGCAGCGGCGGCGCCGATTCCCTCGCGCTCGCAGGAGCCCTCGCCTTTGAGGCGCCCAGGGCGGGGCTCCAAGCCGGCGGCATCACTATCGACCACGGCCTGCAGGACGGGTCGAGCGCGCGCGCGGACGCGGTCGTCTGGACCCTCGCAGACCTAGGGTTGGACCCAGCCGGGTCGATCGCGGTCACCGTGGACGGTGAGGGCGGCACGGAGAACGCCGCCCGCAACGCCCGCTACGCGGCGTTGGACCGTGCCGCTGGCCGGCTCGGCGCGGCAGCGGTCCTCCTGGGCCACACTCGCGACGACCAGGCGGAGACTGTCCTGCTCGGGCTGGCGCGCGGTTCCGGGGCCCGCTCCTTGGCAGGGATGCCCACGACCCTCAGGCGCCCGACCGGTCAGGGTGAGGTGCTGTACCTCCGCCCTCTGCTGGAGCTGGATCGGGCGACCATGCGCCGAGCCTGCCTTGCGATGGGGCTGGAGCCCTGGGACGACCCGCACAACGACGACCCCGCCTACACGCGCGTGCGCGTACGGCACCGAGCCCTGCCGGTCCTGGAGGAGACGCTCGGGCCGGGCGTGGCCGAAGCGCTGGCGCGAACGGCCCGGATACTGCGCGACGACGCCGACGCCCTTGACGCGCTCGCCGCGCGCGCTTATGACGACCTCCTCGACGAGGTGCCCGACGGCTTCGTCGAAGGCGGCCGCACCGTAGCGCTCCGCGTGGACGGCCTCGCAGAACTGCACAGAGCCCTTCGTACGCGCGTCTTGCGGATGGCAGCGGTCAAAGCGGGCAGCCCACCAGGTACGCTCGCGGCCGTCCATGTCGATGCAATGGATCGGCTGGTCACGGCCTGGCACGGCCAGCGGCACGTCGACCTGCCCGGGGGTCTTCGAGCGTTCCGGCGGTATGGGAGGCTGCTGTTCGGCCCGGTTTGACGCCACGTCGTGTGCGATCCGTCACACAGCGTGCTTTGTCATCGGCGAGCCCGTCATCCGGCGTGCCCGCCGCGCAAGGCGTCCGTCCCGCGCGGGCGGGCGAAGTCACAACGATGAGGGTGGGGTTGTGGACGAGAAGGACCTGGGCAACGACCTGGCGAAGGTGCTGATCCCCGAGGCCGACCTGCAGGCGAAGGTGCGCGAGCTTGCCGGGCAGATCGACGCCGACTACGCGGGCAAGGACCTGCTCCTCGTCGGTGTCCTCAAGGGCGCCGTCATGATCATGGCGGATCTCGCGCGCGCGCTGCACTCGCCGGCGTCGATGGACTGGATGGCCGTCTCGTCCTACGGGTCGGGCACCAAGTCGTCGGGCGTCGTCCGCATCCTCAAGGACCTGGACACCGACATCCTCGACCGCCACGTGCTCATCGTGGAGGACATCGTCGACTCGGGCCTGACCCTGTCGTGGCTGGTCAGCAACCTGCGATCGCGCGGCCCGGCGTCCCTGGAGATCTGCGCGCTGCTGCGCAAGCCCGAGGCGGTGAAGACCGACCTCGACGTCAGGTACATCGGGTTCGACATCCCCAACGAGTTCGTCATCGGGTACGGGCTCGACTACGCGGAGAAGTACCGGAACCTCCCCTTCGTGGGGACTCTGGCGCCGCACGTGTACGGCGGCGAGGGCTCCTGAGGCCCGCCCGCGCCCGGCCAAGGGGAGCCTCTGGGGAACCCCCAGGGAACAAGGGGCCGTGACGGATCGTTGCAAAGGTCGTTGACGGGTATATGAAGAGGATCAGGAGATCGGCGCTGGCTGCGTCTCCTGTGCCCTGCGGTGTACCGTCACTATCCCGGGCCCTCGGGTCAGGGAGCCACGTGAGGGAGACCGCCTCGGTGGGTCCGGAGCCCCGGGCGACGGGCCTTTGTTGGTCGCAGTGGCGTCCGCCCCCCGGGACGGGCGAGGATCGCACACAGACGTTGGTCAGGAGGGACGGGCCCCGGTAGGGGTAACCGGATAAATGGACGTGAAGCGCTATTTTCGCGGGCCGCTGCTGTGGATCCTGCTGTTCGGCCTCTTGGTCGCCCTTGTGATGTGGGGCGTCAACCCCGGCCGTTCGTTCGAGAAGACCGACACCTCCAAGGTGGTCCAGGAGATCGACGCGGGCCAGGTGGAGTCCGCCAAGATCGTCGACAAGGACCAGCGGATCGAGGTCACGCTCAAGAACGGCAAGCAGCAGCAGGCCTCCTGGGTCGACGGCCAGGGCCTGCAGTTGCAGAACCAGTTGCAGAAGCAGGCCGACGCGGGCAAGCTGCCCGGCGGCTACAACGTTGATGTCCCCAAGCAGAGCTTCTTCCTGAACCTGCTGTTCAGCCTGCTGCCCATCGTGGTCATCGTGCTGATCTTCCTGTTCATCATGAACCAGATGCAGGGCGGCGGCTCGCGGGTGATGAACTTCGGCAAGTCCAAGGCCAAGCTCATCACCAAGGACACCCCCAAGACCACCTTCGCCGACGTGGCCGGGGCCGACGAGGCCCTGGAGGAGCTGGAAGAGATCAAGGACTTCCTGCAGAACCCGGCGAAGTTCCAGTCGATCGGCGCGAAGATCCCCAAGGGCGTGCTGCTGTACGGCCCGCCCGGCACCGGTAAGACGCTCCTCGCGCGCGCGGTGGCCGGTGAGGCGGGCGTGCCGTTCTACTCGATCTCCGGCTCCGACTTCGTCGAGATGTTCGTCGGCGTCGGCGCCTCGCGCGTGCGCGACCTGTTCGAGCAGGCCAAGACCAACGCCCCCTCGATCATCTTCATCGACGAGATCGACGCCGTCGGCCGGCACCGCGGCGCGGGCCTCGGCGGCGGCCACGACGAGCGCGAGCAGACGCTGAACCAGCTGCTCGTCGAGATGGACGGCTTCGACGTCAAGGGCGGCGTGATCCTCATCGCGGCGACCAACCGTCCCGACATCCTGGACCCGGCGCTGCTGCGTCCCGGCCGGTTCGACCGCCAGGTCACCGTGGACCGCCCCGACCTGGAGGGCCGCAAGGGCATCCTGCGGGTGCACGGCCGCGGCAAGCCGTTCGCCCCGGACGTCGACCTGGACGTCATCGCGCGCCGCACCCCGGGCTTCACCGGCGCGGACCTCGCGAACGTGATCAACGAGGCGGCGCTGCTGACCGCGCGCTTCGACCGCAAGCTCATCGACATGGACACCCTCGAGGAGTCCATCGACCGCGTCATGGCCGGGCCGGAGCGCAAGACCCGGGTGATGTCGGAGAAGGAAAAGAAGATCATTGCCTACCACGAGGGCGGGCACGCGCTGGTGGCGCACGCGCTGCCGAACTCCGACCCCGTGCACAAGGTGACGATCCTCCCGCGCGGGCGCGCGCTGGGCTACACCATGACCCTGCCGATGGAGGACAAGTTCCTCACCACGCGCTCGGAGATGACCGACCAGCTGGCCATGCTGCTGGGCGGGCGCACCGCGGAGGAACTGGTCTTCCACGAGCCGACCACGGGCGCGGCCAACGACATCGAGAAGGCCAGCTCCATCGCCCGCAACATGGTGACCGAGTACGGCATGAGCGAGCGCCTCGGCGCCCGCAAGTTCGGCACCGGGCAGGGCGAGGTCTTCCTGGGCCGCGACATGGGCCACGAGCGGGACTACTCCGAGGACATCGCGTCCGCGATCGACGACGAGGTGCGGCGCTACATCGAGTCCGCGCACGACACCGCGTGGGAGATCCTCGTGGAGTACCGGGACGTCCTGGACGACCTGGTGGTCAACCTCATGGAGAAGGAGACCCTCTCCAAGGAGCAGGTGCTGCAGATCTTCGCTCCGATCCAGAAGCGGCCGCACCAGAACTCCTACACCGGCTATGGCAAGCGCCTCCCGTCGGACCGTCCGCCGGTGCTCACGCCCAAGGAACTGGCTCTGCTGGGCCCGCAGGACGTGACCGACCTGACCAAGAACAACGGCCAGGGCGGCGGCGTCACCTCCGAGTCCGCCGACCCGGCCCCGGGCGAAAGCTGACCGCCTTGGCCATTCCGTACGACGAAGAGCCGGTGCAGGAGGACCCTCCGGGGTTCGACCACGCGCGGATCGAGAAGGCGGTGCGCGAGATCCTGTTCGCGATCGGGGAGGACCCCGAGCGCGACGGGCTCCGCGACACCCCGGCGCGGGTCGCGCGCGCGTACGCCGAGCAGTTCGCCGGCCTGCGCCAGCGGCCCGAGGACGCGCTCACGACGGTGTTCGACGCCGACCATGAGGAAATGGTCCTGGTGAAGGACATCGAGGTGTACAGCGTGTGCGAGCACCACCTGGTGCCGTTCCACGGGGTGGCGCACGTCGGGTACACGCCCAACAAGAAGGGGCAGATCACCGGGCTGTCGAAGCTGGCCCGGCTGGTCGACGTGTACGCGCGGCGCCCCCAGGTGCAGGAGCGGCTGACCAGCCAGGTGGCGGACGCGCTGATGAGCGTGCTGGAGCCGCGCGGCGCGATCGTGGTGATCGAGGCCGAGCACCTGTGCATGACCATGCGGGGGGTGCGCAAGCCGGGCGCCAAGACGGTGACCTCGGCGGTGCGCGGGGACTTCCGCGATCATGCGGAGACCCGGGGCGAGGCGATGAGCTTGATCCTGGGCCGCTCCTGACCCTCGGCCGCATCCCGATTCCCCGAAACGTCCGAACGGGCCTCAGCGTCGAGCTGAGGCCCGTTCAGCATGTGATGGGTGTGCGGCGACGGACGGCCGGGACGCGAGGGCCGAGTCGCGGGCCGGGCCGTCGGCCGCCGCGTCGGGCGAGCGAGGCGGATGCGCGCCCGCGGCTCCTAGAGGCCGCTTAGGGCGGCGCTCTGAAGGGGTGCGGGCAAGGCATAGGCTGGGCCATATGACCAGTGCCGCCGTTCCGGGGCTGCCCCAGCCGGGGCGATGCCTCGTCATGGGCGTGGTCAACGTGACCCCGGACTCGTTCTCCGACGGGGGAAGCTGGTTCGACCCGGAGAAGGCCGTCCGGCACGGCCTGGACCTCGTCGCCGAGGGCGCCGACATCGTCGACGTGGGCGGTGAGTCCACGCGCCCAGGGGCGCAGCGGGTGTCGCTGGACGAGGAACTCCGCCGCGTGGTGCCCGTCATCAAGGCGCTCACGGAGGAGAACGTCCCGGTCAGTGTCGACACCATGCGCGCGGAGGTGGCGGAAGCAGCCGTCGCCGTGGGCGCCCGGCTGGTGAACGACGTGAGCGGCGGCCTGGCCGACCCGGACATGCCCCGTGTGGTGGCCGCGGCCAAGGTCCCCTATGTGGTGATGCACTGGCGCGGCCACAGCCACGACATGCAGACCCGTTCCGTCTACGCCGACGTTGTCCGCGAGGTGCGCGAGGAACTGCTGCACCGCGTCGATGCGGTCCTGGGCGAGGGCGTCGATCCGTCCATGGTCGTCCTCGACCCGGGACTGGGGTTCGCCAAGAGCCCGACCGCCGGGCACAACTGGGCCCTGCTGGCCCATCTGGACGAGTTCATCGGCACGGGCTACCCGCTTCTGGTGGGCGCGTCCCGCAAGAGCTTCTTCACGACCCTGCTGGCCGAGCCGGACGGGACGCGCCGCCCGTTCGCCGAGTGCGATGACGCCACCGTCGCCGTCACGGCCCTCGCCGCGACCGCCGGTGCGTGGTGCGTGCGCGTGCACCGGGTACGTCCGAACGTGGACGCCGTACGCGTGGCGGCCGCGATCGAGGCCGCCCGTCCCATGCACCCCGGGAGCGACCAGCGATGACCCGTGCAGTGAACCGCGCCGACCTGGAAGAGGTCCACGCCGAGTTCTACGCCGCCTTCGAAGCGGGGGACTTCGACCGCATGTCCGACGTGTGGGCCGAGGGCCCCTACGCGGCGGGCGTGTCCTGCGTCCATCCCGGCTGGACGATGCTGCGCGGGCGCGAGGAGGTCCTCCGCTCGTGGGCGCTCATCATGGCCAACACCACCTACATCCAGTTCGTGCTGACCGATGTTGAAACGGACGTCTACGGCGACCACGCTGTGGTCACGTGCAAGGAGAACGTCCTCACGGCCGACGACGAGTCGGAGGCCGGTTTCCTCGCGGGCGGAAGCATCGTGGCCACGAAACTGTTCGTACGCGTCGACGGGCAGTGGCGGCTCCTGCTGCACCACGGCTCGCCCGTCCTCAACCCCGCGGATGCAGAGGAAGAATGAGCCTGGACCGCATAGAACTGCGCGGCCTGCGGGCCCGGGGAAGGCACGGCGCGCTGCCGGCCGAGCGCGAGCTCGGGCAGGAGTTCGTGGTCGACGCGTCGCTCGGCCTCGACACCCGCCCCGCGGCGGAGACCGACGACCTGTCCCGTACCGTCGACTACGGCACGCTGGCCGGCAAGCTGGTCGCGGCCGTCGAGGGAGAGCCCGTCGATCTGATCGAAACGCTGGCCGACCGGCTCGCGAAGATATGTCTGGAGGACCCGGCGGTGGTGGAGGCCGAGGTCACCGTCCACAAGCCGAGCGCCCCGGTGCCGCATCCCTTCACGGACGTCGCCGTGAAGATCAGGAGGAGTCGCCCATGACAGCGTCAGACCGCATGCCCGACCGCACCGCGACCGGCGGCCACATGCTGGTCGAGCACCGTGTCGTGTTCTCGCTCGGCAGCAACCTCGGCGACCGGCTGGACAACCTCCAGGAGGCGGTCGACGCGCTGTTCGACGCCCCCGGCCTGGAGTTCGTGGCGTGCTCCCCGGTCTACGAGACGGCCCCGTACGCGCCCCCCGAGGAGACCATCCCCGAGCAGGGCGACTACCTCAACATCGTGGTGGTGGCCGACACGAGGCTCCCACCGGAGAACCTGCTCGAACGCGTGCTCAACATCGAGAACTCCCTGCGCCGCGTCCGGGAGGTCCGCTGGGGGCCGCGCACGCTCGACATCGACATCGTGGTGTTCGGGGACATCTCGTCCAACGACCCCGATCTGACGCTCCCGCATCCGCGCGCGCACGAGCGGGCGTTCGTGCTCGTGCCGTGGGCCGACATCGAGCCTGACGTGCTCCTGCCGGGACACGGCCGTGTCGGCGACCTCGCCGAGGCCAAGCAGGCGGAAGGGGGCCCGTCGGCCGTCCGCCGCCGGAACGACCTGACCCTGCAGCAGCCTGCATGAGACCGTCCCGCCCGCTGTTCCTCGTCGCCCTCGTGATCGTCGTGGCAGTGATCACCTGGGCGGTGTTGCGTTCCGCGTACGTCTCGCTGCCGCCGCTTCCGTGGACGGCGGTGCCGACGCTGCTGCTGCTGGCGCTCGGCGAGGCCTTCACCGGCTACAACCTGCTGCGCCGGATCCGCCGCAAGCCGAACACCAAACCGGTGGAGCCGCTCGCGGTCGCGCGTATGGCGGCCCTGGGAAAGGCCAGCGCGCACACGGCCGCTGTCATCGCCGGTGTCTTCGGCGGGTTCGCCGCCAGCCTGGCGGACTCGCTGGACAAGTCGACGCCGCGCCACGACTTCTTCGTCAGCGTGGGCACGTTCCTTGCGGCCATCGTGCTCGTCGGTGCGGCGTTCTTCCTGGAGTACGCGTGCCGTGTGCCCAAGGACCCCGACGAGGAGGAGCGCAACAGGAACGCCTCCAGGGCCTGAGCCGCTCGCATAGCCACGGCTAGGCGCGCTACTTGTCGATGTCGCCGACGACGAAGAACATCGAGCCGAGGATCGCGATCATGTCGGCGACCAGGTTGCCGGGCAGCAGTTCGGCCAGCACCTGGACGTTGTTGAACGACGCGGACCGCAGCTTCATCCGCCACGGCGTCTTCTCGCCCCGCGACACCAGGTAGTAGCCGTTGATGCCCAGCGGGTTCTCCGTCCAGGCGTAGGTGTGCCCCTCAGGCACCTTGAGCACCTTCGGGAGCCGCTGGTTGATGGGCCCCGGCGGCAGTTCGGCGAGCCGGTCCAGGCACGCGTCGGCCAGGTCCAGCGATGCGTACACCTGGTCCAGCAGGCACTCGAAGCGGGCGAGGCAGTCGCCCTCCTGCCGGGTGACCACCGGAACGTCGAGTTCCCCATAGGCGAGGTACGGCTCGTCCCGGCGCAGATCGAAATCGAGGCCGGACGCCCGGGCGATGGGGCCCGACACGCCGTACTGGAGGATCTGCTCCTGCGTGAGCACACCGACGCCGCGTGTGCGCGCGCGAAAGATTTCGTTGCCCACGATGAGATCGGCGATGTCGCTCATCCGTGAGCGGACGTCGGAGACGGCGGTCCGCGCGCGCGCCGTCCAACCGGCGGGGAGCTCCTCCTTCAGGCCACCGACACGGTTGAACATGTAGTGCATGCGGCCACCGGACACCTCCTCCATCACCCGCTGCAACGTCTCGCGCTCACGGAACGCATAGAAGATCGGTGTGATCGCACCCACTTCGAGGGGATACGAGCCCAGGAACATGAGGTGGTTGAGGACCCGGTTGAGCTCGGCCAGCAGCGTCCTCGTCCACACCGCGCGGACCGGCACCTCCATGCCGAGCATCCGCTCGACGGCGAGCACCACGCCGAGCTCGTTGGCGAACGCCGAGAGCCAGTCGTGCCGGTTGGCCAGCACGATGATCTGCCGGAAGTCCCGCACCTCGAACAGCTTCTCGGCGCCGCGGTGCATGTAGCCGATGATGGGCTCGGCCGCCGAGATGCGCTCGCCGTCCAGGGTCAGCCGCAGCCGGAGCACCCCGTGCGTGGACGGGTGCTGGGGGCCGATGTTCAACGTCATGTCCTCGGTGGCGAGCTCCTTGGCGCCCGCACCGATCCCGACGATCCGCTCGGTGGTCATGGTCGCGTCTCCGCCGCTCCGATCACCGCTTCATGGTCCCATGGCGAGCGGCGGCCGTTATCCGGTTGACTAGGGGGCAATGAACCCGAGCCATGGCGAACCGCCGTACGAGCCCGTCGCGCAGCCTGGATACCAGAACGCGGCGCACCCTCCCGCGCCGTCCGGCCCGGGGCAGAGCGGCCATCCGCAGGACCCCGCGGGCTCTCCGCCGGGCCGGCCCGACTTCGTGCCGGGCGCCGGACAGGTGCCGCCCGGAGGCCACCAGCAGCAACAGGGCGCACCCGTCGCGGTGCCCCCGACCTACAGGGCGGACGAGGCGTTCGCCCCCGGCGGGGGCCTTCAGTGGTCGACCATCTCCGCACGGCACGCGCCGCACAGGCTGCTCACCGCCGTGCTGTGGGCGGTCCCCATCGGCGCCGTGGGCGGCTTCCTGGTGTGGCGCAACGGGGGCGCGGCGGCGGCCGTCATGTGGATCGTCGCTGTAGCGCTTATCACCGTGGTCACCTGGGTCGTGGCGGAGCTCGACCGGCGGTCCTTCGGCTACGTCGAGCGTTCCGACGACCTCGTGGTGACCCACGGTGTGTTCGTCAAGCGGCTCATCGTCGTCCCCTATGGCCGCATGCAGTTCGTGGACGTGACCGCGGGCCTCCTTGAGCGGTGGATGGGCATCGCCACGGTGCGCATGCACACCGCGGCCGCGGCGACCGACGTGGCCATCCCCGGTCTGCCCGCGATGGAGGCCGCACATCTGCGCGATCGTCTCGCTCAGAAGGGCGAGGCACGGAGCATGGGCCTATGAGCGGCCCTTATGGTCCGCCTCCCGGCGGCTATGGCCGTCCGTACGGTCCGTCCGGCCCCTATGGGCCGCAGCCGCCGGGGCCTCATGGACCGCAGGCGCCTGGGCCCTACGGGCCGCCTCGTCCTCCGTATGGTGCGCCGCCTGGCCCGTACGGTCAGCCCAGGCCGCCTTATGGGCCGCCCCATGCCTACGGCCCGCCGCCCGGTTACCGTCCCCCTCCGCCACCGGTCCGGTTCTCCGAGGGCACGCATCGGCTGCATTGGGCGACGGCGCCGCTGCGCGCCTTCGTGTTCCTTGTCATCTACTTCGTCCTGCTCGGCTTCCCGCTGCTGCTGACCCAGACGAGCAGCGGCGTCACGCTGGAGCTCACGCCCGCCGTGGTGACGCGGTTCTTCGCGGTGTCCATCCCCATGACGGCGATCGCGATCGGTTCCGGCCTGTGGACGTGGCTGGCCCTGCGCTTCACCATCGACGGCGACGACCTCGTGGTGGAGACGGGCCTGATCCGCAAGAACAAGCGCCGCATCCCGCTCTCCCGCATCCAGGCCATCGACGTCGTCCGCCCGCTCGTGACACGGGTGTTCTCCTTGGCGGAGGTCCGGGTTGAGCTCGCGGGCGGGGAGCAGAGCGAGATCGCGCTGCGCTACCTCGGACGCCACTCCGCCCAGCAGTTGCGCGCCGAGCTCCTCGCGCGCGCGGCGGGTCTGCCTGGGACCACGCCCGAGGCGCCGGAACGGCACATGTGGCGCGTCCCCTTCGGCAACCTGCTCGCCTCGCTGATCCTCCGCCTGCCCGTGCTCGGCACGGGGATCCTCTTCTTCGCGACCCTCGTCTTCCTCGTGGTGTACGCCGAGGGCGGCATCCTGGCGGTCACGCTGCCCATCGTGCTGGGGCTCATCCGGGCCGTCATCGCACCGCTGGTGATGTACGCCAACTTCACGGTCGCGATGTCACCGGACGGGATACGGCTCCGGTACGGGCTGCTCGAGACGCGTATGCAGACCCTTCCGCCCGGTCGCATCCAGGCCGTCAGCATCGTCGAGCCCGCCATCTGGCGGAAGGTCGGCTGGGCCCGCGTCGAGGTGACCGTCGCCGGCTACGCGGGCGAGCGGCAGGCGCTGTCCTCGACGCTGCTGCCGATCGCGCCGAGGCACGTCGCCATGCATCTGGTCTCGCAGGTGTTCCCCGGCACGCACGTCGACGCGGTGCCGCTCGTGCCCGCCTCCTCGAAGGCGATCGCGGTCGACCGGGCGGACGGCGCCGGCGCCGACGACGTGGTGTTCGTGGCCAGGCACGGCTGGCCGTGCCGCCGCACGGACGTGATCGCCCACGCGCGGGCGCAGAGCGTCCGGCTGACCATGAATCCGGTGCAGCGCGTCTTCGGGCTGGCCACCGTCCATGTGGACGCCCCGCCCGGGCCGGTGCAGGTGGCGGCCGCCGACCGGGAATCCGGGGAGGCTCGGGCGATCGTCGAGTCGACGGCGAGCCGCGCCCAGGCCGCCCGCAGCGCCGCCGGCGATCCGGCCCACTGGGCCACCCGCTGACCGGTTATCCACAGAACGAGGTTCTAGTTCTGTGTCGCGGCCGGGTGCCGGAGCATGGCCTCATCGGCTCGGACGAGAGGTCAGGAGGCACCCATGCCGAAGGCACCCGGCATCCCCCGCATCGGAATGTGCGTTCGCACCGACGCCGTCTCGCTCAGGGACGCTGAAGATCCCGAATCGCCCGCATGGCCTCGCGCCGCACATCGCCGGACAGCACGTCGATGTAGACCTCGCCGTCGAGATGACCGCACTCATGCTGCAGGCAGCGCGCGAAGTACCCGGTGCCCTCCACGCGGACGGGCCGGCCCTTCGCGTCCACGCCCTCCACGACCGCGTGCGCGTGGCGCGGCGTCTCGAACCGCATGCCCGGCAGCGACAGGCACCCCTCGGACTCGACCAGCAGCTCACCGTCCGCGGCCACGAGAACCGGATTGACCACGTGGCCGACGTGCCGGCGCCCCCGGTCGTCCTCGCAGTCGTACACGAACAGCCGCAGACCGGAGCCGACCTGGTTCGCGGCCACGCCCGCGCCGTCCGCCTCGTACATCGTGACGAACATGTCGTCGACCAGCTTCTCCAGGGCCGTGTCGAACGTCCGTACGGGGTCGCACTCGGTGCGCAGCACCGGGTCTCCGAGCAGCCGGATCGGGCGGGCGGTTCCGTGGCGCGTCGTGGTCCTCTTGCTCACCCGGAAGATCCTATGCCGCGATTTCCGCTCCCCTTGAACGGCCGCGGACGCGAACGGTGCGCCCGGCAGGGGCCGGACGCACCGTTCGCGGGGCCGTGACGTCTCCGCCGGGGCTGGGGATCAGCTCGGGTCGGCGGGCCCGCGCGGGGCCGGGGGAACGATCGGGGCGTGGCCGCCGGACGGGCCGCCGTCGGCGTCCTCCACCGGCCGCGGCGCCTTCGCCGGCGGCGGGACCTGCGGGCCGGTGCCGGTGACCGGGGCGTCCGGCTCCGGCTTCTTCATCACCGGCGCCGGCGCGGTGACCGGCTTGGCCGGAACCGGCTTGGGACCGGTCGCGGCGGACGGGCCGGGCTGCGCGGCGACGGGCTGGGCGGGCGCCGGCTGCTTGCGCGGCGGCGACTGCCGGACGGCGTCCTCGACCATCTTCTCCAGCGGGCCCGCCTCGTTCTCGGCGGTCAGCAGCCGGTGCAGCGTCTCGCTGATCTCGGTGAGCCGCTGCAGCGCCTGCGTGTGGTTCTTGGTCAGCGACGTGAGCCGCTGGGTGGCGCCCTCGTTGATCACGCTGGCGCGGCGCTCGGACGCGGTGAGGGTGCGCTCGGCCTCCAGCCGCGCGCTCGTCACCGTCTGCTCCGCCTCCTGCTTGGCGGCCGACAGCACGCTGTCGGACTCCTTCTTGGCGGCGGCCAGCATGTGGTCGGCCTTCTCCTGCGCCTGGGAGAGGTTCTTGTCGGCGTGCGCGCGGGCCTCGTCGATGATGCGCTTGGACTCCTGCTCGGCGTCCTTGCGGATCTCGGCGCCCTTGGCCTCGGCCTCGGCGACCTTGTCCTGCGCCTCGTCCTCGGCGAGGTTGATGATCTGGCGCAACCGGTCGCTCAGGTCGTCACCGGTGGGCTTGCGGGCCTCGCGCACCTCCGCCATCTCCCGGCGGACGCGCTCGGCGTCGTCCTGGGCGCGCGCGAGCCGGGCCTCGAGCTCGCGGTGCTTTTGCTGGGCGCGGGCGATGTAGTCGTCGACCTGGCGGCGGTTGTAGCCGCGCATGACGATCTCGAAGGACTCGTCTTGAAGGAGGTTCGGCAGGATTTCGGCTTCGTTGCTCATGATGCCTTGGGGGGTCGTTGGCGGGGGTATCACCCCGTCAGGGTCGGTTTGCGAATCCTCACCCGCCGGTCAGCGGGCCCACAGCAGAAACGTCAGCATCGACTCTCGTGCGCTCCGCCCCGCTCGCGCAACCGGAACGCCCTTCTCGCTGCCGTTTCTTCATCTCTCTGGAGCCGACAAACTACCGAATATCCCGAAAAAACACCCCCACCAGCACCCCCGTGTCGCCCAACACCCCCCGAACCCCCCACCAACCCGTCCGCGGTGCCCGTCCGCGGTGCCCGTCGTGCTGGGCCACGCTGTTGCGGTGCTTGCCTTCGTGGCGCTTGCCTCGACGGGGTGTGTTGTGCGGGGACGCGTTGGGGTGGACGGTCGCGGCCTTGTCCGGGCGGGTGAGGGCGGGGTGGGGCGGGGGTTTGGGTACGGCCTAGCATCGGGCGCATGAGCTATGTGGGGTCGCTGGGCGAAGAAGAGCCGAAGATCCACGCCGAGGCGTGGGTGGCGCCCGGAGCGGTGGTCGTCGGACGCGTGACGCTCGGCCGGGCGTCCAGCGTCTGGTACGGCTCGGTGCTGCGCGGCGACGACGAGGAGATCATCGTCGGCGACGAGTGCAACATCCAGGACCTCAGCTGCCTGCACGCCGACCCGGGGATGCCCGCCGTCCTGGAGGACCGGGTCAGCCTCGGGCACAAGGCCATGGTGCACGGCGCGCACGTCGAGACCGGTTCGCTGATCGGCATCGGCGCCATCGTGCTGAACGGCGCCCGGATCGGAGCGGGCACCCTCATCGCGGCCGGCGCCCTGGTGCCGCCCGGCAAGCAGATCCCGTCGGGCGTCCTGGTCGCGGGCACGCCCGGCAAGATCGTCCGCGAGCTCAACGACGGCGACCGCCTCGTCCTCGCGCACACCCCCGAGGTCTACATGCAGAAGGCCAAGCGCCACAGCCAGGCCACCTGGCACTAACCTCCCGCACCTGCCGCCCCGGCAGCGCACCCCGGTTGGGCGCCTCGGTGACACGCCCCCCTGGCGGTATGTGTTCTCGCGGCATGCCCCTGGGTGGTGCGTGCTTCGATGGTGCGCCCCACAGCAGGGCCCTCTGTGGCTGTGTGCCGGGGGCACACACTGGCGGCGTGCCCCGGCAGCAGGGTCTCGGTGCGCACGCTCTGGTGGCGACGTGCCCCTGGCGGCACGGTCTCGGTGGCGCGCTCTGGTGGCTGCTCACGGACGGCACGCGTACCGGTGGCAAGCGCAGCGGTGACGCGCCCCTGGTGCATGCGTTCTGGTGGCTCGTCCTGGGGTGGCGCGCCATGCGGTGGCTTGCTCTGGTGGCGTGTGTTTGGTGGCGCGTGATGATGGCGTGCCTCTCGGAAGCACGAGCTCGGGGGCGCGCGTTCGGATGGCGCCCCCTGATGCATGCGTTCTGGTGGCTCGCTCTGGGGTGGCGCGCCATGCGGTGGCTTGCTCTGGTGGCGTGTGTTTGGTGGCGCGTGATGATGGCGCCTCCCGGTAGCACGAGCTCGGGGGCGCGCGTTCGGGTGGGGCGCCCCTGGTGCATGCGTTCTGGCGGCTCGCGCTGTAGTGGCGCGCTGTCGTGGTGCGTGGGCTCCGGCGGGGTGTGGCGTGCGGTCGGCAAGTCACGGCGGCGGGGGCACTGGTGGCGTGTTCGGATGGTGGTTTCTGGTGGCTTGCCCGCACCACGTGTGGGCTTGCTTGGGCGGTATGTGTTTGTGGGGGCGTGCTTCGGTGGCACGCCACCCGGTGGTGGGGGCGGGGTTTGGTGGGGGTTGACCTGGGGGGACTTCGGGCGGGGGCGTTCGGGGGAGTTGTGGGGCGTTCGGGCTGACTACCATGACCCACGTGGTGTGGGGACCGGGCTATGGCAGTGCTCCGCCGCCCAGCCCCCGGATGGGGCAGGATCCGTTCGCGGAGGCCGAGCGCGACACGAGGGCGATGGTGGCCGCCCAATGGTGGCCGTCGGCGCCTCCTCAGCAGCGCCATCACGCCATCGCCGGACGCATGCTCGTCCTGCCCGACGGGACGTGGTGGCTGTTCGGGGCGTGGGCCCGGTGGTACCGGCTGCACCCGTCGGACGGGCAGTGGTACCTGTGCCCGCCGCCGCGGACGCCCGCCGTGCGGATGGCGGCTCGGCCCGCGCAGCAGGGCGGCATGCAGGTCCCGCAGCTGCCGCCGCACGTGATCCCGGCCGGGCCCGACTTCTCGTACGACCCGCCGGCGTCGCTGCCGTTCGTCGGGCACGGGTTCGCCGGCGAGCTGACGTCGCGGGTCCGCGCGACCGTCGAGTCCGCGGCGGCGCTGTCCGCGCCGGAGTACCCGCACTGGTGGTCGCAGTTCACGCAGGAGACGCCGTCCACCGTGGCGGTCGCGTGGGGCGTGATGATGTGGTGCGCGGCCGCGCCGGTGTTCGACGCCCGGCTGGACGCGCAGATGCTGGACCTGTGGAAGCCGTACCGGGCCCGGCCGCTGCCGGACGTGGACGGTCCGCGCTGGATGACCCCGCCCGCGCTGGAGACGCTGGTCGGGCTGTACTCCGAGCGGCTGCGCGCCAGCCGAGTGGACGCGGCGGTCGTCGTCCTGCGGACGATGTGGGCGGTCGCGAGCGCGCTGCGCGACGACCCGCGGTTCCAGATCCGGGCGGACGCGCTGCTGGCCATCCTCGGGACGACGCTGAGCAACCCGACGGTCGACTACGGGGCGCTCCCGTACGGGGACCAGGCGATCGTCCAGCAGTGGCTGACCCGGTGCCCGCCGCATCTGGTGCCGGCGCTGCGGAACGAGAGCTCGCCGGGCGACAACTTCCGGCACGCGTTCTACACGCTGAGCGAGGCCATCGCCGACCTGCCGGGCGACCCGGCGGACCCGGCGTACACCGAGCCGCGGATGGTCGCCGCCGCGCTGCTGGCCGCCGACCTGGACGTCGTCCGCAAGGACGTGGCGGGCTCGATCGTCCCGTGGCTGGACCCGGAGATCCGGTACACGGTGCAGGCGGTCGCGGAGCAGAAGGGGCATCCGCTGCGCCGGCTGTGGCCGGTCGACATGCGGCTGCCGGACCCGCTGCGTGCGGCGGGCTCCGGCGAGGGTGCGGAGACGCTGCTCGCCGCGATGTACGAGCTGGACCTCGCGTGGTGCCGGCTCGGCGGGATGCCCGCGCGCCCCCGCGGCTTCCCGGTGCCGACCGCGATCATCGCGGGGATCATCGGGCGCGGCCGTGCGCGCGCGACGGCGGCCGCGCAGACGCAGACGCCGCCGCCGAGCCCGTCGCCGTCGCCGCCGTTCGGGACGCAGAGCCAGCCGGGGGTGGCGCCGGGCGCTCCGCCGCAGCCCGCGGAGCCGCAGGGGCCCGCGCAGCCGTTCGTCCAGCCGCCGGCGCAGCCGGGCTGGGAGAACGTGCCCGGGCCGGCCGCGGCGGGGTTCGCTTCGCCGGACCCGGCGATGGGCGGGTTCTCGCCCGCCGAGGAGGACGCCGGCGGGAGCGCGGCGCCGCCGTACACCGAACTCGGTTTCCAGCAGTCCCCGCCCAAGCCCGTGCCGAACGATCAGGGGCAGGCCGCGTTCGGGATGCCGGGCGCGCCGCCGTCCGGGCAGCCCGCTTCCGGATATCCGGAGCAGCCTCCGCACGCGGGCGGGGCGCCGTATCCCGGGCAGGCGGCCTTCGCGGACCAGGAGTCCACCTCGCCCGACCGTGGGCAGGGGGCCGCGGAGCAGCGGCTCGGCGGGTTCTCTCCGGATGAGGACAAGCAGGACGAGCCGATCGTGCCGCCTTACACGCAGCTCGGCTATCAGCGGCCCGGCGCCGGGCCTCCCGCGCAGGGGCTGCCTCCGGGTGCCGGTGTGCCTCCGGCCGTGCAGAGCCCGCAGGGTGCTCCGGCGGGGCAGGGCCCGCAGGGTGCGGCGAGCGGGCCGGGTGCGCAACCGGCGGCTCCGGTGGAGCAGGCGGCCGCGTTCGATCCTTATGCGACGCGGGCCGAGGACGAGGGGGCGCCGCCGCGGCCGCCCGCCGGGGTGTACGAGACGCGTGTCGAAGGCGGGGGAGGAGCGCCGCCCCCGCAGAACGCGCAGCAGCCGCCCGGGACGCGGATCATGGGCCCGGGCGACCTGGAGGACGGCCCCGCACAGGCCCCGCCGCCCGGTCCGGGGACGCGGATCATGTCCGAGACCATGGTCGGCGACTTCGACTTCCTGGACGACACGCCGTCGCCGGAGCGGCCCGTCCACGAGATCCCGCCGCCGCAGGACCTCGGCCGGCGCCGGACGCTCGAGCGGTTCGGGATCGGCTTCGTGTCCGGCGAGCAGGACGCGGGCGAGCTGCTGGACGAGCTGCGCGCGCAGGTCGAGGAGTGGAACGCCCCGGCCGGGGAGGGCGCCGAGGCGACCCGGGTGGACGGCCGTCCGGGGTCGGCGCCGGCGGGCGTGCCGGGGGTGCTGCTGGTCGGCGGCCCGCACACCGGGCAGCGCAGGCTGGCGCGGCTGATCGCGCTGACGCTGGCGGACGCGGGCCTCGGCGACGGGGCGATCCGCGCGCACGACGCCGACGACGTCCGGGACGCGCCGGTGGACGCGGTGGAGCGGATCCTGCGGCAGCCGGGTCCGGCGATCCTGTTCGAGCGGCTGGACGTGGCGATCGGCGCCGCGCAGGACCCGGTGGCGGTCACCGGCGCGGTGCGGCGGGCGCGCCGCGACCCGGTGAACACGACGCCGCTGATCGCGACGTGCGAGCCGCGCGCGTACAAGCGGCTGCTGAGGGAGCATCCGAAGCTGGTGCAGGCGTTCCGGGTGTACCGGCTGCCCGACTTCAGCGGGCTCGACGATCGGATGACGCTGCTGCACCTGCTGGCGGACGAGCGGCGCGTCACGATCGGGGCGTCGGCGCTGGAGGTCGCGAAGGAGGACCTCGAACGGCTCCGCGGCCCGGGCGACCTGGTGAACGCGCGGCTCGTCGAGGCGTACCTGGACCAGGCGAGCCAGCGGAACATGGCGCGGGCGGGCGCGTCGCACGACCGGCTCGTCCTGACGCCGGACGACCTGCACGGCGTCGCGGAGGGCATCGAGCCGGCGCTGCGGCCGCCCGGCGACATCGACGGCTACCTGCGCCAGCTCGACGGGCTGACCGGGCTGGACGACGTCAAGGCGGTCGTCCGGGAGCTGGCGGACGAGGCGGAGCAGGCGGCGGGCCGGGTCCGCTACGGCGTGGCGGACCGCGACCACCACCACCTGGTGTTCACGGGGCCGCCGGGGACGGGCAAGACGACGGTGGCGGGGCTCGTCGGCGGGATCTACGCCGCGCTCGGGCTGCTGGAGTCGGGGCATGTGGTGGCGTGCCGTCCGGTGCATCTGGCGGGCCGCGACCAGCCGGACACCGAGAGCCGGGTCGCCGGCATGATCGAGCAGGCGCTCGGCGGCGTGCTGCTGATCCAGGAGGCCTACCTGCTGGACCGCAGCCCGGCGGTGGTGAGCGAGCTGCTGCGCGGCATGCGCGAGCGCGGCGGGCGGTTCGTGGTGGTCTGCTCCAGCCCGGCGGCGGAGATGGAGGGGTTCCTCGCGGGTAATCCCGCGTTCCGCGCCGAGTTCGGGCGGATCGTGGAGTTCCACGGGATCAGCGACCGGGAGATGGTCCGGCTGTTCCAGAAGTACGCCGAGCGCGACCTGTACATGCTGGACGAGGAGCTGCGCGTCGAGCTGCTCACCCGCTTCGAGCGGCTGCGGCAGGACCCGGCGTTCGCCTACGCCAGGACCGTCCGGGCGCTGTTCGAGCAGACGGTCGCGCGGCAGGCGGCGCGCCTCGCGGGCGCGGACGTCAACGCGGCGACGGTGGCCCGGCTCACCGCCCGCGACCTGCCGGAGACGGCGCTGGAGCAGATGCTCGGCGACTTCCACCGGGGCGGCTGACGGCGTCCGACAGGAGCCCTTGACGGCCGTCCCCGGGGACCCCTCCCGCGTGATCGGGCGCATCATGCCCGCCTGACCCGGGAAGACCACGGGTGCGGGTGGCCCTCGAATGGCCCTCTTGGGTCATGTGCCCGTCGGGGTGGGACGCGTAGCCTCGACTTGGGTGTGGGGAACGAACGGAGGTGGACGCGGTGCGCCAGCAGAACCTCGATCTGCGCGTCCACGACCGCGTTGCGTTGGACGAGATCGAACTCTATGCCGAGATGCTCAGTGCGGTGGCGGCGGCGGAGCGGCCGCTCACCATCGCGGAAATCGACATGGTGCTCGGGGTGCGTTCCGGCGAGGCCGGTCGTCGCGAGCTGACGCCGCAGGATTAGCCGAGGCCCGATCCGCCCGGGGACGTCCGCGACGGGCGTCCCCGGTCCCGTTCCAGCGGCGCCGGTCCCGTTCCAGCGGCGCCAGACCTGTTCCGGCGTACCGGTCCCGTTCCGGCGGTACCGGACCCGATCCGGCGCCCCCCGGTCACGTTCCGGCGGCCCCTGGGGCACGTTCCGGCGGCGCCGGTCGCGTTCCGGCGGTCGGCTATGCGGGTGCCGCGCGGCCCGAAACGGGCCGGTCAGCCGGCGACGTCGTAACCGGCCTCGTCGATCGCCGCGCGCAGCGCCGCGTCGTCCAGACCATTGCCACGGACGGTGACGAGCTTGGCGTCCACGTCCACCGCCACCTCGCTCACCCCCGGCACCCGCCGGACCTCCCCGCTGATCGCGGTCACGCAGTGCCCGCAGCTGATCGCCGGGACGCTGTAACGAATCTCACTCACGCTCGTCGTCACTCTCCGTGCGGCCGATGTTCCGGCCCCGAGCCTATGCGCGGCGCCCCCGATCGGCCTAACCGCAGGGGTATGTACCTGGTGATCTAGGGCAATCTTGTAGGTGAGAGGATGGGGGACACCGGCCGAAGCTGGGGCAAAGGTTCTTTTTACGGCCGGTAGCGCCTACGATCCTCTGCGGACTGTTCCGGCACTTCAGGAGAACGACGTGCGCTTGCGTCTCACGCCGCGTGAGGACAGCTTCTACGACATGTTCGCCGACTCGGCGAACAACCTGGTCACCGGCGCCAGGCTGCTCGTGGAGCTCATCAGCGACGGCGCCGACCGGGCAGCGATCGCGGAGAAGATGCGCGCCTGCGAACACGCGGGCGACGAATGCACTCACGCGATCATGCGACGGCTGAACGAAACGTTCATCACCCCGTTCGACCGCGAGGACATCTACCGGCTGGCCTCCACCATCGACGACGTGATGGACGAGATGGAGGAGGCAGCCGACCTCGTCGTCCTCTACAAGATCGACGAGTTCCCGAAGGGCATCGTGCACATGGTGGAGGTGCTGGAGCGGGCCGCCGAGCTCACCGCGGAGGCCATGCCCCGGCTGCGCTCCATGAAGGAGCTCAGCGAGTACTGGATCGAGATCAACCGGCTCGAGAACCAGGGCGACCAGGTGTACCGCAAGCTGCTCGCGCAGCTGTTCAGCGGCGAGTACGACACCCTGGACGTGCTGAAGCTCAAGCAGGTCATCGACTGCCTCGAAGAGGCCGCGGACGCGTTCGAGCACGTCGCGAACACGGTCGAGACCATCGCGGTCAAGGAATCATGAGCGCAGGCGAGGACCCGGGCTCGACGCTCGTCCGGGACCCCTCGGCGGACGCCGCGCCCACCATCGGCGAGCAGGCGACGCGCCGGGTGAGCGGGCGGGCCTGGCTGCTGCTGCTCGCCGGGATCGTCCTGGTGATGATCGCGGGCGCGCTCGGGCTGCGGTCCGACGCGCAGATGGCCGTGCTCGTGCTGGTCGTCGTGGTGTCGCTGGTGTTCGACTACACCAACGGCTTCCACGACGCCGCCAACGCCATCGCGACGGCGGTGTCCACGCGGGCGCTGACGCCGCGGGTGGCGCTCGGCATGGCCGCGGTGATGAACATGCTGGGCGCGCTGCTCGGCGTCGAGGTCGCCAAGACGATCAGCGAGGTCATCACCCCGCCGACCGGGCTGCACGGCCTCACCGTCATCGCCGCCGGCGTGCTCGGCGCGATCACCTGGAACCTGATCACCTGGTACTTCGGGCTGCCGTCGTCGTCCTCGCACGCGCTGATCGGCGGCGTCGTGGGCGCCGGGCTGGCCTCGTCGTCCTACGTGAACTGGCACAGCGTGGTCGACAAGGTCGTCGTGCCGATGGTGGTGTCGCCGGTAGTCGGGTTCGTCGCCGCCTACCTGGTCATGGTGGCGATCCTGTGGATCTTCCGGCGGGCGCAGCCGAGCCGGGTGGTGCGCCGGTTCCGCATCGCGCAGACGCTGTCGGCGGCGTCCCTCGCCCTCGGCCACGGCCTGCAGGACGCTCAGAAGACGATGGGCGTCATCGTGCTGGCGCTGGTCACCACGGGGCACGCGAGCGGGAACTCGGTGCCGCTGTGGGTGATCGTGGCGTGCGCGGGCGCGCTGTCGCTCGGCACCTACGCGGGCGGCTGGCGGATCATGCGGACGCTCGGCCGCAAGGTGATCGAGGTGGACCCGCCGAAGGGGTTCGCCGCGGAAGCGACCGCCTCGATCGTCCTCTACGTCACCGCCTACTTCTGGCACGCTCCAATCTCCACCACGCACACGATCACCTCGGCGATCATGGGTGCGGGCGCCACCAAGCGGCTGTCCGCCGTCCGCTGGGGCATGGCGGGCAACATCGTGATGGCCTGGGTCCTCACCCTCCCCGCCGCCGCGATTGTCGCCGCCGTCGTGTACTGGGTCGTGCACTTCTGGGCGTGATCTTCCCAGGGGGGCGACCCCCTGGAACCCCCGTCACGACGGACGAGGCGTTTCCCGCTCCGCTAGAGCTCCGCGTGAAACGCCTCGTCCGTCGTCGGGCAGGCCCGCTGCGCTCGCTGCACTCGCTCCGCGTGCCTGCCCGTGGCCCCGGCTGAGCTCTGGCCTTCCGGGCCGTCGCTCAGCCGGGTCTTCCGGGCCGTCGCTCAGCCGGGTCTTCCGGGCCGTCGCTCAGCCGGGTCTTCCGGGCCTTTGCTCAGCCGGGCCTTCCGTGCCGTTATCCAGCCGGGCCTGACGTTCCTTGCTCAGCCGTCCCTCACTTGCCCGCGATGCGGTCCAGGGCCGGGGGCGCGATGGTGCCTTGGGCGCCGAGGTAGGCGACGAAGCCGTCCAGGTCGATGGGGCCGAGGACCTGGTCCTTGCCCTGGGTGAACGTGGTGAAGCCGTCGCCGCCGCCGAGCAGGAAGTTGTTGGCGGCGACCTTGTAGGTCGCGGCCGGGTCCACGGCGGTGCCGTCGACGGTGATGTTCGAGACGCGGTCGCCGACCGGCTTCGAGCGGTCGATGGTGAAGTGCAGGTTCGCGGACGGCTGCAGGATCTTCTCGCCCGCGGACGTCCACTGCTGCTCCAGCAGGGCGTCGAGCTGCGCGCCGGTCAGCGACGTCACGCCGAGCACGTTGCTGAACGGCTGGACGGCGAACGCCTCGCCGTAGGTGACGACGCCGTCGCCCTCGGAGCCGCTCGCCTTGTAGACGAGGTCGGTCCGGACGCCGCCGGGGTTCATCAGCGCGACCTGCGCGCCCTTGTCCTTCATCGCGGCGAGCTGGGAGTCGGCGATGACGTCGCCGAGCGCGGTCTCGCCGGCGGCGGACGGGGCGCGGGTGAGATCGGCGGTGATCTTGCCGACGGGCTTGTCGGCGATCACGCTGACCCGGTCCTTCCACGTCTGCACGAACGTCTGCGTCGCCGGGTCCGGGGCGATGTCGCGGGTGACGACGTGGTTGTCGGCCGTCATCGACGAGCGGATGATGTCGTCGGTGCGCTGGTCGACCTTGAAGTCGACCTGGGTGATGATCCGGCCGAAGGACGAGCCCGAGGAGTAGAGCCGCGGCCGGCCGTCCGGACCCTTGACCGTGCAGACGTACTGCTGGTGGGTGTGGCCGGCGAGGACGACGTCGATGTCGGGGTCGGCCTGCTGGGCGATGCGGGTGCCGGCGCCGGGGACGACGCCGCAGTCGTCGGGCTTCTCGCCGGCGGTGACGTTGTCGCCCTCGTGGACGAGCAGGACCATCGCGTGGACGCCGCGCTTCTTCAGCTCCGCGGCGGCCTTGTTCGCGGCGTCGACCTCGTCGTCGAACCGCAGGCCCTTGACGCCGTCGGCGGTGACGATGGTCGGGGTGGTCTTGGTGACGACGCCGATGAAGCCGATCTTGACGCCGTTGACGCGGCGGATCGTCCAGGGCTTGAGGATCGGCTCGTTCTTCTTCTCCAGCAGCACGTTCGCCGCGAGGTAGTCGAACTTCGCGCCCTTCCACTTGCCGGCGGGCGAGCACCCGTCGACGGGGTGGCAGCCGCCGTTCTGGATCCGGAGGAGCTCCTGGTAGCCCTCGTCGAACTCGTGGTTGCCGACGGCGGACGCGGTGAGCCCGATGTCGTTCATGAACTCGACGGACGGCTCGTCGTGGAAGGCCGCCGAGATCAGCGGCGAGGCGCCGATCAGGTCGCCCTGCGCGACCGTGAGGGTGTCGCGGTTGCGCAGCTGCTTGAGGTGCGCGGCGATGTACGCGGCGCCGCCGGCGGGAACGGAGTTGCCGTTCTCGTCGATGGCGGTGCCGGAGCTGCCGGTCGGGGGCTCCAGGTTGCCGTGGAAGTCGTTCAGCGCGAGCAGGCGCACGGGCGCCGGGGGCTTGGGGTGCGCGGACGCGGGCGTCGCGGCCAGGCCCAGGGCCGTGACCCCCGCGGCGGCGCAGGCCAGGAGGGTGCGTCGTCGGATCATGCGCTGGACGCTAGAGAGGCCGGGCATCCGGCGATCGGCGGAGTGATGACGGTTATGTGACAACTTGACCAGGGCGGCGGCCGGTTAGGGTGTGATCATGGACGAGCTGCGGGGGGACGAGGCCGGGCAGGCGGGCGCGCTGGTCGAGGCGGCCGCGGAGGCGGACGGCGTGGCGCCGCTGTCGGAGCACGCGCTGCTCGCGCTGCGCGCCGGGCGCGGGGGCCTGGTGGTGCGCGACGGCGGCGCGGTCGCCGGGTACGCGCACTTCGATCCGGCGGCCGACGGTGAGCCGGCCGCCGGTGAGCTGGTCGTCCATCCGGAGTTCCGTCGGCGCGGGCATGGGCGCGCGCTGCTGGGGGCGCTGCGCGAGAAGGCGGGCGGCCCGCTGCGCGTGTGGGCGCACGGTGACCTGCCGGCCGCGGCGGGGCTCGCCGAGTCCGAGGGGATGGCCCGTGTGCGCGCGCTGTTCCAGATGCGGCGTCCGGCCGAGGGGCCGCTGCCGGAGACGAAGGTCGCCGAGGGCGTCCGGCTCCGCGCGTTCGAGCCGGGACGCGACGAGGAGGCGTGGCTGCGGGTGAACGGCCGCGCGTTCGCCGACCATCCGGAGCAGGGCGCCTGGACGATCGACGACGTCCGGGAGCGCGAGGCCGAGGACTGGTTCGACCCGTCCGGCTTCTTCCTGGCCGAGCGCGGCGGTGAGCTGGTGGGGTTCCACTGGACGAAGACGCATCCCGGCGGCATCGGCGAGGTGTACGTGGTCGGGGTCGACCCGGACGCGCAGGGGCTCGGCCTGGGCCGCACCCTCACGCTCGCCGGGCTGCACCATCTGCGGGACAGCGGGCTCGGCCAGTTCATGCTGTACGTGGACGAGTCGAACACGGCGGCCGTCCGGCTCTACGAGTCGCTGGGGTTCACCCGGTTCGCGGTCGACGTCATGTACGGCGCTCCCGAGTGATGTCAATGAATCGTTGACACGGCGGGGATGTCAAGGAATCCTTGACGTCATGACCCCTCCTGCCCGCGCACTGATCGGCGTCGCCGGCCTTCCGGTGGTGGCGGTCCTCTTCGCCCTCCAGGCCGTGTACGACAGCCTCGCGCTGTGGGTGGCGTCCATCGTCGCCGCGTTCGCGGTCTTCGTCATCGGCGTCGTGACGGCGGTCCTCACGCTGCGCGCGGCCGTGCCGTCCGCGGACGCCGCCCGCCTCGACGAACTCGAACCGCTGCCCTTCCGCGACGAGGACGGGCAGTGAGCCCGAGCCTCACCGGCGAGCAGGCGGACGCGATCCGCGAGGCCGTCGCGGAGGCCGTCCTGTCCGCGCGCGCGCAGGGACGCGAGGGCCTCGACGGCGACCCGGACGCCGCCCTGCTGCTGGTCGCCGCGTCGGCCGTCGCGGCGGAGGAGACGAGCAGGCTGCTGCGCCAGTCGATCACCGGCGCCCGCGCCGCCGGGCACAGCTGGGAGGTCGTCGGACGGCTGCTCGGCATCAGCCGCCAGGCCGCCCAGCAGCGGTTCGGCGCGTCCGTGGCCGCGGGCAAGGGGGCCGTCCCCGAGGCCGGGCCTACCCGCAGGGTGCTGCGGCCGCTGCACGCCTTCAACGAGATGGAGGCGCTGGAGAAGGAGGGCCGCCGCGGCTGGCACGCCGTCGACTACGGCTACCTCTTCCACCTGGTCGAGGCCTCGCCGGACAAGTGGGAGCACCGGCGGCTGTGGTGGCCGTCGCGCCGCCGCCGCCGGGCCTTGGAGGAGCGGGGCTGGGAGCTCATCGTCCCGTCCGACTTCGACTCCCCCTGGGCCTACTACAAGCGCCGCCTGGACGAGCCCGCCGATCCGGAGTGACCACCGCCCCCGGCGCATGGCCGAATCCGTCACCGTGACCGAAACGGGCTGCTTCCCGGCGCCCGTCCCGGCAAACCCGTATGACCGTCTCCGCACGGGCTTTTGGCATGTCTGAGCTGCGCTGTTAACCCGGCGGCCACGCCAAATCAGGACATTCTTCGCAATAGAGCTCGACCTCGTTCATTCTCCGTTCACCTGGATCGGGGTGTCCGGTCACCTCGCCTGCCTACCGTCGCATCCGACGGCGACCCCACCACCTGGTCAAACCGTGCCAGTGCGGCGGTCGGGGGACCCGCCCGACGAATCCAAGAGGAGACCTCCCGGTGAAGAACGGTTCTCGGCTCGCCGCCCTCGGCGGTGTGGTCGTCGCTGGGGCGCTGGCCCTGTCCGCCTGCGGCAGTGACGACAACAACGGCGGCGGCGACACGACGGGCGCCACCAGCGCCGCGGCCGCCAACATCGACTGCGCGAAGGGCGCGATCAACGCGGCCGGGTCGAGCGCGCAGAAGAACGCGATCGAGGAGTGGACGAAGGTCTACACCAGCAAGTGCTCGGGCGCCAACATCAACTACAACCCGAGCGGCTCGGGTGCGGGCGTCCAGGCGTTCACCTCCGGCCAGGTCGCCTTCGCCGGTTCCGACTCGGCGCTCAAGCCCGAGGAGCACGGCCCCGCCGACGCGCGCTGCAAGACCGGCAAGGCCATCGACCTGCCGATGGTGCCCGGCCCGATCGCGGTCGTCTACAAGCTCAACGGGGTCGACGGCCTGCAGCTGTCGCCGAAGACCCTGGCCGGCATCTTCGCCGGCAAGATCACCAAGTGGAACGACGCGGCGATCGCCAAGGAGAACAGCGGCGCCAAGCTGCCGTCCTCCGAGATCAAGACGCTGCACCGCTCGGACGACTCCGGCACCAGCGACAACTTCACCAAGTACCTGAAGGCGACCGCGCCGGACGTGTGGTCGTTCGAGCCCGGCAAGAAGTGGGTCGCCCCCGGCGGCCAGGGCCTGAAGGGCTCCGACGGCATCTCCACCGCGCTGAAGCAGACCGAGGGCTCGATCTCCTACGTCGAGCTGTCGTTCGCCAGCAACAACAGCCTGCAGACGGCGAAGCTGCAGAACGGCGCCGGCGAGTACACCGAGATCAGCCCGGAGAGCGCCTCCAAGGCCGTCCAGGGCGCGCAGATCGTCGGCACCGGCAACGACCTCGCCCTGAAGCTGGACTACGGCACCAAGGTGGCGGGCGCCTACCCGCTGGTCCTCGTGACCTACGAGATCGCCTGCGAGAAGGGCCTGCCCGCCGAGCAGGCGAAGTTCGTCAAGTCCTTCCTGACCTACATCTCCAGCCCCGAGGGCCAGCAGTCGCTGACCGCGCAGGGCTACGCCCCGCTGCCCGACAACATCGCCACCAAGGTGCGCGAGACGGTCAAGGGCCTGTCCTGACCCGCGAGGACTCCGGCACCAGCCACAGCCCCGCCGCCGGTGATCCCGGCGGCGGGGCCGCCGCACGTCTCAGCGGCCCGGACGCGGGCCGCGAGGAGGGAGACACCGTGACGAGCGACACCCCCGCCGCCCTGGCCAAGGCGGCGGAGCGTCCCCGGCCCGCGCTCTCGATGAGCACCGGCCGCGCCGGGGACCGGATCTTCGCCGCCCTGAGCCGCGGCTCCGGCCTGGTGATCCTGGCGATCATGGCGGCGATCGCCGTCTTCCTGGTCTGGAAGGCGATCCCGGCGCTCCAGGACGACAAGGCGAACTTCATCACCTCGCAGGAGTGGAACCCCGACGGCGCCCCCGCGAAGTTCGGCATCGCGCAGCTCGTCTTCGGCACGCTGATGACGTCGGTCCTGGCGCTGGTCATCTCGGTGCCGGTCGCCGTCGGCATCGCGCTGTTCATCACCTACTACGCGCCGCGCCGGCTCGCCGGCCCGATGGCCTACCTCGTCGACCTGCTCGCCGCGGTGCCCAGCATCGTCTACGGCCTGTGGGGGCTGAACTTCCTGGTCACGAAGATGACCGGGGTGTCGGAGTTCCTCAACTCCTACTTCGGCTGGATCCCGCTGTTCGGCGGGAGCGAGACCGGCGGCCGGACGATCCTCACCGCCGCCATCGTGCTCGCCATCATGATCCTGCCGATCATCTCCGCGATCACCCGCGAGGTGTTCGTGCAGGTCCCGCACGCGCACGTGGAGGCGGCGCTGGCGCTCGGCGCGACCCGCTGGGAGATGATCCGGATGGCGGTGCTGCCGTTCGGCCGGTCCGGGATGGTGTCGGCGGCGATGCTCGGCCTCGGCCGCGCCCTCGGCGAGACGATCGCGGTCGCGATGGTGCTGTCCACCACGTCCGGGATCGACTGGCACATCCTCAAGGACGGCGGCAACACGTTCGCCGCGAACATCGCGAACACCTTCGCCATGTCCGGGCCGACGGGGCGCAGCGCGCTCATCGCGTCCGGCCTCGTCCTGTTCGTCATCACCCTGATCGTCAACGTGGGCGCCCGCGCGGTCGTGGCCCGCCGCAAGGAGTTCTCGTGACCACCCTCTCGCGCACCAAGAGCTCGACGCTGGAGTCGGTGTCGGCGGGACGCAAGGCCAGGGACCGCGCCGCGAAGGTGTTCGTCTACCTGGCGTTCCTGCTGGCGGTGATCCCGCTGGTGTCGGTGCTGTGGACGGTGATCTCCAACGGCGCCAAGCGGTTCGACGGCGTGTTCCTCACCCACTCCATGAACGGCCTGGCCAGCAAGGACGCCGGCGGCGGCGCCTACCACGCGATCATCGGCACGCTGGAGCAGGTCGGGCTGACCACGCTGATCTCCGTCCCGCTGGGCGTGCTCACCGCGGTCTACCTGGTGGAGTACGCCCGCAACGGGCGGCTCGGCCGCACGATCAGCTTCTTCGTCGACGTCATGACCGGCATCCCGTCGATCGTGTCGGGCCTGTTCGTCCTCGCGTTCTGGCTGCTCGCGCTCGGCATGGACTTCTCCGGCTTCGCGGGCGCGCTGTCGCTGACGATCCTGATGCTGCCGACCGTCGTCCGCGCCACCGAGGAGATGCTGAAGCTCGTCCCCGGCGACCTGAAGGAGGCCGCGTACGCGCTCGGCGTGCCGCGCTGGCGCACGATCATGTTCGTGGTGCTGCCGACGGCGCTGCCCGGGATCGTGTCCGGCGTCATGCTCGCCGTCGCCCGCGTCATGGGCGAGACCGCCCCGCTGCTGCTGACGATCTTCATCACGAAGGCGATCAACACCGACCCGTTCAGCGGCGCGCAGGGCTCGCTGCCCACCTTCATCTGGGACCAGTCCACCGACCCCAACACCAACGCGGTGGACCGCGCCTGGGCGGGCGCGCTGGTGCTGATCCTGCTCATCATGCTGCTCAACCTGGCGGCCCGCCTCGTCGCGTGGCTGCGCAAGCCGTCGTCCCGATAGCCCGATAGGAGAGAACCCCACAATGGCCAAGCGGATCGAAGTCTCCGGGCTGCACGCCTACTACGGCGGCACCCACGCCATCGAGGACATCTCGATGACGATCGAGCCGCGCTCGGTGACGGCGTTCATCGGCCCGTCGGGCTGCGGCAAGTCCACGTTCCTGCGCACCCTGAACCGGATGCACGAGGTGATCCCGGGGGCGCGCGTCGAGGGCAAGGTGATGCTGGACGACGAGGACCTGTACGCCTCGTCGGTCGACCCCGTCGCGGTCCGCCGCGTCGTCGGCATGGTGTTCCAGCGGCCCAACCCGTTCCCGACCATGTCGATCTACGACAACGTCGCGGCCGGGCTGAAGCTGAACGGGGTGCGCGGCAAGCGCCGCCTGGACGAGATCGTCGAGGAGTCGCTGCGCGGCGCGAACCTGTGGAACGAGGTCAAGGACCGGCTCGGCAAGCCCGGCGCGGGCCTGTCCGGCGGCCAGCAGCAGCGCCTGTGCATCGCCCGCGCGATCGCCGTGCAGCCGCAGGTGCTGCTGATGGACGAGCCGTGCTCGGCGCTCGACCCGATCTCCACGCTCGCGATCGAGGACCTGATCGGCAAGCTGAAGAGCCAGTACACGATCGTCATCGTCACGCACAACATGCAGCAGGCCGCCCGGGTCAGCGACCGGACCGCGTTCTTCAACATCGCCGGCACCGGCAAGCCCGGCAAGCTCATCGAGATCGACGACACCAGCAAGATCTTCACGAACCCCGAGCAGAAGGGCACGGAGGATTACATCACCGGCCGCTTCGGCTAACCTGCCGCGGTGGACGATGATCGGGCGCTCCCGTGGGGGCGGCTGCTGGGCGGCTGCCTGTGCGCGGTGCTCGGTGTCTCCCTGGCGGCGTGCTCCGGGGGCGGTCACCGTGGCGGGACGGCGGTGCAGGCCGACCGCGCCCACTGCGGCCGGGGCTGGGACGACCCGCACGCCGGGACGCAGACGCTGCTGGTCCACAACGCCGACAGCGCCGCCGCCGAGGTCGACCTGATCGACCCGTCCAGCGGGGCGATCTACGCCGAGCTGGAGGGCGTCGGGCCGGGGACGACCCGGACGATGCGGGTGACGCTCGGCGGCGGGACGTACGCGTTCTGGTGCTTCCCGGAGGGCGGGCATCCCGTCACGGGGCCGAAGGTGAAGGTGAGCGGCCCGGCGGGCGGTCCGGCGGTCCGGCCCGTCACGCAGAACGACCTCTTCCCGGCATTGCGGTCCTATCGTGCGTACGTGACCAAGGGGCTCGGTGTCCTGCGCGACCGGGTGGACGCGCTGCGCGGCGCCGTCCGGTCCGGAGACCTGGACGCTGCGCGCGCGAAATGGCTGCCCGCGCACCTGGCGTACGAGCGGCTCGGGGCCGCGTACGGCACGTTCGGCGACTACGCCGACAAGATCGACGGCCGTCCGGCGGGGCTGCCGGACGGCGTGGACGACCCCGGCTTCACCGGGTTCCGGCGGGTCGAGCACGGGCTGTGGCACGGGGCGTCCGCGGCGTCGCTGCGGAGACCGGCGGACCGGCTCGCCGGCGACGTCCGGGCGCTGATCGCCGACTTCCCGCGCGAGCAGATCGACCCGTCCGACCTGGGGCTGCGGGCGCACGAGATCCTCGAGAACACGGTGCAGTTCGAGCTGACCGGCAAGGGCGACCAGGGCAGCGGGACGGCCCTCGCGACCGCGTCGGCGAACCTCGAAGGGACCCGCGCGGTGCTCGACCCGATGCGTCCCGTGCTGAAGCCGCGGATGGATCTGAGCGGCATCGACAGTGGCCTCGACCGGACGTCCAGACTGCTGGAGGCGCAGCACCGGCACGGGAAATGGACGCCGCTCGACGAGCTGAGCACCACCGACCGCGAGCGCATCAACGGTGCCGTCGGCGACCTCGTCGAACGGCTCGCGCCGGTCGCGACCGTCGCCGCGGTGAGGAGGACGTCGTGACCGGGCCGGGGCGCCGCTCCTTCCTGCGCGGCGCGCTCGCCGCGGGCGTCGCGGGGGCCGTCACGACCGGCGGCGCCGCCGCCGCGAACGGCCCGCGGAGCCCGAAGGCGCCGTCGTTCCACGGCGTCCACCAGGCGGGAATCCTCGAAGAACCGCAGGCCCGCTCCGTCGTCGTCGCGTTCGACGTGATCGCCGAGAGCAGGGCCGAGCTCACCGACCTGCTGCGCGCGCTCACCGCAAGGGCACGCGTCCTGACCAGCGGCGGCGTCCCCGCCGAGCCAGGCATCAGCGCGCCGCCGCCCGACTCCGGCATCCTCGGCCCGGACGCCCCCGCCGGCGGCCTCACCGTCACCGCCGGCGTCGGCGCGTCCCTGTTCGACGACCGGTTCGGCCTCGCGTCCCGGCGCCCGAAGCGGCTCACCCGGATGCGGACGTTCCCGGGCGACGACCTCGACCCCGCCTGGTGCCACGGCGACCTCGCCCTCACCCTCGGCGCCGCCGACGAGGACACCGTCCTGCACGCGCTCCGCGACATCTGCCGCCACACCCGCGGCGGCATGCAGATCCGCTGGCGGATCAGCGGGTTCGCCAACCGCCCCCGCCCGTCCGGCACGCCCCGCAACCTGATGGGCTTCAAGGACGGCATCGCCAACCCCGACGTCACGGACGCCGCCGCGATGGACCGGCTCGTCTGGGCCGCGCGCGACGAGCCCGCCTGGACCTCCGGCGGGACGTACCAGGTCATCCGGCTGATCCGGATGCTGGTCGAGTTCTGGGACCGGGTCGGGCTGCCCGAGCAGGAGCAGATGTTCGGCCGCAGCCGCGACACCGGCGCGCCCCTCGACGGCGTCCACGAGACCGACGCGCCCCGCTACGCCAACGACCCCATCGGCAAGGTCATCCCGCTGACCAGCCACATCCGCCGCGCCAACCCGCGCGTCCCGGACACCGAGGCCAGCCGCATCCTGCGCCGCTCCTGCAACTACGACCGCGGTGTGGACGGCGCCGGGAACCTCGACATGGGGCTCATCTTCGGCTGCTTCCAGCAGGATCCGCACCGCCAGTTCGAGGCCGTCCAGGAGCGCCTCGCGGACGAACCCCTCACCGACTACATATCACCGTTCGGCGGCGGTTACTTCTTCGTTCTTCCCGGCGTCAGGGATCGGGTAGATCATCTCGGCCGGGGGTTGATCGAGTAGGCGCGCGGCGCGCCTGCGAGGCCCCTCACCAGAGGAGGAGACATGCGGGAGACACCAGGTCCAAGAGAACCGGCCGGAACCGGACGCCGCCGCGGCGCCCGCCGCCGGCCCCTGCTGATCGCCGCCGCCGCCGTCACGGCGGGGATCGCCGGGCTCGCCGCCGCCTGCGGATCGTCCGGCGCGTCCGCCGGGCTCACCGCGCAGGACGGCGCGACCGGCCACGGTCCGGGCGCGTCCGCGCGCACCCCGATCCAGCACGTCGTGGTGATCTACGGGGAGAACATCTCCTTCGACCACTACTTCGGCACCTACCCGCACGCCGCCAACACCGACGGGACGCCGTTCCACCCCGCCAAGGGCACCCCGAAGGTCGACGGCCTCACCAAGAAGCTCCTGAAGCACAACCCGAACCAGTACGACCCGAAGCGGCTGTCCCCGTCCCAGGCGCTCACCTGCGACCAGGACCACGGCTACGCCTCGGAGCAGAAGGCCGTCAACGGCGGCAAGATGGACAAGTTCGTCGAGTTCACCGGCAAGGACAAGTGCACCGGGCAGCCCATCCTGTTCGGTGAGCCGGGCCTCGTCATGGACTACTTCGACGGCAACACCGTCACCGGCATGTGGAACTACGCCCAGAACTACGCCATGAGCGACAACTCGTGGGACGGGACGTTCGGGCCGTCCACCCCCGGCGCCATCAACCTCATCTCCGGGCAGACCCACGGCGTGTACGCCGTGGACCCGAAGACCCACGAGAAGGTCACCGACGCCTACACCGTCCAGTCGCCGAACGCCGACGGCGTCGGCACGATGATCAACGACCCGGACCCGGCGTTCGACGACTGCTCCGACAACAACCACACCTCGGCCAACGCCCTCGCCGTCATGACCGGCAAGAACATCGGCGACCTGCTGAACGAGAAGAAGGTCACCTGGGGCTGGTTCCAGGGCGGGTTCCGCCCCACCGGCAAGGCGAACGGCTACGCCGTCTGCGGCGCGGCCCACGCCAACATCGGCAAGAACCAGGTCGTCGACTACAGCCCGCACCACGAGCCGTTCCAGTACTACAAGTCGACCGCGAACGAGAAGCACCTGCCGCCGTCGTCCGTCCAGGCCATCGGCCGCACCGACCAGGCCAACCACCAGTACGACCTGGCGGACTTCGACGCCGCGCTCAACGCCCGCAACCTGCCGGCCGTCAGCTTCCTCAAGGCGCCCTCCTACCAGGACGGCCACGCCGGCTACTCCGACCCGATCGACGAGCAGAAGTTCGTCACCAGCACGATCAACAAGCTGCAGCAGTCGCCGGAGTGGAAGTCCACCGCCGTCGTCCTCGCCTATGACGACTCCGACGGCTGGTACGACCACGCCGCGCCGCGCATCACCAACGGCTCGGCCGACGCGTCGGTCGACCAGCCGCTGTGCACGAGCGTCAAGGCGGCCGGCGGCTACCAGGACCGCTGCGGCCCGAGCCAGCGCCTTCCCATGCTGGTCATCTCCCCGTACGCGAAGGTCAACCACGTCGACCACCACGCCGTCGAGCAGGCGTCGGTGCTGCGCTTCATCGAGGACAACTGGGGCACCGGCCGCCTCGGCGACGCGTCCTTCGACGGCCGCGCCGGCACCATCGAGGGCATGTTCGACTTCCGCCACCCCAAGGCCGGGCAGGTGATCCTCAACCCCGACACCGGCGCCATCGTCAGCAAGGGCTGACCCGGCAGGCTCGAACCCCGGACCGGCGGGTTCGAGCCTCAGCCGCCGCCACGGGTGGGCCCGCAGAGCGAGTGCAGCGGGCCCGCCCGTCGTGACGGGGGTACCAGGGGGTCGCTCCCCTGGGCGACTACGCCTTGGCGGGGGTGCGTTCTTCGGCGTCGCCGGGGCGGTGGTCGGGGACGAAGCGGTACCCGACGTTGCGGACGGTGCCGATCAGCGACTCGTACTCGGCGCCGAGCTTGGCGCGCAGCCGCCGGACGTGGACGTCCACGGTCCGGGTGCCGCCGAAGTAGTCGTAGCCCCACACCTCCTGCAGCAGCTGGGCGCGGGTGAAGACCCGGCCCGGGTGCTGCGCGAGGTACTTGAGCAGCTCGAACTCCTTGAACGTGAGGTCCAGGATCCGGCCGCGCAGCCGCGCGGTGTAGGTGGCCTCGTCGATGGTCAGCTCGCCGCTGCGGATCTCGCCCGGCACCTCGTCGGCGTCCGCGACCGCGGCGGCCCGGCCGACCGCGAGCCGCAGCCGCGCCTCGACCTCGGCGGGCCCGGCGGTCTGCAGCAGCATGTCGTCCAGCCCCCACTCGGAGCTGAGCGCCGCGAGACCGCCTTCGGTCACGATGCCGAGCAGCGGGCAGTCCAGCCCGGTGGTGCGCAGCAGCCGGCACAGGCTCTTGGCCTGGACGAGGTCGCGCCGGGCGTCGACCAGCACGACGTCGGCGGGCGGCGCGTCGATCAGCGCGGACGCCTCGGCGGGCGCGACCCGCACCGAGTGCAGCAGCAGCCCGAGCGCGGGCAGGACCTCGTCGGACGGCTCCAGCGCGTTGGTCAGCAAGAGCAAGCTGCTCAAGTGCCCGCCTCCTCGTCCAAAAAGACGTAGGACCCAGGCGGCTCACCCTCCAAGCCCCGGCACGGCCGCCGGCTCGAAGACGAGGCGGCCATGAAGGGTCTTGCGGATGAACTCCATGGCCTCGTCGCCCGGATCCCTCGTCCCGAGCATATCCGAGCCCTCGGCGGAGGCAATGGCCGCATGTCCGGAGGGCATGAGATCGTGGGAGCGTGGCCAGAGGGACGATGCGGTACTGGGCCGCGGCGAAGGCGGCGGCGGGGACGCACGAGGAGCCGTACGACGCCGGGACGCTGGCGGAGGCGATCGAGGCGGCGCTCGCGCGCCGCGGGCGCGGTGCGGACTTCGCGCGGGTCGTCGGCCGCAGCTCGTTCCTGATCGACGGGGACCCGGTGGGCGGCCGCCCGCACGGGTCGGTGGAGCTGCCGGAGGGCGGCGTGGTGGAGGTGCTGCCGCCCTTCGCGGGCGGCTGATCCCCCCCGGCGCCGGGCCGGGCCTGAGCGCGCGGGATGACCCGGGCGCACGGCCGACTCATCCCGCAGTGCGACTCGACCGGGGCGTTTCGGGCACTAAGGTGTGGCGATCGCGCGTGCCGCCGCCCGAGGGAGAGAGATGCGCAAAGCACTGCTGGCGTTGCTGATCGTGGTCGCCGTGGGCCTCGTCGTCGCCGACCGGGTCGGGGTCCGGGTCGCGCAGGACCGGATCGCGCAGCAGGTCGCGGCGCAGTACGACCTGCCGCGGCGGCCCGACGTCACGATCCACGGCATCCCGTTCCTGACGCAGGTGGTCGGCGGCGAGTACGACCACATCACCGTCGACATCGGCGACTGGACGGAGCAGGGCGTCACCGTCTCCGACGTGACGGTGGACATGCGCGGGCTGAACGCGCCGCTGTCCGACGTGATCAACGGCGACACCACGAACATGACGGCCGACACCGCGGCCGCCTCCGCGATCATCCCCTACGACGTGATCAAGAAGGAGGCGCCGAAGGAGGTCGAGAGCCTCGGCCCCAAGGGGAACGACCTCGCCGTGGGCCTGACCGGCAGCGTCCTCGGGTTCAAGGTGAACGGCACCGCCGTCGTGTCGGTGAAGCCGACGTCCAAGGGCATCGCGATCACGCCGGAGTCGGTCGGGGAGGGCGCCGCGCAGATGCCGCTGACGCTGGTCCGGCAGCAGCTGACCTGGGTCGTCCCGGTCAAGGACCTGCCCATCGGCGCGCGGATCAGCGGCATCCAGCCGACCGCCGGGGGCCTGAAGGTCACGGCGACCGCCCACGACGTGAACCTGAACGATCTTCAGCAGCAGCAGAAATAGCCGCGGGCCCCGTGAACCGGGACGCGCCCGGATCCGTGACAGGGATGTGGGTCCCACCGCGGATGAGGGTTTGCTGCGCGCCCTGTACAGCGAGCACGGCGGTCCCCTCCTGGGCTACGTCCTGCGGCTGACCGGCGGGGACCGGCTCCAGGCGGAGGACGTCGTGCAGGAGACGCTGCTGCGCGCCTGGCGGCACCCGGACGCGCTGGCGGGCCGTCCGGTCCGGCCGTGGCTGTTCACCGTCGCGCGCAACCTCGTGGTGGACGCGCACCGGGCGAAACGGGCGCGGCCCCCGGAGACGGGCATCGACGAGCAGCTGCTGACGACGCTCGCGGGCTCGGACGACATCGACCGGGCGCTGGAGTCCTGGACGGTCGCCGAGGCGCTCGCCGAGCTGACCCCGTCCCACCGGGCCGTGCTCGTGGAGACCTACTACCGCGGCCGGTCGGTCGCCGAGGCCGCCAAGGCGCTCGGCATCCCGGCCGGCACCGTGAAGTCCCGCACCTATTACGCGCTGCGGGCGCTCAAACTCGCATTGGAGGAGCGGGGGTTGGCGCCATGAACGAATGCGCGGACGTGCGCACCGCGCTCGGCGTGTACGTGGTCGGCGCGATCGACCCGGCCGAGCGCGGACGGGTCGACGCGCACCTGGAGGGCTGCCCGGCGTGCCGGGACGAGCTGGCCGGGCTGGCGGGGCTGCCCGCGCTGCTCGGCCGGGTCGAGGAGGCGCAGCTGGAGCAGATCACCGGGCCCGGCCGGGAGGCGCCGGACCCGGAGTTCCTGGAGGGGCTGCTGGCCCGCGCGGCCGAACGACGGAGGGGATGGCTCGGACCGCTGGGGCGGCGGGCCGGCGGGCGGGGCCGCGTCACCCGATGGGCCCCGCTCGCCGCCGCCGCGTGCCTGCTGCTGGTCGTGGGCGCGCTGTTCGGCGGGTTCGTGCTCCCGTCCGGGGACGGCGGCCGCACCGCGTCCCCGCCCGTCCCGTCGGCGTCGCCGGCCTCGCCGGAACCGGAACCGGAGGCGACGGTGACGCCGACGGGCCGGGGGGAGCGGCTCGTCGCCGTCAACCCCGACAACAAGATCAAGGGCGTCGTCTTCCTGCAGCGCAAGGAGTGGGGGACGCAGGTCGAGCTGTACCTGTCGGGCGTGCCGAAGGGGGAGCACTGCCGGATGATGGTGATCGCCCGGGACGGGCGGCGCGACGCCATCGGCAGCTGGTCCGTCCCGTACGACCGCGGCTACGGCGACTACCACGGCTCGACGATGTTCCCGCGCGGCCAGCTCTACTCGTTCGAGATCGTCGGCCTGGACGGGAAGCCGCTGCTCACCATCCCGACGTAGGCGCCATCCCGGCGCGGGCACCCAGGCACCATCCCGACGTGGGCACGATTCCTGCGTAGGCTCCGTCGTGTGGAAGAAAAGCGGGCGCGGGCGGGTTGGTTCCGGTGATGACCGGAGTCTGGGTCGCCCTCGGGGTGCTGCTGGCGGCGACGGTGTTCGGCCTCGTCCGCCGGCGCCGTGACGGCGTGCTGCGCGCGGTGCCGGGCGCCGGCGGTGTCGGCCTTGCCGGCGGCGACGCGCGGAAGGACGGCGACGACGCAGTGGACGAGCAGGTGGGCGAGACCCTGCGGCCCGACGAGCTGGGCGCCGAGCTCGGCGCGAAGGCCACGCTCGTGCAGTTCTCCAGCGCCTTCTGTGCGCCCTGCCGCACGACCCGGCGCGTCCTCGGCGAGGTCGCCGGGATGGTGGACGGCGTCGCGCACGTGGAGCTGGACGCCGAGGCGCACCTGGAGCTGGTGCGCCGGCTGAACGTGGTGCGCACGCCGACGGTCCTCGTCCTGGACGGGGCGGGACGGGTCGTCCGGCGCGCCGCCGGAGCGCCCCGCAAGGCCGACGTGATCGCCGCCCTCGGCGTCGCGATCCCGTGACCGGCGATCCGATCCCGGTGATCCGATCCCGGTGATCCGGTGATCCGGTGATCCCGGCGATCCGGTGATCCCGGGCGATTCCGTGACCGGCGAGGCCGCGCGGGCGGGCGTCCCGCGGCGCTGTCAAGACCCGCGGGAGGCGGATCAACCTGTGAGCCGTACCCGGATGACCTGGGATAAGACACATGTCACTGTCTCGGAAGGCGAGACGGATGTGACAGCGCGTGGATTGTCGGCTTAACATCGTGTCCGTGCGTTACTGGACAGAGCAGATGCTCACGAAGCGCCGCGCGGTCGACTTCTGCCGCGTGGCCGCCTCGCTCTGTCGCACGGCCTGAGGCATCGAGCCCATCCGCCCCCGAGCTCTTCCGATTTCCACGCTCGTACGCACGCTTCCTCTCCGCCATGGAGCACCCCGATGCAGGTTGATCCGCGTGGGCCGCGCTTCGGTGCGTCCGTCACGACGGTCGTTCTCGTCGCGGTCCTGGTGACCGGAAGCTGGGCACTGCTCGCCGCTCAGGCCGTCATGTTCGCCATCGGCGCGTTCCTCGGCCTCCGGTACGCCCCGTACGGGCTGGTGTTCAAAGCGCTGATCCGCCCCCGGCTCGCCCCTCCCGCCGAACTGGAGGACGCGTCCCCGCCCCGCTTCGCGCAGGGCGTCGGGTTCGTCTTCGCCGCGGTGGGGACGGTCGGATACGGGACGGGGATCACCTGGCTCGGCATCGGTGCCACCGCCCTCGCGCTGGCGGCGGCGTTCCTGAACGCGGCGTTCGGGTTCTGCCTCGGCTGCGAGATTTATCCGCTCTTCCGACGTATCACCGCGAAGATTCGCTCCGACAGGGAGGTTCCCGCATGAGCCGCTCCGACGTCCTGGTGGACACCGATTGGGTCGAGGCCCACCTGGACGACCCGGGCCTGGTCCTGGTCGAGGTGGACGAGGACGTGTCCGCCTACGACAAGGGCCACATCCGTGGCGCCGTCAAGATCGACTGGAAGACCGAGCTGCAGGACCCGGTCCGCCGCGACTTCGTCGACAAGACCGGCTTCGAGCAGCTGCTGTCCGCCAAGGGCATCGCCAACGACGACCTGGTGATCCTCTACGGCGGCAACAACAACTGGTTCGCCGCGTACGCGTACTGGTACTTCAAGCTGTACGGGCACGACAAGGTGAAGCTGCTCGACGGCGGCCGCAAGAAGTGGGAGCTGGACTCCCGCGAGCTGGTCGAGGACGTCCCGTCGCGTCCCCGCACCGACTACAAGGCCAAGGAGCAGGACCTCACGATCCGCGCGTTCCGCGACGAGGTCGTCGACGCGATCGGCAGCAAGAACCTGATCGACGTCCGGTCCCCGGACGAGTTCAGCGGCAAGCTGCTCGCCCCGGCGCACCTGCCGCAGGAGCAGTCGCAGCGGGCCGGCCACGTGCCGACCGCGCGCAGCATCCCGTGGTCGAAGGCGGCCAACGACGACGGCACGTTCAAGTCCGACGACGAGCTCCGCGAGCTGTACACCGAGGCCGGCGTCGACCTGAACAAGGACACGATCGCCTACTGCCGGATCGGTGAGCGCTCGTCGCACACCTGGTTCGCGCTGCGCGAGCTGCTCGGCCTGCCGAACGTGAAGAACTACGACGGTTCGTGGACCGAGTACGGCTCGCTGGTCGGCGTGCCGATCGAGCTCGGCGAGCCCAAGTAACGAAGCAGGACCCCACCGCCGCCGGCGGAACGAATCTTTCCGTGTGTACGGAGATGGAGGAGCAATGACCCAGGGCTGCGCAGCGCCGGAGCAGACGGCGCACCTTCCCGCGACCGTCGACCTGACCAACGAGGCCGTCATCCAGGGCACCGTCACCCGTGACGGCGCGCCCGTGTCCAGCGCGTACGCGCGCCTGCTCGACTCGACCGGCGAGTTCACCGCCGAGGTCGTCACCGGTGACGAGGGCGTGTTCCGCTTCTTCGCCGCCGACGGCGACTGGACGGTGCGGGTGCTGGCCGCGGGCGGGGTGAGCGTCGACAACGCGGTCACCGCGAAGACCGGCGAGGTCGCCGCGCTCCAGGTGGCCATCTGATCGCACGATTGCCGAACCCCGCCGTCCCGGTCCGTCCGGGGCGGCGGGGTTCGCCGTTTCCGGGCGGTGCCGCGGTCCGGGCCGCGCGGGCGCCCGGGCCGCGAGGGTCCGGGCCCGCGGGG
>NZ_WBMR01000140.1 GCF_008923365.1 Actinomadura montaniterrae
GACGGCCCCGGCCGCGAGCGCGCGCGCCCGGCCGTCGCCGAGGGCGAGGGCCGCGAGCGCCGCCCACGCCTGTGCGGCGGAGTCGCCGGAATGGTCGGCCGAGGAGTCGCCCGCGATGGCCTCGCCCAGCCGGACGGCCCGGCCGAGCAGCCGCGCGGCCTCGGCGTAGCGGCCGCGGAACGTCGCGGCCATCCCGGCGAGGTGCGCCCGCATCAGGCGGGTGCGGGGCGTGTCCGGTGCGCCGGGCAGGTTCGCGGCGCGCTCCGCGATCTCGGCGTAGGCGCTGTGGTCGCCCGCGGCGTCGGCGGCGTCGGCCGCCCACATGAGCGCCGTGAGCGCCAGCGCGCCGTCCGTCCCGGCGAGCCGTTCGGCGGCGTCCCGCAGCATCGGGACGGCGGTGGCCGGCGACCCGGAGCCCGCCTCGATCTCGCCGCGCAGCAGTTCGGCGAGCCCGGCCCGGGTGCCGTCCTCGTCCAGGGGCCGGACCTGCCGCAGCACGGCCCGGGCCCGGCGCGCGCGCCCGCCCGCCCAGGCGTCGGTGGCGGCGGCAAGGAGCCGGTCCGCGCGCGCGCCGCGTTCTGACGTCAGCGCCGCGGCGCGCTGCCACGCCTGCCACGAGTCGCCGTACCGGCCCGCGCGCCGGGACCGCGACGCCGCCTCCGCCAGCTCGTCGGCGATCCGGTCGTCGGCCTCGCCGGACAGCGCCGCCCGGTGCCAGATCAGCGACGGCCGCTGCCAGTCCTGCACGAGCAGCTGCGCGAGCAGCGCGTGCGCGGAGCGCCGCTCGGCCCGCGACGCCTCCGCCCACAGCGACGACCGTACGAGCCGGTCCCGCACGACCACCGCGTCGTCCCCGGCGACCGCGTGGTCCGCGAGCCGCAGCAGGCCCGACTCGCGCGCCGCCTCGATCTCCCGCGCGCCGATCCCGGCCGTCCGCGCGGCCCGCGCCACCGTCGCCGCGACGAGCCACTCGTCCGCCGCGACCATCAGCACGAGCCGCTGCGCGCCCGGCGGGAGCCGCAGGTGGCGGTGCCGGTACAGGGTCCGCAGGACGCTGCCGGGCGGCAGCGCGCGGGGCGGCGCGGCCCCGCCGGACAGCTGCGCGGCGGTCAGCCCGCCGGCCAGTTCCCGGACGGCGAGCGCGCACCCGCTCGCCAGGTCGACGACCTCCTCCGCGAGCTCGGTGCCGAGCGCGTCGCCGGCCGCGTCCTGCAGGATCCGCAGGCTCGCCTCCTCGTCCAGCGGCGGCAGCCGCAGGTGCGGGATGCCGGTGAGCGGCGCCTGTGTGCGCGCGGCGAAGACGATCGCGAGCCGCTCGTCCTGGACGCGCCGCGCCGCGAACGCGAGGGCCTCCAGCGAGACCCGGTCCAGCCACTGCGCGTCGTCCACCCGGCACAGCACGGGCCCGGACCGCGCGGCGACGCTCAGCAGCTCGCACACCGCCGAATACAGGACGAACGGGGCCGGAGCCTCGCCGCCGGACAGCGGCGCCAGCGCCGTCCGGAAGGCCGGCGGGAGCTCGCCGGCCAGGTCCGACAACGGTCGCAGCAGCCGGTGCAGCCCCGCGTACGGGACGTCCGCCTCGGCGGGGACACCGGTCGCCGTCAGCACCCGGAACCCTTCGGCGGCGGCCCGCTCGGCGGCGTCCAGCAGGGCCGTCTTTCCCATGCCCGCGTCCGCGACGACGGTCAGCGCGCCGCCCTGCCCGCCGCGCGCCCGGCCGAGGAGCCCTTCGACGACCCGGAGTTCCCGGTCGCGTCCGTACAGCCGATCGTGTCCAGACAACACACCCATGGTGACGAGAGGAGCACGCGCCCGCCGGACGGTCCAGAGCGCGGTTCCGTTTCGGGGCGGCCGCGCAACGGGACCGGGCCGCGGTTGTGCGCCGGCACAGTGCGGTCCGGGACCGGTGGTCCTGGAGTGCGCGCGGTGGCACGATGAGGCCCCCTGCGTTGTGCCGGAGGTGGCGGGCGATGACGGCGAGCCGGTCGGGAACCACGGACCGCTTGGACGCCGGGGGCCGCGAGGGCCTCCGCGGGGACCCCGCCCACCGGGAACCGGCCCGCCGCGACCCCGCCCACCGCGACCGGGAGCCGGGCCGCGACCGCGAGCCGGGCCGCGACCGCGAGCCGGGCCGCGCGGACGCCGACCGGGCCATCCTGCGCAAGGCGGTGCTGCGGCTGACCGACCGGCTCCCCGACCTCGCCGACCGGCTCGCCGCCGAGATCCTGTCCGGCGACGACGGCGACCGCTCCGAGCAGCTGCGCGGCGACCTCGGGGAGGTCTGCCGGGCCGGCCTCGGGTACGGGTTCGAGGCGATCCTCGAACCCGGCCGGGGCCGCGCCGACCTGGACTGGGCGCGCCGGCTCGGGCGGCGCCGCGCGCACCAGGGCCAGCCGCTCGACCAGCTGCTGCGCTCCTACCGGCTCGCCGGGCGGGTGTTCTGGGAGGCCGTCGTCGAGGTCGTCGGGCGGCACGACCCCGGCAACGTGCCCGCGCTCGTCCGGCAGGCGACCCGCACCTGGGACACCATCGACGAGCAGTCCGGCGCGGCCGCCGCCGCCTACCACCAGACCGAACTGTCGCTGGCGCGGCGCAGCGAGGAGCGCGTCCAGGCGATCGTCGACGCGCTGCTGGACGGGCAGGGCGCGGACGGCGGGCTGCTCGCCACCGCCGCGTCCGTCCTCGGGCTGCCGGCGGCGGGCCGGTACGCCGTGGTGATGCTGGGCGCCGAGGGCGGGTTCGCGGGCGGCTTCGACGGCGAGCTCTCCGCGGAGTTCCCCGGCGGCCGGGACCGGCGCCCCGGCGACATCGGCGGGATGCGGTTCATCTGGCGGCTGCGCGCCGACGCGCAGGTCGCGCTGGTCGCGCTCGGCACGGCGGAGCTGGACGACCTCGTCGCCGCCGTCCGCCCCTACGCCCGGTCGCACGCCGGCGTCAGCCCCGTCGTGCACACCCTCGCCGAGCTCGGCGGCGCGCGCTGGCTCGCCGAGCTGGCGCTGCGGACCTGCCGCGGCCCCGGCTCCCAGGTCGTCCGCCTCGACCGGCGCCTGCCCGACGCGCTGGTGCTGTCCCAGCCGCGGCTGGCGGGCCGGCTCGGCGACGTCGCGCTCGGCGGCCTCGGCGGCGTCGACCCCGCGTTCCGGGACGTGCTGCTCGCGACCCTCGCCGCCTGGCTGGACTGCGACGGCTCCGCCGCCCGCGCCGCCGACCGGCTGTTCTGCCACCGCAACACCGTCCTCAACCGGCTCCGCAAGATCGAGCAGCTCACCGGCCGCACGCTCGCCCACCCCCGCGACCTGGTGGAGATCGCGCTCGCCCTGAGCGCCGTCCGCCTCCACGGCCCCGCCCAGCGCTGACGCGCGGCGAGCTGCGCCGTCACGCCGGGCAGACGACGGCTCGCCGCGGCTCGGCGGATGACGACGGCTCGCCGCGGCTCAGCGGACGACGGCGCGGAGGAGGCGGAAGTAGTCGAAGGGGCGGAGGGCGTCGGTGCGCCGCCACGCCTCCGGCGGGACGGCCCGCTCCAGGGTGACGTTCTCGACGACGTCCAGGCCGTGCTCCGCGAGCAGCGCGTTCACCTCGTCCGGCGCGAACCGGGACCGGGACGGCTCGCCCGCGTCCCGGGTGACCCGCGCGGCGATCTCGGCGTAGGCGTCGCCCTCGGCGTCCCGCAGGCCGGGCGGCAGCGCGTAGTCCATGACCAGCTCGGTTCCGGGCGCGAGGCGGCCGATCTCCGCGAGCGTGCCCGCGATCGCGTCGCGGGTGAGGAAGTAGCTGACGCCGAGCCAGCTCACCAGCGCCGGGCGCGTCGTGTCGAACCCGGCGGCGGCGAGCCGCCGGACGGGCCCGCCCGGCTCCTCGAAATCGACCGGAACGAGCGCGGCGTTCCCCGGGATCGGAATTCCGGCGGCGTCCAGAAGGCCCTTCTTCCACTCCTGCGTCGCCGGATGGTCGACCTCGAAAACGCGTTTTCCGGCGGGCGCGCGGAACGCGTAGGTGTCGAGTCCCGCGCCGAGGACCGCGTACTGGCCGAACGCGCCGGTGCGCGCCTCGGCGTAGCGGCTGCGGACGGTGGTGATCGTGCGGGTGCCCGCGAGGATGATGTGCCCACCGTTGCCGCGGTGGTAGGCGATCATCTCGTCGGCCAGCCCGCCGAGCAGCCGCCCGGCCAGCGGATCGGTGAAGATGAGGGGCCGCTCGTCCACCAGCGGGTGCGCGGCGCGGGCCGCCGCGGCCGACAGCGCGGTGCTGCTGGGCCGTCCTTCGTCCATGGCCTGCCTTTCCTGCCGGCCCCGCTCGGCGGAGGCCGGGCTCGGTGAGCCGGATGTTCGGGAAAGGCAGCCTATTCGGCGATAACGCCATCATAGCAGCGCGAAATAAATTCCCCATATACCTCCTGTCAAGATCGGGCCGCATTCCATTCGAGCCGCCCGCGGGCGGGTTAACGCGGAGCTAACCCGGCGTTGTCATGCGGCTGATGCGGTGGCGGCTAACTTGACGGTCGGACGAAGACCGGACTGCCTTAGGGGGAGGGCATGGGACTCACCGGAGGCGGATTCATCACGCTGCTGTTCCTGGTGGTGGCGGTCCTGTTCGCGTTCACCGTGTGGTGGTGGCCGCGCGGCGCGCGCTCGGGACCCGGCACCGTCGCCGCCAGGATCGGCCTCCTCATCGGCACCCAGGCGATCACGCTCCTCGCCGTTCTCGTCGCGGTCAACGCGCACTTCGAGTTCTACTCCGGCTGGGACGACCTGTTCGCCACCAACGCGGCGCCCGCGAAGATCAAGCACGTCATGGCGAAGGCCGGCGGCCCGGTGAAGCAGATCGACACCGCGACGATCAAAAGGATCGGCGGCGCCGCCGCGAAACGCGATCCGGCCGTGTCCGGGGCGACCGAGGAATACCGTTTCCAGGGCCAGGCGACGGGCCTGAGCGCCGAGACGTTCGTCCTGCTCCCGCCGCAGTACTACCAGCCCGCGTACGCGAAGACGCGGTTCCCGGTGGTGATCGTCCTGACCGGCTACCCGGGGCACCCGACCGCGCTGCTGCACACGATGCGCTTCCCCGACCTCGTCCGGCAGGGGGAGCGGGCCGGGGTGCCGCCCGCGATCTACGTGCTGATGCGGCCGACGGAGGCGCCGCCGCGCGACACCGAGTGCGCGGACGTGCCCGGCGGCCCGCAGGTCGAGAGCTTCTTCGCCACCGACGTGCCGCTCGCGATGGAGGCCCACTACCGGGTCGCCGCCGGCCGCACCGGCTGGGGCATCATGGGCGACTCCACCGGCGGGTTCTGCGCCACCAAGATCGCGATGAAGCATCCGGACCGGTACTCGGCGGCGGCGTCGCTGTCCGGGTACTTCTCCACGATCCAGGACCTCACCACCGGCAAGCTGTTCGACGGCAACAAGAACCTGCAGAACGAGAGCAACCTGCTGTGGCGCGAGAAGCACCTGCCCGCCCCGCCGATCTCGCTGCTCGTCGCGTCCTGCCGGGTGGGGGAGAAGACCTTCCCGGAGAACGAGCGGTTCCTCGCCGGGATCCGCCCGCCTATGAAGGCCGACAGCCTGTTCCTGCCGTCCGGCGGGCACAACTACCGCACGTTCCGCCGGATGGTGCCCGCCACACTCCGCTGGTTCGGCGCCCGCCTCAAGGCCGAGTGACGCGCGCCGGGCGCCGGGTCACGCGCCCTCGTCGGACGGCGGCTCGGACGGCGGCTCGGACGCCGGCAGCAGCAGCGTGAAGATCGGCGGGGACGGGCGGCGCAGCACCAGCCGCCCGCCCTCCGCCTCGGCCAGCGCGCGCGCCAGCGCCAGCCCGATCCCATGCCCGCCGTCCCGCCCGCCGTCGCCGTCGCCGCCGGAGTGCCGCCGCGCGAAGATGTCCTCGGTCTCGGTGACGCCCGGACCCTCGTCCGACACGTCGATCGCCAGGCCGCCGCCGATGTCGCTCGCCTCCACGGTCACCCGCCCCGCGCCGTGCACCTGCGCGTTGTCCAGCAGCACCCCGAGGATCTGCCGCACCGCCGACGCCGACGCGTGCACCTCCGGCAGCGGACCCCGCGCCGCCACCTCCAGCGGGCGACCGGCGGGCGGCCGCCGCCGCAGCTCCTCCAGCATCCCCGGCACGTCCAGCCGCTCCCGGTTCGGGCCCGCGTCCCGCGCCAGGCTCAGCAGGTCGTCGATGATGTCGCGCAGATGCTCCCCGCGCCGCACCGCCGTCCGCACCGCCGCCGCCAGGTCCGCGCCCGGCCGCTCCAGCGCCGACTCCAGCCCCAGCAGCAGCCCCGTCAGCGGCGTCCGCAGCTGGTGCGACACGTCCGCGCTGAACGCCCGCTCCCGGTCCAGCATCGACCCGAGCCGCCGCGCCGTCACCTCCAGCGCCCGGCCCGCCTCGTCCGCCTCCAGCACCCCCGACGACTGCGCCCGGACGGTGAAGTCGCCGTCCCCGAGCGCCTGCGCCGCCAGCGTCAGCCGCTCCAGCGGGCGCGCCAGCCGCCGCGACTGGTACCGCGCCACGAACACCGCCAGCCCGACGATCAGCAGCGCGAACGCCGCCATCACCCACCACGCCCGCTCGATCCGCCGCGCGACGGCCCGCTCCGGCATGCTCACCCGCGCCGCCGACGTCACCCCCTCGTCCGAGGGGATCGGCGCCGTCACCACCAGCCGGCCGTGCTCGTCGCGCTGGTGCAGCCGCCCGTCGCTCGCCTGCGCCGCCGCCCGCGAGTACGGCGGGCCCTCCCCGGTCAGCCGGCGCCCGTCGATCCCGTAGATCCCGACCCGCAGCCGCTCGTTCAGCCCCTCCGGCAGCTCGATCGGACGCGGATGCCGCGCCTCGTCGTCCGGCGCCGTCGCCGCGACCCGCGTCGCGTCCCGCTCCAGCTTCGTCTGCGCCTCGCTGCGGTACAGCCGCTGCACCGCCACCGCCAGCGGGACGATCAGCAGCAGCACCGCCACCGCGGTGATCCCCGCGATGGTGACCAGCAGCCTGCGCCGCAGCGGCGCCGTCCTCGGAACCGCGTCCACACTCGCCTCCCGCCCGGAGGATAACCGCAGCCGGGACGTGCCGGACGCGCCCCGCGCCCGCGCCGCGGCAAGGTAAGCGACGCCCTAACCCACCGCACAGCCGCCGCTGATGCGCCCCGGACTAGGTTGCGTCCTGACGCCGGCGTCGAGAGGGGGAGGCACGATCATGCGCAGGCTGCTCATCGGCGTACTGATCGTCACGGCGCTGGCCGGTGTCGGGCTCGGCCACGCGGTCCGCGTCCACCGGGACTGCGCGTCCGAGCCCGGCTCACGGCTCGGAAAGGTCGTCGACGCCGTCACCGACGTCGTCACCGCCACCACCCGCGGCTCGTTCTGCCCGGCCTCGCGGCCCGGCGCGCGGACGGCCGGCGTCCCGGCCCGCACGTGACCGCCCCCGTCCGTAACATCGGGACCATGGCCGGACCCTATGTGCTCGTCGTGGAGGACGACGAGGCCATCGGCAGCGAGCTCGCCGAGGCCCTCGCCGCGCACGGCTACGAGGCCGACTGGGCCGCCACCGGCGGCGACGCCCTCGACAGCGCCGCCCGCCGCGCCCCCGACCTCATCCTGCTGGACCTCGGGCTCCCCGACATCGAGGGCGTCACCCTCTGCCGGCGGCTCCGCACCGTGCTGCGCGACGCGGTGATCGTCGTGCTCACCGCCCGCACCCAGGAGTTCGAGGTCGTCGTCGCGCTCGACGCGGGCGCCGACGACTACCTGACCAAGCCGTTCCGGCTCACCGAGCTGATGGCCCGGCTCCGCGCCCACCTGCGCCGCAGCAGCGCCGGACGGTCCGACGAGCGGTTCGTCACCGCCGGCCGCCTCAGCCTCGACCTCGCCGCCCGCCGCGCCAGCTACGCCGGCACCGAGATCGCGCTGCGCCCCAAGGAGTTCGACCTGCTCGCCCGGCTGGTGCAGTCCGCCGGCGAGGTCGTCACCCGCGAGGACCTCATCGACCAGGTCTGGGACACCAACTGGTTCGGCCCCACCAAGACCCTCGACGTGCACATCTCCGCGCTGCGCCGCAAGCTCGCCCAGCAGGGCGCCGACCCCGGCAGCATCACCACCCTGCGGGGCCGCGGCTACCGCTACGAGCGCGACTGACGGCCGCTGCCAGCGGCCTGCCAGCGATCTGCCAGGGCTTCCACCGACGCTGGCTCGCATGATCCTCATCGCCGGAGCCGGCCCGACCGGCCTCACCCTCGCCATCGACCTCGCCCGCCGCGGCGTCCCGCACCGCATCCTCGACCCCGGCCACCCGTCCGGGTCGCGCGGCAAGGGCCTCCAGCCCCGCACCCTCGAGGTGTTCGACGACCTCGGCGTCATCGACGAGATCCTTACCGCCGGCGCCCCCTACCCGCCGCTGCGCGCCTACGCGGGCGCCGACGTCGTCTGGGAGGGCCGCATGCACGAGCCCGTCCCGCCGACGCCCGCCGTCCCGTACCCGAACGTCCTGATGGTGCCGCAGTGGCGCACCGAGGAGATCCTCCGCGACCGCCTCACCGCCCTCGGCGGCCACGTCGACCCCGTCGGCCTCGCCTCCTTCACGCAGGACGACGACGGCGTCACCGCCGTCCTGACCGACGGCACGACCGTCCGCGCCGCCTACCTCGTCGGCGCCGACGGCGGCCGCAGCACCGTCCGCAAGACCCTCGGCATCCCCTTCCTGGGCGAGACCCGCGACGAGGAACGCATGCTCATCGGCGACGTCCGGACCCCCGACGTCGACCGCGACCACTGGCACATGTGGGCCGACCTGGAGACCCGCACCCCCGGCGTCGGCCTGTGCCCGCTGCCCGGCACGTCCGACTTCCAGTTCACCGCCGCCCTCGCCCCCGGCGACGACCCCGACCTCACCCTCGCCACCTACCAGAAGCACCTCGCCGACGGCACCGGCCGCGACGACATCCGCCTCACCGGCCTCGGCTGGGCGTCGGTCTACCGCGTCAACATCCGGATGGCCGAACGGTTCCGCGCCGGGCGCGTCTTCCTCGCCGGCGACGCCGCCCACGTCCACTCGCCCGCCGGCGGCCAGGGCCTCAACACCGGCGTCCAGGACGCCTACAACCTCGGCTGGAAGCTCGCCGCCGGTTCCCCGTTCCTCCTCGACACCTACGAGGAGGAACGGCTCCCCGTCGCCGCCGGCGTCCTCGGCATCAGCACCGCCCTCTACCAGAAGGCCGCCGAAGGCCAGGCCGACGCCTACAAGCGCGGCGAGGAGACCCAGCAGCTCCTGCTCGCCTACCCCGACAGCCCCCTCTCGTCCGGCCCCGCGGGCGGCACCCGCGCCCCGAACGCCCGCCTCGCGGACGGAACCACCACCCTCTTCGACGCCTTCCGCGGCCCCCACTTCACCCTGCTCGCCTTCAACACCCCACCGCCCACCTGCGGCCCCGCCGTCCGCACCGTCGAGATCACCGCCAACCCCGAAGCGGAAGCCGCCTACGACATCACCGGCCCGACCCTCGTCCTCGTCCGCCCCGACGGCTACCGAGCCCACACCGGCACCCCCGACTCCACAGCCCCCTACCTAACCCGCCACAACCTCCTCTGACGTCCCCTACCGCAGAGACGGGCGCCGGCTACGAAACCAGACGAAGGCGAGACCGCCGACGAGAAGCACGACCACCCCACCCACGGCGACGTAGACGAAGGCCGAGGGCCCACCACCCACCTTGCGTGCTTCCGCCGTTGGAACGACGTTCACATCCTTCGCCGCCCCCTGCACTCGATCGAACCTCTCGTAGACGGGATTGGGCGCATCGGCCGGGACGGGGTATCTCGCGGGATCCATAGCCCGCGCAATGCGAATGGCCCCGTACCCGGTCGCCTCATCCGGAACAGGCTTGTTGATCGGCAGCGCCGTAGCAAGAAGCCGCTGAACAACCGTCCGCCCGGACATATGCGGATTACGAGCCCGAACCAACGCCACCGCCCCCGAAACCAACGCCGCCGACGCACTGGTCCCCGCCGCGCGGCTGTAGACCTTGTCGCCTCGCCCGACGAACACCGACCCGCTCGCAGGAGCCGCGAGGGCGACGTAGGGCTGGCGTTGGGTCTTCGCCCAGGGACGCAGATCGGAGTCAATGCCACCCACGGCGACGACCCCCGGGCAGGAACCGGGAGCCTCTGGGGAGTTTATCGTTCTGCCGCTGTTGCCCGCGCTGGCAACGATAACGACGTCCTTCTTTATCGCGTATCCGATGGCGTCCAGGAGCTTATCTGGACATTGGTGAGGGATGCCGTCCGCTCCGGCCCCGATGGACAGGTTGATCACCTTGGCGCCCTTGTCCACGGCGAAACGAATGCCGTTGGTGAGGGCCGGGGTGATGCCCACGGGGGAGCCCGGCACGTCCCCGGTCGCCACATGGACTGGGAGAATCTCGGCCTCTGGAGCGACCCCGACGTAGCCGCTGTTCCCGCCTCCCCGGCCGGCGATCATGACGGCCATCGAGGTCCCATGACCGTCTTCGAAGATGTCCATGTCCTTGCGGCCGTCGGTCTTCCCACCGGCCGTGTCCGCCCCTTTGAGAACGGCACCGGAGAGTTCTGGGATCCCTGCGTCCACTCCGCTGTCGAGAACGGCGACAGTGACGCCGGAGCCCTTTGTCAGCGGCCAGACGGAGTTCTGGACGTCCCAGGCGGAGAACCACCACTCGTCCTTACGAGGCTGAAGCTCCGCCGAAGCAGGCGACGCGACGGCCCCGATCAGAGCCAAGGCCAAACCCGCGGCAACGGCACGGTGGGGAGCCATCACGCGGGTCCTCAAGTGAGGCTGCCCTTGGTCCCGTTTCGTTTGGCGCCACTCAGCCGGTGGTGGCGAAGCCAGAGGAAGGCGAGGCATCCGATCAGGACTGCTGCCAGGCCGACGAGGGCGGCGTAGATGGCAGGAGAGATGCTGCTGCTGCCCGACCGGTGGGTTTCGGAGGCGGGGGTTGCTGTGGCAGCCATCGCTTTGTGCGCCGCCCGTTGTGATTGGTCGAACCTGTCGTAGACGGGGTTGGGTGCGTCGGCCGGCACCGGGTACTTGGCGGGGTCGATGGCGCGCGCGATGCGGATGGCGCCGTAGCCGGTCGCCTTGTCAGGGACGGGCTTGCTGACCGGCAATGCCGTGGCGACCAGCCGCTGGACGACCGTCCGCCCAGACATCTGCGGGTTGTGGGCCCGTACCAACGCCACCGCCCCCGAGACCAACGCCGCCGACGCACTGGTTCCTTGCGCATCCGAATAGACCGTGCCCGTCTTGCCGATCGCTACTGAGCCGCTCGCCGGAGCCGCGACGGCGACATAGGGCTGCCGCTGGGTGCCTTTCCACGGCCGCAGGTCCGAGTCGACGCCGCCGACCGCCAGGACGCCGGGGCAGGACGCAGGGGCCTCGGCGAAATTGTTCGTGTTCCCCGTATCGCCGGCGGCGGCGACGGTGACGACGTCATGCTGTATCGCGTAAGTCACCGCGTCGCGGACTTCGCGCGAACATTGATCCGGTGTGCCCGGTGCTCCGGCGCCGAAGGACAGATTCAGCACCTTGGCGCCTTTGCCGACGGCGAAACGGATACCGTCGGCGATCGCCTTGTCGCTGTCGACGCGGTCGGGGCCGAGGACGTCGATCGACATCACGTGCACCGGAAGGATTTTGGCTTCGGGGGCTATGCCCACAAAGCCACTGCTTCCGCCGCCCTGACCGGCGATCATGATGGCCATCGTGGTGCCATGGCCGTCTTCCTTCACATCGAGGTCCTTGCGGCCGTTGCTCTTACCGCCGGCGGTGTCGGCACCCTTGAGGACCACCCCGGCCAGTTCGGGGAGATGGGGGTTGACGCCCGAGTCGAGGACGCCGACCGTGATTCCTGCGCCTTTTGAAAGAGGCCACACGGCGTTCTCGATTTCCCAAGCCGGAAACCACCACTCGTCCTTGCGTGGACGCGGCTCCGCCGAGGCAGGGTGAGCGCTGAGCGCGATCAGGCCCAATGCTCCCGCAACTGCTATGAGGCGGTGTGGGATGCTCACATGCCGCCCTCGAGAAATCCGCCACCATGCCTTCGGCCGTGGTTCGTCTCCGTTCACTCGCCCTGCCTGCTTTGGGGACGACCGGGCTCGGAGCCGAGCACGCTGGGGGCCACCTGCATGTTCTCCTCCCAGACCTCGGGGTCTTCGCGCAGCCAGGAACTGCGTTCGCGTTCCCGCTCGCCACGGGGGGAGCCGCCCGCTCCGGTCATCGGGCTCATGGCCATAGGGCCGGTGCGCGGCGCCGGGACTTCTGCGGGAGCGCCGGCCTCCAAAGGAGGCGGCGGTCCCAGCCGGTTCCGGCCGATGACGCCGTTCCGGTCCAATCCTCCGGTCCCGGAATCGGGAAGGCTCTGAGGGAAGCCCGCCCTGCTGCCCGTGAGGCCGAGCGCCGTGCGACCCGGGAGACCAAGCCCAGGGCGTCCGGGCTGGCCGAACGCACTGGCGCCAGGGAGACCGAGGCCGGGGCTGCCCGGTTCGACGAGCCCGGGCGCGGCCGTGTTCGGGTCGAGCGGTGGGACCGAGGGGGACGCAGGCCGTGCCGAGGGCGACGGGTTGCTTTCGCCGACGCCATCGTTCGTGGTGGGGAGGACGCCTGACAGATCCGTACCCCCGTCGCCAGCCTCGCCACCACCCGAGGCGCTCTTCGGGACGTGTGGTTGCCCGTCATTCGATGATCCGATGCCGGGAGACGGCACCAGAGTCGCACCGCCAGAGTGTGGCGATGTGCTTGGAGGCGCTCCGATTCCTGGACCGGTTCCCCCTGGCACGCTGGTCGGAGTATGGCTGGAAGAAAGCTCGCTTGCGCCGCCGGAACCAGTTGAGCCGCCTTGGCCGACCGGTATTCCGGAAACCGCCCCGCCTCCCGACCCGCCAGGGGCAATCGGCGCGCCATGCATGATGAGGTTATTCGGCAGCTGCGTCGAGATGTCCGGTGGAAGCGATGTCCATGTCTGGGTGATGCGTTCGTTGGCGCCCTGCATCCAGGAACGTGCTTCGGCTTCGGTCTTCGGCTGCGGCATGCTGTTCTTGTACCAGGCCAGGTATTCCGAGCCGTGGCGTTCGATGGCGGTACCGAAATCGCGTGCTGTGGCACTGATGGTGTGACTCGACGCCCAGAGATCGCGCATCTGCTCCTGGGCGGCCGCCGCGTCCGTGCCTGACCAGGCCTCGTTCAGGTCGTGGCCCACCTGGGCGAGCCGCTGGGTGATCCGCTGATAGGCCTGAGAGAGTCTGAGGTAGGCATGCCCTGATTCCGTTACCTCACCGGGCTCGCTGGACTTCAGCAGTTCCTCGATGCTCTCGCGGTCATAGCTCGTCGGTGACCCGGTCGGGGCGCTCTCGCGCATGGGAAACGTGTGCTCGTCCGTCATTCGTGCTTCCTCACTTCAACGACCCGGGGCCGGAGCGCGGTGGAGCCGTCGGAGGCGAAGGCTTGCGCGGCGAACCGGAATCGGTCTGGGTTTGCTGAAGTTGCCTTTGGACGGCGGCGATGCGTCGTTCGAGTTCCGCCTCGGCGTCGTCGTACGTCTGGGCGGTGCGGCGGAGCAGCTTGATGGTCCTCAGTGCCTCGAAGAGGAAGGCGCTGTGCTGGTCGGCCAGTACCGAATGACCTCGTCTGATGCTGGGGACGAGCGCCCTCGCCGCGTCCCAGGTGCCGTAGGCGGTGTCGGGGGTGCCGACCGCGCGCTGGAGGTCCTTGGTGGCTTCTAGGAGTTCTTCGAGGTCGGATTCGAGGCGTTGGGCGATGGCTCTGAGGCGGGTGCGGTCGACGCGGAGTTCGCCGGTCTGGTTGAGGCCGGGCCAGGTGCCGTAGGCGCCGGGCGGGACGGACCTCGGATCCACGGGCGGCATTTCGGTTCCCCCTCCGGCTCCCGTCTTCTGGCGGCGCGGACGCGCCCGTCGACTCTGTCACACGGCTTGACCGGGTGTCAGGGATCGGGCAATTCGGAGCGGCGGGGTGATCTTATTCGGGCATCCGGATCTTGGGTCAGGGCTTGGCGGCGAGGCGGAGGCCGAGGCCGATGAAGAGGGAGCCGGTCACGACGTCGAGGCGGCGGCGGGCGGTGCGGCGGCGGCGGAGCCATTCGCCGATGCGGCCGGCGAGGACGCCGACGGTGCCGTCGACGAGGAATTCGAGGGCGATCAGGATGGCGCCGAGGAAGGCGAACTGGAGCCAGACCCGGCCCATTCCCGGGTCGATGAACTGGGGGAGGAACGCGATGGTGAAGGTGACCATTTTGGGGTTCAGCAGGTTGGTCACCAGGCCGTTGAGGTAGGCGCGGCGGTTCGACGGCGGGGCGGCGGGGGCGTCGTCCTGGTCGTTCCGGTGCCGGATGGTCTGGACGCCCAGCAGGACGAGGTAGGCGGCGCCGGCGAGGCGGACGGCCGTGAACGCGATCGGGACGGCGGCGAAGAGGGCGGTGAGGCCCGCGGCGGCGACGGCGACGTGGACGGCCTCGCTGGTCGCGACGCCGGCGGTGGCGAGGAGGCCGGCGCGGGGGCCGCCGCGCATGCCGCAGCCGAGGATGAAGAGCATGTCGGGGCCGGGGACGAGCATCGCGATGACCGAGGTCAGCAGGAACGCGGCGAGCAGGTGCTGGTCGATCGGCATGGCTCGATCCTGCCACGCCGATCCTGCATAGGATCGGTTCGCACTCGTCCCCGTTGGAACGGATCAGGCCGGCACATGACAGATGGCGACTCGGTGCGTTCGGCGGTCCGCGAGGTGCGGGCCGGGTTCGGGATCGACGCGCGGCGCGTCGACCGGATCGGGCGGCTGCTCGCCGGCGGCGGGTTCCTCACGGTCGAGGAGGTCGTGGCGCGGACGGGTTCGTCGCGGCGGACGGTGGAGGCGGTGTTCCGGGCGCTCGGGCCGCATCTGGAGGCCGAGGGGGACGGGCGGCGGATCGCGAAGCGGTATGTCGGTGAATACGACGACATCTTCGGCGAGCCGGTGGAGATCCCGGATCCGTGGACGGAGCGGGCCCGGCGCGATCCCGTGGCGCTGGAGGCGATGGACGCGCTGGTCACGGCGGCGCCGCCGCCCGTCCAGGCGCTGGACCATGTGCCGGCGACCGCGGAGACGGTGCTGAAGCGGGCCCGGTTCATGCTGGACGGCTTCGACCTGCGCGGCGCGCACGTGCTGTGCGTCGGCGACCATGATCTGACGTCGCTCGGCCTGTTCGTCGCGGGCGGTGCGGAGGGCCTGCGGGTGAGCGTGGCCGACATCGACGAGCGGCTGCTGGCGTTCATCGACGCCGAGGCGGCGCGGCGGGGCTGGGACGTCCGCTGCCATGCCGCCGACCTGCGGCTGGGCCTTCCGGCGTCGCTGCGGGAGTCGTGCCAGGTCGTCTTCACCGATCCGCCGTACACGCCGGAGGGCGTCGGGTTGTTCGTCGCCCGGGGCGTGGAGGGGCTCGGGGATCAGCGGAACGGCCGGGTGCTGCTCGCGTACGGGTATGGGGAGCAGCAGCCGGCGCTCGGGCTCGCCGTACAGAAGGCGTTGAATCCGCTGCATCTGGCGTATGAGGCGATGTTGCCGGGCTTCAACCGGTATGTGGGGGCACAGGCGATCGGCAGCGCGGCGGCCCTGTACGTGCTGCGTCCCACGAAGCGGACCGCCGGGGCCGTCCGCGCCGCCGCCGAGGATCCGCGCACCGCCATGTACACGCACGGCGCCCAGTCGGTGGAGGCGGGCACCGGTGCTCTGGACGACGCGGCGGCCGCGCGCATCGTCGAGCTCGCGAAGGCCGAGAACCCGCTGCTGGTCGGGGACGGCTGGCCCGCGAAGGCCGCCGGACGCCGCGTGTCGCTGCGCGAGTTCATGGCGGCTCCGCTGCCGCGCAACCTGCAGGGCCACGGCACGGTGCTGGTCAATCTGTTTCCGGGGTTCGGGGCGTCGGCGGTCCGGGCGCTGCTGGCCGCGAACGCGCGCCGCGTCGGGCTCGTCTGCCGCAATGACCTGCCGTTCCTGCGGGACGCGGAGGGGCAGCGCGAGTTCCGGCGGCTCGCCGGCCCCGGATACCGGGTGGAACGCATGCTGCGCGGTGTCCCGTCGTCAGATATGGCCGTCGTCCTGGCCGAGCGGAACGACCGTCCGGCGGACGCGGCCGAGCGGGTCCTCGCCTACATTCACGCGCGCGCACACGGCAAGATCGGCAACGGCTGGCGGGAGGGCCTCATCGCGCTCCGGAAGGCGGACGGGCGGACGCTCACCAAGGCCGAGGCCCGGCGGGCCATCGAGTCGGTCGCCGACCGTCCCGGCCTGCTGGAGCGGTCGCTGATCGACCTTCCGGCGCACCTGCTGGCCGTCCTCGAAGAGCAGGTCCGGCGCTCCGTCGAGGCGCTCCCGGGCTGACCACCCGGATCACGCGCGCGAGCGCCCCGCCGGGCTGACCCCGGATCACGCGCGGGCGCGCGTCGTACCGCCGTTGACGTGCAGGATCTGGCCGACGAGCGCGGGCAGCCGGTCGTCGGCGAGGAACGCGATCGCCGCCGCGATCTCCTCCGTGGCGGCGATCCGGCCGAGCGGCACCCGCGCCGCGTACCGGGCCCGGATCTCCTCGCCGGTGACGCCCGCGGCCACCGCGTCGACCTCCAGCAGCCCGGCGTCGATCACGTTCGGCGCGACCGCGTTCACGGCGATGCCCAGCGGGGCGAGCTCGCGGCCGAGCGACTTGGCGAGCGCGATGACGCCCGCCTTGGACGCCGAGTGCGCCGTCGCGTCGGGCCGCCCGGTCACCCCCCATTCGGAGGAGACGAGGACCATCCGGCCGCCGCCGCGCTCCACCATCCCGGGCATGACGGCCTGCGCGCACGCGAACGTCCCGCCGAGGTTGACGTCGACGATCCGCCACCAGTCGGCGAGGTCGTGCTCGGCGAACGGGGACAGGGTGGTGTACGCGGCGTTCGCGACGAGGATCCCGATGTGGTCGCCGGTGCGGCGTTCGATGTGCTCGACCATCTCGCGGACGGCGTCGGGGTCGGACACGTCGGCGGGCGCGGCGATGCCGTCCAGCTCGGCGGCGAGGTCGCCGACGGGCCGGCCGGGACGGTCGTTCAGCGCGACGAGGTGCCCCGACGACGCGAGCCGCCGCGCGACGGCGGAGCCGAGGCCGCCGGCGGCGCCGGTGACCAGCGCGAGGGCCATCAGATCACCGCCCCGGAGTTCGGGGAGAGGATCTCGCCGGCGCAGAACGTCCCGTCCTCCACCAGGTAGGCGGCGGCGAGCGCGATCTCCTCCGCGGACGCGAGCCGTCCCGTCGGCAGCGCCTGGACGAAGGCGGGGCGGCGCCACGGCGAGTCGGGCGGCAGCAGCGGCGTGTCGGTCGGGCCCGGCGCGACCGCGTTGACCCGCACCCCGGACGGGGCGAGCTCCGCCGCCAGCGACCGGACGAGCCCGATCACCGCGCCCTTCGCCGCCGCGTAGTGCGCCTCCGCGTCGCCTCCGGCCAGGGCGAGGTCCGACGCCACGCCGACGACGGCGCCGTGCCCGCGCTCCGCCATCCCGGGCGTCACCGCCCGGCACACGTTCACCAGCCCGCCCAGATGCACGCGGAGCATGCGGTTCCAGTCCTCCCAGGCGATGTCGGACACCGGGACGATCGCGTAGTGCCCGGCCGCGCACAGCGCCGCCTCGATCGGGCCCATCTCCCGCTCGATCCGGCGGACGACCGCGGCGACCTGGCCCGGGTCGGCGACGTCGGCCCCGACCGCGTAGTCGGCGTCCGGGGCCGGGCCCAGGTCGAGCGCGGCCGTCGTCCAGCCGCGTCCCGCCAGCTCGCGGACCATCGCGCCGCCGATCCCGCCGGCCGCCCCGGTCACGAGCGCGACTCGTTCGCGCATGCGCACTCCCCATCTCCCGAGACCCAGGCAAACCCGGCATTAGCCCAGGTGGCAAGGGGCATGGCCGTTTCTTGGCCGAATGCACGGCCGGACGCGGGGCTTGCCGTGACCTTCGCCGGAACGCGGGCCGCGACGGGGAGCCCACCCCGTCCACTCCGCCGGGCCGGGGTGAGATGGTGACGGTGTGACCAGCGATCCCGCGATGCCGCGCCTCACCGTCCGGCACCTCCTGGAGGTCCCGCGCTTCCGGCTGCGGCTGGTCGCCGGGGCGGCCGGGCTGGACCGGCCGATCCGGTCGGCGCACTCGACCGAGCTGCTCGATCCCGCCCCCTACCTGCGCGGCCACGAGGTCGTGCTGACGGCCGGGTCGTCCCTGCGGGACGCGGACGCGTGCGCGGCGTTCGCCGCGTCGGTGAAGGCGGGGCGCGCGGGCGCGATCGGCTACGGCGTCGGCGACGTCACCGAGGCCGTCCCGGAGGCGCTGCGCCGGCACTGCGACCGGCTCGGGCTGCCGCTGGTCGAGGTCCCGGCGGGGATCCCGTTCCTCGGGTTCACCGAGTGGTTCGCCGAGCGGCTCGCGTCGACCCGGGAGGAGTGGGACGAGCGGGAGGAGATCGGCCGGCTCCTGTACGAGATCCAGCACGGCCTGGCGCCGCCGGAGACGCTGTGCGCGCAGGTCGAGGAGGCGGGGCTCGACCCGGCCCTGCTGGTCGCGGTCGCGATGCCGGCCGCGGACGCGCCGGACGCGGCCGGCGCGTCCGGCGTCCTCGGCCTGGACGGCGACGTCGCGCTCCTGATCACGGGCGACGAGTACGCCGGGACGGACGTGGCCGGCATCGGCAGCCCGGGGCCGCTCGCGGACCTGCCGCGGTCGCTGGCGGAGGCGCGGGCCGCGCTGGACGCGGCGCGCCGCACCGGCGACGTCGTGCACGCCGCCGGCCTCGCGACGTTCCGGGCGCTGCTCGGCCGGCTGGACCGGGAGCAGCTCGCCCCGTTCGCCGACCAGATCGCCCGGCCCCTCGCCGACTACGACGACATGCACGGCGGCCGGCTGGTGGAGACGCTGCGCGTGTTCCTGGACCGGGGCGGCGCGGTCGGTCCCACGGCCCGCGCGCTGTCGCTGCATCCGAGCACGCTGCGCCATCGGCTGTCGCGGGTCCAGGCGCTGACGGGCCGCGACCCGCTCGACTTCGAGGACCGCGCCGCGCTGGCGATCGCCATCTGGACGGCGCGCTGACGTCCCGTCCCGCGGCCGCGCGGCGCGTTCAAGGGCGAAGGGCCAGGCGCGCTTCGTTGCGGGCCGCTTCGTCCTCCGGCAGGGACCACTGCTCCAGGACGGAGCGCCGGGCGGCGTTCCGCGCCTCGACGGGCAGGCGCGCCACCGCGGCGGCCAGCTCCAAGGCCCGCTCCAGGGCCTCGCCGGGACCGGTCAGCCGGTCGACGAGGCCGCAGGCGTGGGCCTCCTCGGCGGGGACGCGGCGGGCGGTCAGCAGGATGTCGAGCGCCCGGCCCTGGCCGACGAGGCGGGGGAGGCGCACGGTCGCCGCGTCCAGGCAGGGCAGGCCCTGGGCCAGGTTGAGGGTGCCGAACTCGGCGGTGGTGGACGCGACGCGCAGGTCGGCCCAGAGGGCGAGCTCGAAGCCGCCGCCGAAGCAGTAGCCCTCGACGGCCGCGATCACGGGCTTGGCCGGGGGCGTGCGGGTGACCGCCATGGGCGGCGGGCCGTCCACCGTGGGCACGGGGAAGTCGCCCGCGGCCATGGCCTTGAGGTCGTTGCCGGCGCAGAAGGCGCCGCCGGCGCCGGTGAGGACGATGGCGCGGACCGCGTCGTCGCGTTCGGCGGCGCCGACGGCGTCGGCGAGCGCTTCGGCCATGGGGCCGTCGACGGCGTTGCGGCGGCCGGGACGGTCGAGGGTGATCAGGTGGAGGTCGCCGTGGCGCGCGGTGCGGATCATGCCGCGGATACTAGATAGATCGATCTAGAGAGAGCAAGGGCTAGGCTGCCCGCATGGGTTCCGACACGCGGGCGCGGCTGCTGGAGGCGGCGGCGCAGCTGTTCCGCGAGCAGGGGTACGCGGCGACCGGGCTGAAGCAGATCACTGCGGAGGCGGGGGCGCCGTGGGGCTCGCTCTATCACTTCTTCCCCGGCGGGAAGGAGCAGCTGGGCGTCGAGACGGTCGGGCATTCGGGCGCGCGCTACCAGCGGCTGTTCGACCTCGTCTACGAGAGGGCCGAGGTAGGCGCGGACGAGGCCGTCCGCGACATGTTCCGGCTGAGCGCCGAAGCCCTGGAGACGTCGGGATGGGCCGACGGCTGCCCGATCGCCACCGTAGCGCTGGAGGCGGCCAGTACCAGCGAGCCGCTGCGGCACGCGTGCGCGGACGTGTTCGCCGGCTGGCGCGCCGCGACGGCGCGGCGCTTCGCGTCCGAGGGCATCGAACCCGCCGAGGACCTGGCCGTCTACGTGTTCGCGGCGTTCGAGGGGGCGCTCATCCTGAGCCGCACCGGCCACGACGCCGGCCCGCTCCGCGTGACCGCCGACATCGTCGCCCGGACGATCCGGGACCGCCGCCCGCGAAGCGAGACGGCGTCAGGCGTGTAGGCGGGGGAGGACGCGGTCCAGGCGGCGCGGCATCCACCAGTTGGACGCGCCCATCAGGAACATGAGCGAGGGCACCAGCACGAGCCGGATGACGGTGGCGTCGAGGATGACGCTGAACGCCAGGCCCAGCGCCAGCATCTTCACCACGACGGTCGGCGAGGCGGTGAAGGACAGGAACACCACCGTCATGATGAGCGCGGCGCTGGAGATGACCCGGCCGGTGACGGCCAGCCCGCCGGCCACGGCGCGGGTGTTGTCGTGGGTCTCGCGCCACCCGGCCGCCATGCGCGACAGCAGGAAGATCTCGTAGTCCATCGACAGGCCGAAGACGATCGCGAACATCATCATCGGCACGTAGGACTCGATCGGCACGCCCTCGGGCAGGCCCAGCACCGCGTCCCCCCACCCCCACTGGAACACCGCGACGAGCGCGCCCCACGACGCGGCGGTGGCGAGCAGGTTCAGGGCGACGGCCTTCAGCGGGATCACCAGGCTGCGGAAGACGGTCATCAGCAGCAGGTACGCCAGGACCAGCACGATCCCGATGATGACCGGCAGGCGCCGCGCGACGGTGTCGCGGAAGTCGAGCTGGGCGGCCGTGCTGCCTGCGAGGTAGGCCTTCGCGCCGGTGCCGCGCAGCGCGTCGGGCAGCGTCCGGTCGGTCAGCGTGCGGAACAGGTCGGACGTCGCCGAGGTCTGCGGGCCGGTGGTGGGCGTGACGGTGGAGACGAGGAGCGCGCCGTCCGGGCTCGGCTGCGGCTGCGTGGCGGACGCGACCCCGTGCGCGCCCTGGAGCGCGCGCGAGAGATCGGTGCCGACCTGGCTCGCCGGGACGGTCGCGTGCCGGACGTCCGCGACGACGGTGAACGGGCCGTTCGCGCCCGGCCCGAACCCGGGCCCGCCGGCGCCGGCGATCCAGTCGTAGGCGTGGCGGGTGGTGCTGCCGGACGGGTCGGCGCCCGCGTCGACATGGCCGAGCCGCATGGAGAACACCGGCACCGCGCACACGACGGGGAGCACGAGGCCGGCGGCGAGGAACGTCCACGGGCGGTGCTCGATCATCGCGGCGTACCGGTGCCAGGCGTCGTGGCCGCTGGAGGTCTCCGCGACGGGGACGCGGACGGAGAGCCGGTCGATGTGCCTTCCCACCAGCCCGAGCGCGGCCGGGACGAGGGTCATCGCCGCGGCGGCGCTGATCAGGACGGCGATCGTCGCGGCCAGGCCGAGCTTCCCGATGAACGGCAGGCCGCTCGCGTACAGGCTGAGCAGCGCCACCGCGACGGTGAGCGCGGCGACCGCGATGGCGTGGCCGCTGGAGCCCGCGGTCCGCCCGGCGGCCTCGACCGGCGGGTGCCCGTCGATGAGGTCCTGGCGGAACCGGGTGGTGAGGAACAGCGCGTAGTCGATGCCGACGCCCAGCCCGAGCATGGTCGCCAGGGTCGGCGCGGCGGTGGCGAAGGTGATGACGCCCGCGACGACGCCGACCACGCCCGTCCCCACGGCCACCGCGACCAGGGCGGTGACCAGCGGGGTCACGGCCGCGCCGACGCTGGCGAACGCGATGAGCAGGATGACCAGCGCGGCGCCGATGCCGGCCAGCTCGCTCGCGAGGTCGTTGGCGGGCGGCCGGACGATCTGGGTGAAGTCCCCGCCGTACCCGACCCCGACGCCGGCGTCCCGGGCGGGCGCGGTCGCGTCGTCGAGGTGCTTCGTGTACCCGTGGCCGAGCTTCTTCAGCTGCTCGTCGAACGTCGCGGTGGCGGACACCGTCCGGCCGTCGGTGCTGGTCAGCGGGGTGGAGACGCCGACGACGTGCGGCAGCGAACGCAGGTCGCCGAGGCTCTGGTCCACGGCCTGCTGGTGCGCCGACACGGTGCCGGCGCCGACGTGGAACACGACGAGCCCGTCCGGGCGGCCGGCGGCCGGGTCGGACGCGGCGAGCAGGCCGGCGCCGGTGTCGGACTGGGTGCCGGGCAGGCTGACCTGGTCGCTGAAGACGGGGCCGACGGCCTTGCGGCCGCCGAGCGCGGCCACCAGCAGGACGAGCCACGCGGCGAGCACCCAGCGGGGGTGGCGCGCGCAGAACGAGCCGAGGCGGGCCAGGCCGGCGGGCCGGCGGCCGGGCGCGATGGACGACACACGATCTCCCAGCGACGTCGGGACTGGCAGAACCGTATGGTTGGAGCGTCCCGCGGCCGGCCCGCCGACCTGCCGCCGATGGCAAAGCCTTGGTCGAGGACCGCCCGCCACCGAGGCCCGGGGCCCCTCAGGGCCCCGTGGCCAAGGGAAGCCGCCCCAGAAGCTGCCGCGCATGCCCGGGCAGCTCCGTCTCGGCGAGCTCGGAGCCGGGTGGTGTCCACGGGGTGTCACATCTCCCAGGGGGCCTGGGGGAGGACGTCGCCGGTCTCGAGCAGGGACTTGAGGTTCGCCAGCACGGCGGGCCAGCCCTGCGAGATCCCGTTCAGCATCTCCTCGTTGGGCAGGTTCTCGTGCGTCACCGTCAGCCGGACGATGTCCTGGTGCGGTTCGACGAGGAAGGTGACCATCGACGGTTCCCGGTCCAGTTCGGCGTCCGGGCGGTCCTCGAAGGTGATCACGAGACGGGTCGGGGGCTCGGCCTCGACCACGCGCCCGACGACGTCGACGGCCTCTGAGCCGTCGGTGCGCCGGTGCTCCCAGGACGAGCCCGGCTGCCAGTCGGAGACGTTGGCGTGCCCCCAGTAGCGCGCGGTCAGGTCGGCGTCGGTCAGCGCGCGCCATACCTGCTCGGCGCTCGCGCGGATGTAGGTGACGTACACGTAGGTCGGTACGGAGACGGACGTCTCGGTCATGGCGTACTCCTCGGCTTGACTCCGGATGGCGCTGAGCGCTTGCAGCCGCGGCCGGTCGAACTCCGCGATCCAGCGCTGTTCGATCTCGTGGATCGGTGCCGGGTTGAGGTAGTGCAGCCGCTGCCGGCCGCGCCGCACCACGGTCACGAGGCCGGCGTCGACGAGCACGTTCAGGTGCTGCGTCGCCGACTGGCGCGCCATCTCCAGGCGCTCGCACAGCTCGCCCAGCGTCTGGCCGTTGCGCTCGCGCAGCCGGTCGAGCAGCAGCCGCCGCGTGGGGTCGGCCAGCGCCTTGAAGGCGGCGTCCATGGCCGTCGCTTCCCGATTCACCCGTCCATTATGCAGGCAAACACCTGCATATTGTCAAAGGGCCCTTCCCGGGCCGGCGGGCTCCTGGACTCTTGGACGGGGAGTCAGTACGTTCCTGGTGACCCCTGGCCCTTGACGATCTCCAGTCGTCGGGCGGGTCATCTCATCAGGAGGATCCGGCGATGGCGGATTCGTTCGACGGCGCGTTGCACGCGGCGATCCAGGCGCGGGGACTCGGGCTGGAGCGGCTCCACGCCAGGCTCGCCGAACGCGGGATCCAGGTCAGCGTCGCGAGCCTCAGCAACTGGCAGCGCGGCCGGTGCCGCCCGGAACGGTCCCGGTCGCTGTCCGCCGTGCGGGCGCTCGAAGAGATCCTGGAGGTCCCGGCGGGCTCCCTGACCGCGCTGCTCGGGCCGCGCCGCCCGCGCGGCCGGTGGGCCCACAGCGTGCCCGGCGCCCTGTCGTACCGCGACGTCAGCCAGGTACACGCCAGCGTCGACCGGCTGCTCGGCCAGATCCGGAACCCGGTGGACGGCCAGCTGCGCTGGCTGAGCTGCGACGAGACCGTCCGCGTCGGCGCCGGCCGGGACGAGCGGTCGGTGCGCACGCGGGCCGTGTTCCAGGCGCGCACCGACGGCGTCGACAGGCACGTGGCCGTGTACTACTGCGAGAAGGAGATGCTGCCCGACATCCGGCGGGCGTCCCACTGCCGCCTCGGCCAGGTGCGCACCGACCCGGAGGCCGGCGTCACCGCCGCCGAACTGCTGTTCGAGCATCCGCTGCGGCGCGGCGAGACCTACATGGTCGACTACGAGTTCGGCTACAGCCGCGGCGGCCCCGAGGCGACCTTCTACCAGCGGTGGTTCCGCCACCCCGTGCACATGTACCTGCTGCACGTCCATTTCGAGCCGGACGCTCTCCCGGCCCGCTGCCTGCGCGTCTGGCAGCCGAACACCGTGACGCCCGCGTCGGACGTGGCGGAGCTGCGGCTGTCGGACTGGCGCGCCGTCCACGTGGCCGAGATGGAGGTGCGGCCCGGCGTGCACGGCATCCGCTGGGAATGGGACTGAGCCGCCCGGCGGGAACGCCGTTCAATTTTTAGCCGCGTATACGTTGAAATGCCTCCGGCGGCGGGGGTCTTGCTTCGGATTTGTTGCGGGTCGACCATTCTTCTGACGTTCCGCGGACGTCCGAAGGCCCCCGAATCCCACCCCCCGGAGGAGTTCGCTCCCATGCATGTACGTTCCGGCCGGCGCGCCGCCGTGTGCGCGCTGGCGCTCGCCCTCGCGGCCGTGCCCGGCACCGCCGACGCGGCCGCCCTGCAGCTCGACGTGTCGATGCAGGCCCAGCAGATGTCCAACTGGTGCTGGGCCGCGTCCGGCAACACCGTGGCCGCCTACATGGGCAAGAGCTACAGCCAGAACCAGTTCTGCAACCTCGCCTTCGACCGCTCCGTCAATTCGTCCTGCCCCAACAGCCAGGCCACGCTCGCCAACGACCAGACGGCGTTCCGCAAGATCGGGATCAGCCCCGGCAATTACGTGACCGGCCACCTCTACTACTGGGCCGTGACCCGCGAGATAGACGCGCGGCGGCCCGTGATAGCCCGCATCCAATGGACGAGCGGCGGCGGGCACATGGAGGTCCTGTACGGCTACGACGACAGTTCCGACATGGTCTATTGGGGCAATCCCTGGCCGTCGAGCTACCGCTACAACTGGGCGTCGTACGACTACTACGTCGCCAACGACACCTTCTCCTGGACCCACTCCCTCGACTACATCGGCGCATGAGGAGGCGTGACATGAAACGGTTCACGGGCCTCGCGCTCGGCGGCGCGATCGTCGTCGCCGCGGCGGCGCCGGCGCACGCCGCGTCCGCCGCCGCGTCCCCCGCC
>NZ_WBMR01000141.1 GCF_008923365.1 Actinomadura montaniterrae
CCGCGCGCGCCCCGCTGCGCGCGCTGGCCGGCGGCGCGGCCGCGCTCGTCCTGCTGCTCGGCACCGTGGTCTTCACCGTGGCCGCGCCGGACGGGACGGCGAAGGCCGGTCCCGTCCCCGGCCAGGTCCGCCTGCTCAGCTACAACATCGAGGACGCCGTCAACCAGAAGGGCCGGCTGGACCCCGAGGGCGTCGCCCGCACCATCGAGGGGCAGCGCGCCCAGGTCGTCCTGCTGCAGGAGGCGAGCCGCGGGTCGCTGCTGTCCGGCACCGCCGACCTCGGCGTCTGGCTGTCGCGGCGGCTCGGCATGAAGCTGATCTGGGGACCCGCGGCTGACGGCCAGTTCGGCAACGCGATCCTCACCTCGCTGCCCGTCCGCAGCTCCGGCACCGGCCGGATGCAGAAGGGCGACTGGTCGCAGATCCGCGGGTACGTGTGGGCGCGGCTCGCCGTCGGCGGGAGCACCATGGACGTGTGGTCGACGCGGCTGCAGGGCGGCGACGGGCAGAGCGACGAGCGGTCCCGCGAGGTCGCGGCGCTGCTGCGCGCCTGGGGCGGCGCGCCCCGCACCGTCATCGGCGGCGACTTCGGCGCCGGCCCCGACAGCCCGGAGGTGTCCGGCATGACCGACGGCACGGACCTGCGGAACGCCGCGCTCGGCGGCGACGCGTCCCCGACCTCGGCGGACGGCGACCGCATCGACTACGTCTTCGGCTCCGACGGGGTGCTGTTCAGCGACTACGACGTCCCGCGCTCGGGGGCGTCCGGCCACTATCCGGTCGCGGTGACGCTCCGGATCGGGAAGTGAGGCGACCATGGACGACACGGCGGCGGGCGCCGCGGCGGTCGAGCCGGCGGTGCCCGCCGACGCGGGCGAGCTGCTGACGCTGCAGCGCGCCGCCTACGTCAGCGAGGCGCAGCTGTACGGCGACCCGTTCATCCCGCCGCTGGTCGAGTCGCTGGAGCAGCTGCGCAAGGTGCTGGAGGGCGACGCGGTGGTGCTGAAGGCGGTGCTCGGCGGCCGCATCGCCGGCGCCGTCCGCGCCCAGTTCAGCGACCACACCTGCCTGGTCGGGCGGCTCGTCGTCGCGCCCGACCTGCAGGGCCGCGGGATCGGCGGGCGGCTGATGCGGGCGCTGGAGGAGGCCGTCGCGGGCCGCGCCGACGCGTGCGTGCTGTTCACCGGGCACCTCAGCGAGGGCAACCTGCGCCTGTACCGGCGGGGCGGCGCCCCCCCGAACCACCCCCAGCCGGGGGCCGCGCGCCCGCCGGGGGTGCACATGCGCAAGGCCCTCGTCCCCGCCGAAACCCGCTGAGACCCGCGCCCGCTAGGGTGGGCGCGTGCTGAAAGTGGGACTCACCGGCGGAATCGGGTCGGGTAAGAGCGAGGTGTCCGCGCGGCTGGACGAGCGCGGCGCGGTGGTCATCGACGCCGACAAGATCGCCCGCGAGGTGGTCGAGCCGGGCACCCCGGGCCTCGCCGCGGTCGTCGCCGAGTTCGGCGCGGACGTGCTGCTGCCGTCCGGCGCCCTGGACCGCGAGAAGGTCGGCCGGATCGTGTTCGCCGACCCGGAGCGGCTCGCCGCCCTCAACGCGATCGTCCACCCGCTGGTGGGGGAGCGGATGCAGGAGCTGATGGACGCCGCCCCCGCCGACGCGATCGTCGTCTACGACGTCCCGCTGCTCGCCGAGAACGGCCTCGCCGGCATGTACGACGCCGTCGTGGTCGTGGACGCGCCCGAGGAGACGCAGCTGGACCGGCTGACGTCCCGCCGCGGCATGACCGAGGAGGACGCCCGCGCCCGGATGGCGAACCAGGCCACCCGCGAGCAGCGCCGCGCCGTCGCCACCCACGTCATCGACAACTCCGGCACCCTCGACGACCTGAAGTCCCAGGTGGACGCCCTCTGGGAAACCCTCACCCGCCAGGCCGCCGCCGCCCGCTGATCACCGATGATTAACTGTCGGTGATCGTTTGAGCGCGCATGGTCGCCGCGCGTGGGAGACTGGTGCTCCGCCGTCCGGCGGGCCCCCCAGCGCAGAGGAGAGGTACGATCACCATCATGGCGACGAAGCCCCTCGCGGAAGTCACCCTTGCCGACCTGGCCACCAAGGACGACCTGAAGGGCCTGGTCAGCAAGGACCATTTCGACCGGCAGCTCGGCTCGGCCGTGAATCTGGTCATGGGCGAGATCGGCAAGATCGCCGCTCGTCAGGAGGAGATGGCCGGGGTGCTGGCCGGTCTGGTCGCACGGTCTGAAGGAGTGACCCGCTAGCCTCGCGTAAGGCGTGGCACCGCCCCCTGGGAATCCCAGGGGGCTTTTGTAGTGGTCAGAAGGCCGCATCCATGGGGAGTTGGCGGACTTCGCGGAGGTAGGTGTCGAGTTCGCCGGGTTCGAAGCGGCACATGCCGACGGCGTACCAGAACTCGGCGGTGGCGTTGCCCTCCCACTTGTAGCGGCCGTCGGGGGCGAGCGCGGCCCAGCCCTCGGCGAGGCCGAGGAGGGTCGCGCGGCGCGCGGGCGCGGTGCGGTCGGACACGTCCCAGAGGATGACGGCGCCGTCGTCGCCGGCGGTGGCGAGCTGCGTCCCGTCAGGGCTGAACGCCGCCGACCAGACGCGGCGGGTGTGGCCGGTGAGGGTGTGCAGCGGCCGGCCGGTCGCGGGGTCCCAGAGGCGGACGACGAGGTCGTCGCCGGCGCTGGCGAGCAGGGTCCCGGACGGGTGGAACGCGGTCGTCCAGAGGCGCCCGGCGTGGCCGCGCAGCTCGTGCACGGCGTCGCCGGACGCCGTGTCCCACAGCCGGACGGTGCCGTCGTTGCTGGCGCTGGCGAGGACGTCGCCGGACGGCGCGAACGCCACCTGGTAGACGCGGTCGGCGTGGCCGCGCAGCGCCCGGACGAGCTCGCCGGTGTGCGGGTCCCAGAGCCGGACGACGCCGTCGTCGCAGCCGGTCGCGACGGCGCCGCCGCCGGGGTGGAACGCGATCGAGCGGACCCGGCCGCGGTGGTCGGCGAGGTTGACGATCTCCCGGCCGCTCGTCCAGTACCAGAGCCGGACGCTGTCGTCGTCGTTGGCGGTGGCGAGGACGTCGCCGTCGGGCGCGAACGCCTGCGCCCACACGTGGTCGGTCTCGACGTTCAGCTCGCGTTCGAACGTGCCGGTGCCGGCCTGCCACAGGTGGACGCCGCCGTCGTTGGTGGCGGTGGCGAGCTGGGAGTCGCGGTCGTTGAAGGCGGCGGAGGTGAGGTTGTCGGCGGCGCCGCGCAACTCCCGGATCATCCGGCCGGTGCGCGGGTCCCACAGCCGGACGAGGCCGTCGTTGCCGCTGGAGGCGAGCAGGCCGCCGTCGGGGCTGAACGCGACGCCGGTGACGCGGCGGCCGTGGCCGCGCAGCACGGTGCGGCACTGGCCGGTCTCGGCGTCCCACATCCGGGCGGTGCCGTCGTTGCTGCTGGTGGCGAGCTGCCGGCCGTCGGGGCGGAACGCGAACGGCCAGACGGCGCCGCGGTGCCCGGCGAGCTCGAGGCGCTGCCGGCCCGTCTCGGGGTCCCACAGCCGGACGGACCCGGCGCTGTCGGCGGTGGCGAGGCGGCCGCCGTCGGGGCTGAACGCGGCCTGGTAGATGCCGCCGCCGTGGCCGGACAGGGTGGCGCGGTGCCGGCCGTCCTCCCAGAGCCGGACGGACCCGTCGGTGTCGCCGGTGACGAGGAGGCCGCCGCCGGGGTGGAACGCGATCGCGTAGACGCGGCCGGTGTGGCCGAGGAGCTCCTGCCGGATCTCGCCGGTGCGGATGTCCCAGAGCCGGACGACGCCGGCCTCGTCGCCGGCCGCCAGCACCGAGCCGCCGGGGTGGAACACGGCGCGGAACACCGCGCCGCGGTGGCCGGTCAGCTCGCGGCGCAGCGCGCCGGTGGCGAGGTCCCAGACGCGCAGGGTGCCGCCCGCGTCGCCGGTGACCATGAGGGAGCCGGCGGGGTCGAACACGGCGGTGTAGACGGGCGCGGTGTGCCCGGCCAGGTCGTGGAGGTGCGCGCCGGTGGCGGCGTCCCAGATCCGGATCGTGCCGTCGGCGGCGCCGGCCGCCACGAGGCCGCCGCCGGCGGGCGCGTGCCCGCCGACGACGACGGGCCACACGCCTTCGGGGTGGACGGTGAGGGTGTGCGCGCACCGTCCGGTCGCGAGGTCCCACAGGCGGACGGTGCCGTCCGCGGAGCCGCTGGCGAGGAGGTTCCCGTCGCGGTCGAACGCCACCGCGTAGGCGCGGTCGCGGTGGCCCTGCAGGGTGCGCAGCGGGGTGCCGGTGACGGCGTCGCAGACGAGCACGCCGCCGTCCTCGCTGCCGACGGCGAGGACGGACCCGCCGGGGCTGTAGGCGAGCGGCTGCGGCAGCCGGCTGGTCTGGAAGTGGAAGCCGTAGGGGACGCCGACGGCGGCGGGCGCGACCTGGATGTCGATGGGGCGGCCGGGGGCGATGGCGGCCTCGCGCAGCTCCGGCGCGGTCGCGATCCGGTCCGGCAGGTCGGCGTCGACGAGCGCGGCGCGCGTCCAGCGGCTGCCCTCGACGGCGGCGTCGCGCAGGTCGGCGCGGGCGAGCCGGGCCCGGGACAGGTCGGCGCCGCGCAGGTCCGCGCCGGTCAGCTTCGCCTCGTCGAGGCGGGCGCCGGCGAGCGAGGCGTCCCGCAGCACCGCGCGCGACAGGTTCGCGCCGACGAGCTGCGCGTCGGTGAGGTCGGCGCCGGTCAGGTCGACCTCGTGCAGGTCGCGGTAGGACAGGTCCTCGCCCTGGAGGCGGGCGCCGCGCAGGTCGGTGCGGGCGGGGGTGCGCAGCCGGGTGGTGACGCGGATGGCGTTGGCGCGGGCGATGTCGTCGGCGGCGGGGTCGGCGAGGACGCCGGCGGCCCAGTCCTGGCAGGCGCGGGTGTCGGCGAGGTCGCACAGGAAGTCGACGGTGAGCTGGGACAGTGCCCGGCGGCTCAGCGCGGCGGGGGCGGCGCCGCGGGCGAACCCGTCGGCGATGTGCCGGGCGACGAGCCACTCCATCACCGACCCGTGGATGAAGCCGAACAGGCCCTCGTCGGTGCGGACGAGCAGGCTGCCGGCGCCGACCGCGTGCGTCACCTGGTGCGGCGACAGGCGCCCGTCGGCGAGGCCGGTGAGGGTGTCGGCGACGTCGGCGAGCTCGGCGAGGCGCAGGAACTGCTCGTTGCCCTCCCACAGCCGCAGCGCGAGGGTGCCGACCGCCTCCCACATGTCGTCGACGGCGAGGCCGGACGGCCCGCCGCTGCCGCGGACCCGCTCGGCCTCGTACGCCAGCCACGACGACAGGATCTCGTGGTACAGGTCGGCGGGGCTGACCGTGGTGCGGGCCTGCGCGACGGCGCGGAGCCGGTCCTCGGGGAGGTCGGCGATGAAGCTCAGCATGCGCGGGTTGGACGTCAGCGCGAGCAGCTCCTCGATGCCCGACAGCAGGCCGAGGCGGGCGTCGGCGGTCTCCTCGTCGCCGTACCGGTTCACCAGGTACGAGCGGACCTGCCGGGGGGTGAACTCCTCCAGCCCGAGGACGCGCCGGTGCGGCAGCACCCCGACCTTCTCGCCGAGGGCGGTCAGCACCTGCGCCTGCGACTTGAAGTGCTGCGTGCGGCTCGCCACGACGATCTTCGCCTTGTCCTGCGCGGCCTGCAGCAGGGTGTCGAGGTGGTCGGCGGCCTGGTCGTAGGTCACCCGGGTGACCAGCTCGTCGAACCCGTCGAACAGCAGCACGATGCGGCCCTGCCGCAGCATGTAGTGGAACGCCTTGAGGTCGATCAGCTCCTCGCCGTGGTTCGCCAGGTGCGCGGCGACGAGCCCGTCCACCGAGTGCGCCTTGTCGAGCGCGCGCAGCTCGATGAGGATCGGGACGACGTGCGGCAGCTCCTCGGGGATGCGGCGGGCCAGCTCGCGCAGCGCGAACGTCTTACCCCGCCCGAAGTCGCCCAGCAGCAGCAGGAACCGGCCGTGGTCGGCGGCCAGCAGCCGCAGCATCTCGCCGACGACGTCCTCCTCGACGCCGACGCCCTCCGCCGGCGCCTCGTCCGCCCCGTCCTGCCCGGACGGCGCGTCCGGGCGGAACCGGTCCAGCTCCCGGTACCGCTGCGGGACGTACAGCGACGGCGGGTACAGCCCGCCCGCCGACAGCCGCGCCGTCTGCGCCGACACGTACTCCGACAGGTCGAGCAGCCCCTGGAACTCGGTGAGGCTGCGGACCCGGATGCCGCGGCGCAGCGCGTCCTCGCGCAGCGACCGCGGCGGCGCCGCGCCGAGGTAGACCAGCTCGGACCCGTGGTCGGCGCCGTCGGCGTGGACGTGCCGGGCGAACGCGTCCACGTCCTCCTCGGTCACCTGCCCGACGTGCGCGCCGATCCGGTACTGCCGGACGAACCCGTCCTCCAGGTGGGTGAGCAGCAGGTGCGGCGGGTCGGCGCGGCCGTCCTCGCGGGGCGGCGGGACGACGCGCCGGATCGTCGCGCGCTCGAACCGGGTCTCGCACGCCTCGGTGAGCCGGTCCAGCAGCCGGGCCGTGGGGTCGGGCGCGGGGTCGGCGGGACCGGCCGGGCTCTCGCCGGGGCCGAGCTCGGGGACGGGACCGGCCGGGCCCACCGGCGCCGCCTCCTTGGGCGGGAACGTTCCCGCCGTCTTCGACCAGGCGACGTCGAGGCGCTCGGGGCCGCGCCTGGCGGCGTCCTCGGGGATCCACCGCTCCAGGCCGTCGGGCCGCAGCACGACGGTCTGGTGCCGCCCGGGCCCGAGCGCAGGCACGGACGGGACGCCGGAGCCGAGCAGCGGCACGGCGCCGAAGTCGGACTCGGTCCCCTGGAAGAACAGGTTCACGTGGCCGCCCAGCAGCGTCTCGACCGTCTCGGGGTCGCGCAGCGCGCCGGGTTCGCCGGCGATGGGCGTGTGCTCGACCGCGCCGAGCCGCAGCCACCCCTCGTCCTCGAAGTGGCGGAGCCGCTCGTTGAACCAGGCCGCCTGCGCCTGCCCGACCCGCCCGTACCGGTCCTCCTCGCGGTGCGACTGCGGCAGCGTCGAGTTGAGCCCGGCCACCACGACCTTCAGGTCGGGAACGGGGAACAGCGTCCACGGCTGCGCGCTGTCGAAGACCAGCGAGTCGAGGCCCTGGTAGAACTCCTTGAACAGGTTCGCGAAGTGCCGCCACTTCGGCCAGTAGGGCGGCTGCGGCTCGATGTCGTCGGCCTCGCAGCTGGAGAAGTACGCCTGGCACGCCGCCCGCGTCACGTCGTGCGTGCCCGGCACCACCACGACCCGCTGCGCCTCGAGGCCGAGCAGGGCGCGCAGGCTCGTCAGGAACGACAGCGCCTCGGCGAACTCCTTGCGGCTGCCGGAATGGGTGAGGTTGCCGGTCACGACCAGCAGGTCCGGGCGCGGCACGCCGGCGTCGGCGAGCCGGGTCACGTCGCTCCAGATGCGGTCCTGCAGCTCCGCCGCCGTCGTCGGCTCGCCCGGCTCGGCGAGCGTCCGGCCGAACCGCGGCCCGGACACGTGCAGCACGCTCAGCCGCTCGCGGCGCTCCTCCCCGCCGTTCGCGGACGGGAACGCCGGCGCCGCCACGGGCGCGCGGCGCGCGGGCCGCTCGCCCACGGGCTCCGGCCGTCCCGGCTCGCCGCTCTCCACCCGCCCGGAGCCTTCGAGGCGGCCCACGATCGCCGCAGGGCCGCCGCCGGCGCCCGGACCGCCTCCCGGGAAACCGGGACCGTCCGAGGGGCGCGCGTGGCCGACCAGCGCCTCCTGGATGCGCCGCATCAGCAGCCCGCGCGCCTCGTCGGGGTCCTCGATCCCGACCAGGTCCACGTAGGTGATCGTCGACAGCAGCCCGTCGATCGGGCAGTCCTCGATCCGGACCGTGACGAGCTTGCGGGCCGGGTCGTCCGGGTCGGCCCGCAGGGCGGCCATCCACTCCAGCCGCCCGTACCGCGACCGCAGGTAGTTGCGCGACAGCACCGCCACCACGGCCTTCGCCTCCGACAGCCCCCGGTCCATGAAGTCGATGAAGTTTGTGCCGGGCACGAAGTCCCACGCCTGCATCATCGTCCGGTGCCCGGCCGCCTCCAGCTGCCAGGCGATCCAGGACGCCCACCGCTCGTCGGCGGGGGAGTAGCTGATGAAGAAGTCGGTGGGACGCTCCTGCCGCGAACGGCCGCCGGGGGGAGTCATGCCGCCAGTATCGCGCCTGGGACGGCGATCTCCACCGCACCGGCCCGGTGAGCCGCGTGCGCCCGCGCGCGTGACGGCGCGGTGATCCGTCGAGTCACGCGCGGTGATCTGTCGAGTCACGCGCGGTGATCCGTCGGGTGACGGCGCGGTGATCCGTCGGGCGTCGGCGCGGTGGGCCGCCGGGGCACCGGCCCGGTTATGGGATCATGGCGCGCGTGTCGCCCCAGATCGAGATCGCCCGCCGCGCGGCCCGCTCGCTGGGCGTTCTCGACTGGATCCGGATCGGCGTCCTCGCGCTCGGCCTCGTCTTCGTCGCGACCGGGGCGCTGCCCGCCGACACCGCGCGGTCCAGCGTCGGACGCATCGCGCCGCTGCTGCTGTTCCTGTTCGCCATCATCGTGCTCGCGGAGCTGACCAAGGAGGCCGGCGTCTTCGACGCCATCGCGCAGCGGGTGGCGCGCGCCGGGCGCGGCCGTTACGCCGCCCTGTTCCTGCTGTGCGTGGCGTTCGCGTCGGTCAACACCATCTTCCTCAACCTCGACACGACGGCGGTACTGCTCACTCCCGTGATGCTGGCGCTCGCGGCGCGCGCGCGGATCGCGGCCTTGCCGCTCGCCATGACGACCGTGTGGCTCGCCAACACCGCGAGCCTGCTGCTTCCGGTCTCCAACCTGACGAACCTCCTCGCCGCCGACCGGGTCGCCCTGGAGACCCCCGAGTTCGCCGTGCGGATGTGGCTGCCGCAGACGGCGGTCCTGGCCGTCACCATGGTGCTGCTGTGGGTGTTCTACTGGCGGCGGAGCATGCGCGGCGAGGACGCCTACGACCCGCCCGAACCCGTCCCCGTGCGCGACCGCGTGCTGTTCTCCACGACCGGCATCGCGTGCCTGCTGTTCATCGGCGCGATCCTTGCGGGCGTCCACACCGGGATCCAGCTCGGCATAGCGACCACCGTGGCCGCCGCCGTGGCCGTCGCCGCGTTCGCCGTCCGGGACCGCTCCGCGCTGCGGCCCGCGCTGATCCCCTGGCAGCTGATGGTGTTCGTCACCGGGCTGTTCCTCGTCGTCCCCACGCTGGAGCGCTACGGCCTCGACGACGCGATGCGCGCGCTCGTCGGCACCGACGACGGCGCCTCGGGTGCGTTCCGCGCCGCCTTCTCGGGGGCGGGCCTGTCGAACGTGCTGAACAACCTGCCCGCCTACGTCGCGGGCGAGTCCGCCGTCCCCGCGGCCAACAAGGACCAGCTGCTCTCGCTGCTCGCCGGCACGAACGTGGGGCCCGTCATCACCCCGTGGGGGTCGCTCGCGACGCTCCTGTGGTTCGAGTGGTGCCGCCGGTGGGACGTCCGGGTCCCGATGCGCAAGTTCGTCCTGACCGGGGCGGCCCTGGCCGTCCTCGGCTGCGCCGCCGCCGTCGGGGCGCTGCTGCTGACCCGCTGACCGGGCCGGTCAGGACGCCGGGGCGCTCCCCGCGGCGGTCTCCGCGGCGGTTTCGAGCAGGCGGTCGAGCAGCTCCGGGCGCGCCGCGACGAAGCTCAGCTCCGCTGGCGGCCGGTCGATGCCCAGCTCGTACGGCGCCCCGTCCAGGCGGCGCAGCTCCGCGCCCGCCTCCGCCGCCAGCAGCGCCCCCGCCGGAAGATCCACGATCTCCGGCAGGTACCCGACGAACCCGTCGATGTCGCCGCGCGCCAGCATCGCCCACCCCACCAGCGGCGCCCACAGCTGCAGCATCCGCGCGCACCCGGCCTCCACCCGCGAGCGCAGCCGGAACGCCGCGGCGTCGCCCGGCCTCACCTGGTGCCCCTGCGTCCACGCCAGCACCGGGTTCCGCTCCCGGCCGGGACGGGGACGCTCCGGCAGCGTGAGCGGCGCCCCGCCCGGGCCCTGCGCGCCGCCGCCGTTCAGCGCCGACCAGGTGCGTCCCGTCACCGGGTCATGGACGACGCCCAGCACCGGCTCCCCGCGCGCGCACAACGCCAGGCCGACCGCGTACACCGGCATCCCGATGGCGACGTTGTTGGTGCCGTCCAGAGGATCGACGAGCCACACCATCTCCTCGCCCGGCGCGCCGTCCAGGACCCCGGACTCCTCCGCGATGATGCGGTGCCCCGGGTACGACGCGCGCAGCCGCTCCAGGATCAGCGACTCGGCCGCCATGTCCAGCTCCGTCACCACGTCCCCGGCCGTGCCCTTGGGCCGGACGTCCACCGGGCCGTCCACCCGGGACCGCAGCAGCGCCCCCGCCGCCTCCGCGGCCTCGACCGCGACCCGGCGGGCCTCCGAGAGATCGACCGGGAGGGCCGGTGACGGGATTCCGGTTCTCATCGGTGCCTCTCCAGTCGTCTGGGGCCCGCCTACCGGCGGGCCGAGCGGTGCCGGCGCCCGTGCGGGCCGGAGGACGGCGGGTCGTCTTCGGGCAGGGACGCGACCCCGGCCGGGCCGGGATGCGCGGTCGCGATCCGGTGCGCCGAGCGCCGCAGCGCCCGCACCGTGTCGCCGGGGGCGGACCGGGAGCGCCGCACCCGGTGGGTCGGGACGTCCAGCGGCCCGAGCGACAGGTCGCCGCCGCCGGGCGTCTGCCGCCCCAGCGCCACCGTCGCCGCGTCCAGGCCGTCCTCGATGAGCGTGCTGTGGAACACCCCCGCGGGCAGCGTGTACGACTCCCCGGTGCGGTGCGTCGTCGAAGGGCCGGGACGGTAGCGGACGGCTCGGCCCGTCGCCCGCAGCTCGTCCACGTCGCCGCTGCTCACCACCTCGAACACCTGCCCGGCGCTCTCCGCCGCGGCGGCGCCGGGTGCCGCGCCCGGCTCTTCGAGGACGTCCATGCGGACGTTCCGCACCGTCCCGTACAGGACGAAGCTGAGCAGATCCCAGCTGTGGCAGTGGACCGGCGACGTCGTCGACGGGGCGGGCCGCACCTCCGGCGTCCAGATGTGCAGGCACACGCCGAGATCGCCGCTGCGCTCCACCGGCAGGCACAGGAAGCCCAGAGGGTGGCGCACCGCCGCGACCGGCGAGCGGCCCGCGACGACGTCCGCCAGGACCCGCCCGGCCCACGCCGGCAGCGTCCGCGCGGCCCGTCCGGCGCGGATGTCCCCCTGGATCTCCTCGTACCTCATCCGGTCCTGCCACGTCCTCCCGGCGGCCGGCGGCGCGGCCCGGTCATTCGTACGGGTCCTTCGCGCGCAGCGCCTTGCGGATGATCTCGATGACGTCCCGGTCGGTGTAGGAGGGCGCCAGCTGGATCCCGATCACCTCGAAGAGCTTGCGGACCTCCTCGACGGTCGGCTCGTCGTCCAGCGGCGCCAGCCGCGCCTGCTCCACCGGGACCCGGCGCGCCTGGTCCAGGCTCATCTGCAGCTCGGCGCTCACCCAGCTGTAGTAGAACTTGTCGTTGTCGACCACCAGCGCCTCGCCGCGCGGGTCGTCGCGGGTCACCACCAGCCGCGTCGACGCCAGGTCGTAGCGCAGCGTCGTCATCGTCTGCGCCAGGCCGATGTCGATGTCGAGCATCCCGAAGCGCTGCTTGTGCCAGCACGCCGCCAGGAGCGTCGCGTACGCCTCCTTGCGGGTGCGCTCCAGCGTCCACTTCTCGCCCGTCGCGTCCGGCGCGTCCGACACCGAGCGCCGGTGCCGCGCGTACGCCTCGCAGACCTCCACGTTGGTGGGGTCGAGGATCTCCAGCCGGAACAGCAGGGTGCGGCGGTCCCGGCGGGCGGCCGCCACGCACTCGGGCAGCGTCTTGGCGCGGATGTAGGTCCCGGTGCCGCCCTTGAAGAACCACCGGTCGGTGTCGCGGCGCGCCTCCTCCAGCACGTGCGCGACCTGCCCGCCGCCGATCACCCGGACGACCGCCGTCTCGTCCAGCGCCCGCTTGGTGCCCGCCAGCACGCCCTCGAACTGCTCGATGTGCGCCAGCCGGCCGCTCAGCTCGTCCAGCGTGGCGGAGGACGCGCGCAGCGTGTCCCGGACCTCGGCCTCCACCGGGATGCGGCGGCCCCGGTCGCGCAGCACCGAGGTGGCCAGCAGCCCGATCACCGCGAGGACGGCGCTGTTGGTGATCTCGTCCTCGTGCGGCAGGTTCACCCCGAGCCCGAGCACCGCGACGGTGATCGCCAGCACCAGCGCGATGAAGGCGTCGGCGTTCTTCCCGAGCCACGTGGCGAAGCGCGTCATCGTCTGCGGCCATCCCCGTCCTAGTCGGCGCCGTCATCGTAACCACAGCACCGGGACGCCGGGAAAGCCCTGCGGGCGGGGCGTCGCGGGCACCGCCGGGCCACACCCCCGTCACCGGAACCGCCATCGGCGCCCCCCACCTGGGCGGGGACAGGACGGGCGGTCCCGGCCGATCGGGCCCGGTTCGGGTCCCCTGGCCTGCCTATAGGCTCGTCGCATGCACCTCCGGGGCTGGTGGTCGGCGGCGTGGCCGACGCGGCGTTCACGCGCGCTGGACGTCACCCTGGCCGTGTCCTTCGCGGTTCTGGACGGCCTTTTCCTGTGGTTCTCGCCGCAGCACTTCTGGCTGCCGCACACCGTCACGTCGGCGTGCAGCGTGATCATCGGCCTCAGCATCGTCGTGCGCCGCCGGCACCCCGTCGCGCTGGCGGTCTTCGCGACGGCGTTCAGCGCGGTCACCGGGGGCGGCGCGTTCGTCGTCCTGGTCATCCTGTACTCGCTGGCCGCCTACGCGACGTCCCGCCGGGTCGTCTTAGCGGTCGCGGCCTTGAACTATGCCGTCGGCCTCGCCTTCCCTGCGCCGACGTCGAGCAACGACAGCTTCCTCGTCCAGGCGATCTTCGGGACCACCTTTACCGCGGTGCCCGTCCTTCTGGGCCTCTATATGGGGGCGCGCAAGCAGCTCCTGGCGTCCCTCCAGGAGCGCACCGCACGCCTGGAACGCGAGCAGCACCTCCTCGCAGAGCGCGCGCGGGGCGAGGAACGTACCCGCATCGCCCGCGAGATGCACGACGTGGTCGCCAACCGGATCAGCGTCATGGTCGTCCACGCCGGAGCCCTCAAGGCCGTCGCCGCCCGCGACCCCGGACGGGCCGCCGAGACCGCCGCCGTCATCGGCGACATGGGCCGGCAGGCCCTGGAAGAGCTGCGGCACGTCATCGGCGTCCTGAGGCAGGGCGAGGAGGCGCTCCCGCAGGAGGCCGTCACCCTCCAGCACGTGCGCGAGCTGATCGGCCAGTCCGGCGCGGCGGGGCTGCGGGTCGTCCTGTCCGTCCGCGGCGTGGAACGTCCCATGCCCACCGCCGTGGGACGGACGCTCTACCGGCTCGTCCAGGAGGCCCTCACCAACGTCCACAAGCACGCCGGCGCCGCCGACACCCGCGTCGACCTCGGGCTGCTCCCCGAGGCGATCGAGGTGGAGATCGCCAACGACCCGCCCACCGCGCCGCCCGCGCACGACCTGCCGAGCGGCGGGCACGGCCTGGTCGGCCTGCGCGAGCGGGTCACCGCGCTCGGCGGCAGCTTCGAGGCCGGCCCGCGCGGCGGCGGCTACGCCGTCAGCGCCCGCCTGCCACTGCCCGCCTCCTGACCGTTTCACCGGCCTGACCTGCGGAAATATCGGACGGTCCGCGATTGTCGTACCTGCTGCATAGAGTGGGCGGGAAGCGAAGGAAGACCAGGGGGAGAGGCGATCATGCGGCCGATCACGGACCTGCGGCGCCGCGTGGCGCCGTTCGAGGTCGTCACCGAGATGACGCCGTCGGGCGACCAGCCGCAGGCGATCGCCGGGCTGGCCGAGCGCGTCGCGCGCGGCGACAAGGACTCGGTGCTGCTCGGCGCCACCGGCACCGGCAAGACCGCCACGATCGCGTGGCTGGTCGAGAAGCTCCAGCGGCCCGTCCTGGTCATGCAGCCGAACAAGACGCTGGCCGCGCAGTTCGCCAACGAGCTGCGCGAGATGATGCCCGGCAACGCCGTCGAGTACTTCGTGTCGTACTACGACTACTACCAGCCCGAGGCGTACATCCCGCAGACCGACACCTACATCGAGAAGGACTCCTCGATCAACGACGAGGTCGACCGGCTGCGGCACTCGGCGACCAACTCGCTGCTCACCCGCCGCGACACCGTCGTCGTCGCGTCGGTGTCCTGCATCTACGGCCTCGGCACCCCGCAGGAGTACGTCGACCGGATGGTCCGGCTGCACGTCGGCCAGGAGATCGACCGCGACGACCTGCTCCGCCAGCTCGTCGGCATGCAGTACACCCGCAACGACCTCGCGTTCACCCGCGGCACCTTCCGGGTCCGCGGCGACACGATCGAGATCATCCCGCAGTACGAGGAGCTCGCCGTCCGGATCGAGATGTTCGGCGACGAGATCGAGAAGCTCGCCACCCTGCACCCGCTCACCGGCGAGGTCATCACCGAGGACGAGGAGCTGTACGTCTTCCCCGCCTCCCACTACGTCGCCGGGCCCGAGCGCATGGAGCGCGCCATCCGCGACATCGAGGCCGAGTTGGAGGTGACGCTCGCCGAGATGGAGCGGCAGGGCAAGATGCTCGAGGCGCAGCGGCTGCGCATGCGGACCACCTACGACATCGAGATGATGCGCCAGGTCGGCACCTGCTCCGGCATCGAGAACTACTCCCGGCACATCGACGGCCGCGGCCCCGGCACCGCGCCGAACACCCTCCTCGACTACTTCCCCGAGGACTTCCTCCTCGTCATCGACGAGTCGCACCAGACCGTCCCGCAGATCGGCGCGATGTACGAGGGCGACGCGTCCCGCAAGCGGATGCTGGTCGAGCACGGCTTCCGGCTCCCGTCCGCGATGGACAACCGGCCGCTGAAGTGGGAGGAGTTCCTCGACCGCATCGGCCAGACCGTCTACCTGTCGGCGACGCCCGGCCCCTACGAGATGAACCGGGTCAAGGGCGACGTCGTCGAGCAGGTCATCCGGCCCACCGGCCTGATCGACCCGGAGATCGTCGTGAAGCCCACCAAGGGCCAGATCGACGACCTCGTCCACGAGATCCGGCTGCGCACCGAGCGCGACGAGCGGGTCCTCGTCACCACCCTCACCAAGAAGATGGCCGAGGACCTCACCGACTACCTCCTCGAACTCGGCGTCCAGGTCCGCTACCTGCACAGCGAGGTCGACACGCTGCGCCGCATCGAGCTGCTGCGCGAGCTGCGCGCCGGCGAGTTCGACGTGCTGGTCGGCATCAACCTGCTGCGCGAGGGCCTCGACCTGCCCGAGGTGTCCCTCGTCTCGATCCTGGACGCCGACAAGGAGGGCTTCCTCCGCTCGGAGACGTCCCTCATCCAGACGATCGGCCGCGCCGCCCGGAACGTCTCCGGGCAGGTGCACATGTACGCCGACACCGTCACCCCGTCGATGGAGCGCGCGATCGACGAGACGAACCGGCGCCGCGCCAAGCAGCAGGCCTACAACGAGGAGCACGGCATCGAGCCGACGGCGCTGCGCAAGCGGATCGCCGACATCCTCGACTCCCTCGCCCGCGAGGACGCCGACACCGAGACCCTCATCGGCGGCGCCGGCCGCCAGCAGAGCCGCGGCAAGGCGCCCGTCCCCGGCCTCGCGTCCCGCACCAAGGAGGTGGGCCGGCACGCCGCCGACCTGGTCGGCGACCGCCCCCGCGAGGAGCTGGAGGGCCTCATCGAGCAGATGACCGAGCAGATGCACCAGGCGGCCGCCGACCTGCAGTTCGAGCTCGCCGCCCGGCTCCGCGACGAGATCAAGGAGCTCAAGCGCGAGCTCCGCGAGATGAAGGAGGCCGGCGTCAAGTAGCGCGCGGGCGCCCGGGAGCGCCGCCCGGCCGGATCCGGCCGCGCGCCGTCCCCGGCCCTCACCTGCGGCGGCGCCGGAAAACGGGTACCGCTCGACGGGCCGGATCCCGCAGGATCGGGGCATGCGGACAACAGTGCGCGAGGGACGCCGCATCGCCTGGGAGACCGTCGGGAGCGGGCCGCCGCTGGTGCTGCTGCACGGCTCCTTCGGCGACCGCGGCACCTGGCGGTCCGGCGGCCATGCCGACGCGCTGGCGGGGGAGCGCCGGCTCGTCCTCATCGACGCGATCGGCCACGGCGGCAGCGACGCGCCGCTCGACGCGTCCGCCTACCGCGTCGAGCGGCAGGTCGACGACATCGTCGCCGTGCTGGACGCCGAGGGCATCGGCCGGACGGCCTTCTGGGGCGCCTCGATGGGCGGCACCATCGGTTTCCACCTGCTGGCCCGCCACCCGGAACGGCTCACCTGCCTGATCGCCGGCGGCGCCCACCCCGGCGAGGCCGGCGCCGAACCCGCGGAGGTCGAGCGGGTCGCCGCGCTCTGCCGGGAGAAGGGCGCCGAGCCGTTCGTCGAGGCGGCGGAGAGGCAGAGCACCGTGCCCGGCTGGATGCGCGACGCGATGCTGGCGATCGACCCGGACGTGCTGGCCGCGCAGACCGTCGGCCTCTCCCAGCGGGACGGCGTCGCCGCCGCGGTGGCCGCGGCGGGCGTGCCGGTGCTGCTGCTCGCCGGGGACCGCGACGACCGGCTGCCGGAGATCCGCCGCACCGCCGAGGCCGTCCCGGGCGCGTCGCTGGCGGAGCTTCCCGGCTGCGGTCACCTGGACGCGTTCCTGCGCCTCGACCTCACCCTGCCGGTGGTCCGGCCGTTCCTGCGGCGGTACGCCTCGGGGGCGCCCCTTTCCGGTGGCGACCGTTTCCGGGGGTGACCCGTTTCCGGCGGAAAAGGAGAGGCCGCCCGCCCGTGCGGCGTTCTAGGCTCGCGGGATGCAGTACGACGTCCGTCCCGCGCGTCCCGGCGACCTGGCCGGGCTGCCGGCGATCGAGGACTCCGGCGACCGCCTGTTCGGGGCGATCGGGATCGTGTTCCCGCCCGGTCCGACCATCGCCGAGGAGATGATCGCGAAGGGCGGCGGGTTCCTCGTCGCCGGGGACCCGCCGGTCGGGTTCGCGGCCGTCGAGGAGGTGGACGGCGCGACGCACCTGGAGCAGATCTCCGTGCACGCCGACCTCGTCGGCCGGGGGATCGGCGCCCGGCTGCTGCGCGCGGTGCTGGACGGCGCCGCCCGGCGGGGCTCCCCGGGAGTGAGCCTCCTGACGTTCCGGGACGTCCCGTGGAACGGCCCCTGGTACGCCCGGCACGGCTTCGCCGAGCTCCCCGAGGACCGCTGGGGGCCGGGGATCCGGGCCTACTGGGACGCGGAGATCGCGGCCGGCCTGCACGAACTCGGGCCGCGCCTCGTCATGTGGGCGCCGCTGCCGCCGCCCGGGACCGGATGAGGCGCGGCCGCACGTAAAGTTGTTCTCCGGGAACGCGCGACGCCCCGCCCGCGTCCCAGTTCAAGATCTACAACGTAAAGGCGGACGGCGGGTGGCTCCCGGCGTCCCGGTCGTGCGAGGAGGACGATGACCCCCGGGTCCTGGCCGCGTCGGCTGCGGGAGCGTCTCGGCGAGCGGGGGCTCGCCGTCCTCGTCCTGGTGGGGCTGCTGGCCCTGGCGGTGGTCCCGCTGGTGGCGATGCCGGCCGCGCGGTGCAAGACGTTCGGGAGCGGCTGCCCCCGGCCGAAGCCGCCGGTGCGCGCCGACCCCGTCGTCGCGAAGGCCCAGCAGGTCACGGCGCTCCAGGCGGCGACGCGCGGCTCGTACGTCGCGCTCGGCGACTCCTACTCGGCGGGGGTCGGCGCGGAGACGACGGTCGCCGACCGCAACCCGCTCAACCGGTGCCGGCGGACGTCCAAGGCGTACTACCACGAGGTCTCGACGGCGTTCCGGTTCGCCAAGGGGTCCTCGTTCTGGGCGTGCTCGGGCGCCACCACGAACGACGTGCTCAAGGGGCGGTACGGCGAGCCGCCGCAGCTCGGCCGCGTCAACGCCGACACCAGCCTGGTGACGATCAGCATCGGCGGCAACGACATCGGATTCTCCAAGGTGCTGGGCGGCTGCGTGATGCACCTGCCGTGGAGCCACAGCTGCACGGACCAGGGCGCGGACATCGCGGGCCGGATGGCGAAGCTGCGCCGGGACCTGCCCGCCCTGCTGGAGAAGATCACCGACCGGGCGCCGTCCGCGCGGGTGATCGTGATGGGGTACCCGAAGGCGTTCTCCGAGGTCACCGGGGTCGGCGGGGACAACATCACGGTGGCGGACCAGCGCTGGCTGAACGCCCGCGCCTACGAGCTCGGGCAGCTCGTCCGGCAGTCGGCCGTCGAGGCGGACGCGCGGATCGTGGCGCGGCACGGCCGGGGGAGCGTGGAGTTCGTCGACGCCTACAGCGCGTTCGCCGGCCATGAGGCGGGCAGCGCGGACCCGTACATGAACGGCCTGGCGCTGAACCTGTCGGCGCTGGAGGCCGAGCCGCGCAGCTTCCATCCGACGGCCGCCGGGCAGCACGCGCTGGCGCAGCTGTTCCTCGCGCAGATCCAGAAGGGCCCGGGCCGCCCGCTGTCCTGAAACGGCCACGATGCGACGTACGTCCCGGTCTGACGTGCGGTGACGTCCCCGCGGCATGTTCGCGGTAGGGGCCGTGCCACGCGCCGGAGCGCCGGTCCGGCTTCCAGAAAGATATTAATGTCTGTTTAGCTTGGTCCGGTCGCTCCGACTCCTGGAAGTGAGCCCCGATGCCCAAGCTCCTGCGCAGGACCCTCGCCGCCGCCCTGGCCGCCGCGGGCCTGGCCGTGCCCGCGCTGCCCGCGCACGCCGCCTCCCCGGTGCCGCTCGGCGGCGGCTCCGGAATCGTCCAGCAGGTCAAGCAGGTCAAGCAGGTCTCCGGCGGCGGCTACAGCTTCGAGCTGTGCACGCTGACCGCGATCGGCCACGACGCCGCCGGGAACCTGGTCGGCCTGACCAACGCGCACTGCTTCATCGATGCCGGCGGCGACAAGCTCGTGGGCGACACGGTCTACGCCAACACCACCCCGGCCGGGACCCCCGGCTCGCCCGCCCCGGCCACCTTCGACTTCGACGCGACGATGGCGATCGGCCCGATCGGCAAGGTCACCTACGTCAGCGAGCCCAACAACTACGCCTCCGGCGGCCCCCGCGGCCTGGACTACGCGGTCATCCGGCTCGACCCGGCCAAGGTCGCCCCGGCCGCGACCGTCGGCGCGCCGAACGGATCGACGACGATCGACTCGGTCGGCCAGGTCCCCGCGGCGGGCACCCGGATGTGCAAGCAGGGCCACACCACCGGCCTCACCTGCGGTGCCACCCTCGGCGCCGACGACCCGTGGTACTGGACGCTGATCTGGACGTGGGCGGGCGACTCCGGCGCGCCCGTCGTCAACGGGACGGCCCTGACCGGTTCGGCGTGGGGCGCCCAGCACTTCACGCCCATCGGGAGCATCCTCGCCGACATGAACGCGCACGGCGGTGTCGGCGCGGGCTTCCACGTCGGCTGACAGTCCCGGTCTGCCGTCGCCTCCCCGCGGTCGCGGGGAGGCGACGCCGTTTCCGGATCACGCCCCGTTGCGGGGGAGGGCGCGCTCGACGGCGAGGGCCACGAGGTCCTTCAGGTCGTGCTCGGCGAGGACGTCCGGCAGCGTCAGGTGCTCCACGACCAGCCAGTTCAGCGCGAGGTAGAGCAGCCGTACCGTGTCGGCGTCGCCGGGCAGGCCGGCCTCCAGGTGGTAGGCGATGTTGGCGTCCAGGTCCTGGCGCACCTGCTCGGTGAGGACGGCGCGCAGCTCGGGCCGGCGCGTCGCCTCCAGCCGCAGTTCGAGCAGGGCCAGGTAGCCGGTGCGGAACTCGGCGATCCGGCCGACCGTGTCCTGGAGCAGCGCGGTGACCTTGGCGGCGTCGCGCGGGCCCGCCAGGCCGCCCGCCATGGTCGCGGCGTCCGGCTGCAGCCGCTCGTAGATCCGCCCGCCCGCCTGGGTGAACAGGTCGTCGCGGTTGGCGAAGTAGTTCGACGCGGTCCCCGTGGGGACGCGGGCCTCGGCGTCCACGGCCCGGAACGTCAGCCCGCGCGCCCCCTCCCTGGCCAGGACCTCGATGGCGGCGTCCACCAGCGCCGCGCGCCGCTCCTCGTTCCTCCGCATTGACACCACTCCATGTGTAGTACTAAGTTCAAACCACTCCAAGCAGAGTACTACGAACGGAGTCACTTATATGCGCAAGCTCGTCTACTACGTCGGCGTCAGCATCGACGGCTACATCGCCGGCCCCGGCGGGGAGATCGACTTCTACCCCCTCGGCGACGACACGACGGACTGGATCAAGGAGCGCCTTCCCGAGACGGTCCCGACGCACGTCCGCCCCCACCTGGGCGTGGACGCGGACGCCCCCGCCAAGCGGTTCGACACCCTCGTCATGGGGCTCGGGACGTACCGGCCGGCCCTCGACATCGGCGTCACCAGCCCGTACGCGCACATGCGCCAGTACGTCGTCTCCACCACCCTGCCCGCGATCGACGACCCCGCCGTGGACCTGGTCCGCGAACCCCTCGGCCTCGTCCGCGCCCTCAAGGCCGAGGACGGCGGCAAGGACATCTGGCTCTGCGGCGGCGGCCGGCTCGCCGCCGCGCTGCTCCCGGAGATCGACGAGATGATCGTCAAGAGCTACCCCGTCGTCGCCGGCGACGGCGTCCCCGCCTTCTCCGGCCGGTTCGACCCGACCCTGTTCACCCCGGAACGCCGCGAATCCGCCGGCACCACCCAGATCACATGGTTCTCCCGCAAGGGGTAGGACCATCGTGGGGGGAGGTGCCGATGACCGTCACAGTGGCCCTCGCAGGAGACACGATGCTCGGACGCGGCGTGGCGGAGGAGATCGCCGTGTCCGGCCCGCACGGCCTGTTCGCCCGGGACGTGCGGGCGGTCTTCCACGAAGCCGATCTCGCCCTGCTGAACCTCGAATGCTGCGTGTCCGCGCGCGGACGCCCATGGGACGCGCCGGGCAAGCCGTTCCACTTCCGCGCGCCCCCGGAAGCCGTCGACGCGCTCCTCGACCTCGGTGTCGACTGCGTGAACCTCGCCAACAACCATGCGCTCGACTTCGGCCCGGACGCGCTGGAGGACACCCTCGCGCACCTCGAAGCCGCGGGCGTGCGCAGCGTCGGGGCGGGCCCCGGCGTCCGCGAGGCGCGCGAACCGGTGATCCTGGAGGCCGGCGGCCTCCGCATCGCCGTCGCCGGCTTCACCGACCACCCCGCCGACTTCGCCGCCGGCCCCGACCGGCCGGGCGTCGCGCTCGCCGACCTGGAGCACGGCGTCCCCGCCTGGCTCCGCGACGAGATCCGCGATCTCGCCCGGGCGAACGACGCCGTCGTGGTCATGCCGCACTGGGGCCCCAACATGACCAGCGAGCCGCTCCGCTACGTCCGCCGGGCCGCGAAGGACCTGGTGGATGCCGGCGCTTCGCTCATCGCGGGAAGCTCCGCGCACGTCTTCCACGGCGTCGCCTGGCCGGTCCTGTTCGACATGGGCGACTTCATCGACGACTACGTGGTGTCCGACCTGCTGCGCAACGACCTGGGCCTGCTGTTCCTCGTCACCCTCGGGCCGGACGGGCCGTCCCGCGCCGAGGCCGTCCCGCTGCGCCTGGACTTCGCCCGCACCCGCCTCGCCGGGCCCGCCGACCGCGACTGGATCTTCGAGCGGTTCGCGACCGCCTGCGCCGAGTTCGGCACCGCCGTCACCGTCGAGAACGACCGGCTCGTCGTCGCGGCGCCGTCCTAGAGCGGGTCGCCGAGCGGCCCGTGCTCGTCCACCAGCGCCTCGGCCCAGTGCGCGGCCCAGTCCGGCCGGGTGCCGTCGGCGTCGGTGAACCCGTACTCCTCGTACAGCCCCCAGGTCGCCAGGGCCCGGCCCGACTTGTCCATGACGTCCGGGTCGGCGGCCAGCGCCGCGACGGCCCGCCCCAGATAGGCGGGGCTCTCGGAGTACGTGAAGTGCGGATCCCGCGCCGTCGCGTCCCGCCAGTTCTCCTCCGTGACGCCGAAATGGTCCAGGACGGCCTCGGACCGCAGGAAACCGGGCGTGATCGCCACCGCCGCCACCCCGTGCGGCCGCAGCTCCTCGGCCTGCGCGAACGCCAGCCGGATCACCGCCGACTTCGCCAGGTCGTAGAAGAACGAGCCCCGGTAGCGCGCCGTGTTCCCGTCCGTCACCTGCACCACCAGCCCCCGGCCGCGCGCCACCATCAGCGGAAGCGCGAACCGGGCGGTGATCACGTGGGTCTCCACGGCCTGCCGCAGCAGCCGCAGGCCCGTGCCGAGGTCCTGCTCCCACAGCGGCCGCTCCCAGTCGGTCAGCGGGTCGCCGCCCCACACCGAGTCGACCAGCACGTCGAGGCGCCCGTCGCGCTCCGCCGCGATCCGCTCGACCAGCGCGCGGACCTGCTCCGGATCGCTGTGGTCGGTGCGGACGGGCACGCCCGTCCCGCCCGCCTCCGTGACCAGCGCGGCGGTCTCCTCGATGGTCTCCCGCCGCCCGAGACCGGACCCGCCGGACGCGCTGCTGCGCCCGGAGACGTACACCGTCGCGCCGGCGGCCCCGAGCTGCACGGCGATGCCCCGGCCGCCGCCGCGCGTGCCCCCGGCGACCAGCGCGACCTTGCCGGCCAGTGGACGATCCTCCATGATCCCTCCTTCACGCCAGATGCGGTGCCAGAGCGGCGTCCAGCTCGCGTTCGAGGCGCTCGGCCAGCGTCCCCCGCCGGTCGAGGGCCCAGCAGAGCCCGGCCCCCGAGGTGACGGCCTGGATCGACCCGGCGAGCGCCACGGCGTCCGTCCCGGCCCGCAGCGCCCCCTCGGCCACCGCCTCGCCGAGCAGCGCCGCAATGACCCGCCCGTTCGCCTCGTGGACGGCGAGCGCGCGCGCGTGGAACTCCGGATCCGTCAGGTCCATGCAGAGGAACGCCAGATGGTTGGCGTACCGCTCCGGCGTGGACATCGCCGACCACGACCGCCGCACGAACGCCCGCAACGCCGCCAGCGCCGAGGCCTGCCCGTCGCGCGCCTGCTCGTGCAGTGTTTCGGCGTCCCGCACCGCCCCCTCGGCCAGTGCCAGCAGCAGCCCGCGCTTGGATCCGAACCGCTGGACGAGTGTGCCCGGCACCAGCCCCACCTCGTCGGCCACCGCCGCGAGCGTCAGCCTCGCCGGACCGACCCGTCCGATCACCTCGACCGCCGCCCGCAGGATCACCGCGTTGTCCACCCCTCGCGGCCGCCCTGCCATCGCACCTCCATTAATAAATGACTGTACATTTATTAAACCATACCGCCTTGCCTCTGCGCTAGATGGCCCGTGTCAGATGGCCCCTGTGTCAGATGGCCCCTGTGTCAGATGGCCCCTGTGTCAGATGGCCTCGTCGCGTGGGTGCTTCGTGGGGTGGGGCTTCCTGGGGGGCGATGGGGGGAGGGGTGTATCGGCAAGAGGGGTGTTCGGGTGGTGGGATGGCGCTTGCGTACGGGGCCGCCCCTCCAAAGTCAAGGGCGCCTTCGGCGTCGCTACGCGATGGACTTCGTCCACCCTTGACTTTGGAGCCTCTGCGGCCCCTGGGCAGGTGATGGGGGCAGGCTCCGCCTGCCCCGCCCCCGGGTCGCGCCACCCCACCACCCCCCTCCGTCAGGTACGAAGACAACCAACAAGCCAACGGCCGCGCCGCGTTCCGGCCGATCATTCGGCGGCTGCGGCCGCGGAGGGGCTGCGGGGGCTGTGGGGGGCTGTGGGGGCGGCTGCGGCGGTACGGCGCAGGCGTGGGTGTAAGCATGCCGAGGCCGCTCGTGACCCGAGGGGATCCGAGCGGACTCGTTGGTCATGCTGGTGGGGGTGGTTATGCGGCCCACTCGAGGGCGCCTTCCGGTGGCCCGTTGCCGCCGGGTGGTCCGGTTGCCCCTCGGGCGTCTGGTGGTGGTAGCAGCCGGTAGACGTAGCGCCCGTCTCGATCTTTGGTGATCTGGATCTGGTCGGGGCGGCTGTGTTTGAACCGGTTGTGCCATCCGCAGGTGAGAGCGAGCTGGTCGATGTCGGTGGGTGAGTGTCCGAGTGCCCAGCCGTTGACGTGGTCGACTTCGCATAGCGTGCCCGGGGTCTCGCACTCTCGTACCGCGCACGTGGAGTAGAGGGTTTCGAGGACTTGGCGTTGGGCTGCGCTGGCGAATCGTTCCCGGTGGCCCAGGTAGAGCGGGGTGTTTCCGCGTCCCAGGAGGAGGGGTGAGACTCCGGCCGCGAGGGCGATGCGGCGAGCGTGCGGGGCGGGGATCGGGGTGCCGTCGGTCAGGCGAGCGGGGGCGTTGCCGCCGGTCAGTGTCTCCAGGTCGCAGATGACGGTGACCTTAGTGGCCTTGTGCCCGCCCGACAGCACACTGGACAGGGCTGCTGCCGTCCGCTCGGAGAAGTCGCGGCGGTCTTCCGGCCCGGTCGGCTTGGCCAGCGGAGCCAGGGTGCCGTCCCAGATGGCCGCGTCCTCGGGGTTCAGCCAGCCTTTGACGTACCGGCCGCCGTCCAGCGAACGGGTCGTGGTGAGCCAGGACTTGGCGTAGCCGCGCTTGGTGTCCTCATCCGGGGCGGCTTCGGTGTCGTCGCGTTCGGCGATGAGGTCGCGGATGCGGCGGCCGAACGCTGCCACCTTCCCGGCCGAGAAGCCCTGGTCGACGAAGCCGAGCAGGGTTGTCTCGGCTTCGGCGCAGTCGGTGTCGTCGAGGCGGGCGACCGAGTCGGCGACGGTGGTGGCGTAGCCGTAGGACAGGTCGCCGGAGGCGAGTTGGGCGCAGACCTGGGGCAGGCGGTGGCGCTGCCGGGCGAGGGTGAGGCGTTCCTTGGCGCGGTTGTCGCGCATGCCGAGGCTGGATCGCAGCCATGCCTGGGTGGAGGGATAGCCCCAGCGGGCTTGTTCTCCTGCGGCGTCGACTCGGCCGATGAATCCGGCCAGCGCGCTTTCCTGCATATCGGCTGCGGCCGCGAGGGTTTCGGTGAGTTCCAGGCAGGCGGCCGCCGACTCGGGGACGTTTCTGGTGGCGAGTTCAGTGGCGATGGCGGAGAGCGCGTTCACCAATTCCATGGTGGACGCGGCCTCGAGCTCGACCGTCACTGATTGCATAAGTAAATAGTACCCTGTGTGACTGACATTTGAGGCCGTTCGAGGCACATTCTTCCCGGTATTTTTTGGGCGGGAAAGGCTGCCCGCCTTGCGTCTTCTTGGCGCTCTTGGCGTCGCACAACGCAAGGGAGTCTCGGCCCTGACGGAGGGGGGTGGTGGGGTGGCGCGACCCGGGGGCGGGGGGGGGGGGGGCCGCCCCCCCCCCAC
>NZ_WBMR01000142.1 GCF_008923365.1 Actinomadura montaniterrae
CGCGCGGGCGGCGGCCCGCACGGCGTCCGGCCCGGCGAGCCGCGCGGTGGCGGTGCGCCCGCCGACGCGGGCCTTCAGGTCGGCGGGCGCGCCGGACGCGACGACCCGGCCGTCGGCGAGGACGGCGATGGCGTCGGCGAGCCGGTCCGCCTCGTCGAGGTACTGGGTGGTGAGCACGACGGTCGTGCCGTCCCGGACGAGGCCCTCGACGACCGCCCAGGTGGCGAGGCGGGCGGCGGGGTCCAGGCCGGTGGTGGGCTCGTCGAGGAACAGCACCTCGGGACGGCCCGTCAGGCTGGCGGCGAGGTCGAGGCGGCGCCGCATCCCGCCGGAGTAGCCGCGCACCGGCCGGTCGGCCGCGCCGGTCAGGTCGAACATCTCCAGCAGCTCGGCGGCGCGGCGGTCCGCGGCGCGCCGCCCGGTCCCGCGCAGCCGGGCGACCAGCACCAGGTTGTCGCGGCCGGAGATCTGCTCGTCGACGGCCGCGAACTGCCCGGTCAGCGCGATCCGGCGGCGCACCTCGCGGGCCTGCCGGACGACGTCGTACCCGGCGACGCGGGCGGTGCCGGCGGTGGGCCGGCACAGCGTGGCGAGCACGTTGACGAGGGTGGTCTTCCCGGCGCCGTTGTGGCCGAGGAGCCCGAGCACCGTGCCGGGCGGCGCGGCGACCGTCACCCCGTCCAGCGCCTGGACCGGCCCGAACCACTTGCTGACGCCCGCGGCCTCGATCGCGTACTCGGCCGCCCGGCCGGACACGGCGGTCATCCCGCGTTCCGGGCGGGGGCGAGCAGCCGCTTCATCAGCGCCGCGACGATCCGGTCGTACCAGCGGGTGAAGGCCCACGCGCCGAACGCTCCGGCGGCGACCGCGGCCAGCGCCGCGGCGGGCCGTCCGGCCGGGACGGGCGCGCCCGCGACGGCGCCCGGCAGCGCGGCGGCGAGCAGCAGCAGGTTCCGGACGATCATCGCCTGCCCCATCACCGCGCCCTTCGAGCCGAAGCAGCGGCATTCGGCGAAGACGCCGCCGCGGACGGCGCGCACCGCGATGCCGATGAACAGGGCGAGCAGGGCGGACGCCAGAGCGAACCCGGCGCGGGCCGCGGGCGGCAGCGCCAACAGCACCACCGCCGTCCCCTCGCCCGCGACGACCAGCGCGCCCGCCGGGGCGGCGACCCGCTCCGGCAGGATCGCCAGCTGCCGGACCGACCGGACGAACCCGTGGAACCGGGCCGCGCTGCGCGCCTTCCCGACGAACGCGGCGGCGAACACGGTGAGGATCAGCGCCCGGCAGCCGAGCAGGACCAGGCCCGTCATCGGTCCGCCTGCGCGCTGCCGGGCGCCGCGACGACCATCGTCTTGGCGAACGCGAGCACCTCGGCGCGCTCGCCGACCGGCTCCCCGTCCGCCTCCACCCACGCGTGCGCCCGGAACGGCTCCAGGCGGACGCCGGTGCACCAGTCCGGCCACGTCCCGCCCGCCCGGCACAGCAGCACCGTCGCGAGGGACCGCTGCAGGCAGCCCTGCCCGGCGCACTGGACGCTCACCGTCACCACCGCCTGCCGCGCCGCGAGCGCCTCCTCCCCCGTCGCGGGACGCGCGCCGCGCCGCAGGACGGCGAGGACGCGGCGCAGCCGGCGCGGCGGCAGCGCCGCGATCAGCCGGGCGGCGCCCACCGCGGCGCGGGCCCCGGCCCTGCGCCGCCGCGTCAGCGGGACGGACGGCTCCAGCGCGACCGGCATCGTCACGGGGTCATCACCTCGGCGTCGCGGAGCGTCCGGACGAACGCGGCGACGTCGGCGGTGACCCGCTCCGCCGCGTCCGGGTGCCGTTCCCGCAGCTCGCGGACGGCGTCGTCGACGGTCCCGCCGTCCAGCAGCAGCCGGATCACGGTGGTGCCGGTCGCGTTCAGCGCCCAGTAGCGGCCGGTGCGCTCGTCCAGCAGCACCGTGCCGTGCTCGGTCTCGGTCATGGTCACGTGGGGCGACAGCGACGCCCCGGGAGTCACGGGCATCTCGGGCCTCCGGTTCATGGGTGCGGGACGCGGTCGCGCTCGACGGCGCGCAGCCACGTCTCGCAGGCGAACGTGCTGATCAGCGGCATCAGGGTCAGGGACGAGGGCGGCAGTGCCTCCAGCACGGCGCGCAGCGCGGCGGCGTCGACGAGCCCGAGCCGCGCGAGGCGCATGCCGTCGCCGCACAGGCCGAGCAGCTCGGCGCGGTGCCGGCGCAGGCTGTCGTAGGCCTCCGCGCTGTACTCCGACTTCGTCGCGCGGCCGAGGATCCGGGCCGGGACGATCCCGGCCATCGCGGCGGACAGGGCGGGCTTGTAGCGGTCGGGCATCGTGGTGTCCTGGAGGCGGACGGCGAGCGCGGCCTCGATGACCCGGTCGTCGACGAACGGCGCGTGCCAGGCCACGCCCTCGCGGGAGGTGAGGCGGTCGACGCGGCGGATCGTGTCGCCGCAGAGCCGGGCGTCCTGCAGCGCGGCGTGCTGCCCGCGCAGCGGCGCGAGCGGCTCGACGCCGGACGCGCCGACCCGCCGGAGCAGCGTCCGCGCCGCGTCGGCGGCGTCGGGGGTCGCCCACGGCGGCAGCCGGTAGGCGATGCCCCAGCCGAACGCGGGCGCGCCGCCGACGTCGCGGACCGGGTCGGTGAGCGTGTCCGCCGATGCGGCGAGCCATCCGCCGAACGTGTCGCGGTTCAGCAGCGCCCGCGCGGCGGGCAGCAGCCGCCACCGGTACATCGCCCGGTACGCGCGCAGGTGTCGGACGGCGCCGCCGCCCCGCGTCCGCGCGAGCGTGTGCAGGTTGAGCGGGTTGCCGAGGAACAGCTCGTCGCCGCCGTGCCCGGTCAGGTGGGACGCGGAGCCGGCGGCGGCGACGCGGCGGGCCAGGTGGGTGAGCCGGGCCCGGGTCCGGATCCATGCGAACGGCCCCTCGACGTCCGGGTCCGGACCGGGCTCGGCGATCCCATCGAACCAGGTGGGGGCGGTGTCGCGGGCCAGCACCAGGTGCTCGGCGGCGGGCAGGTCCTCGGCGGCGAGCCGCGCCCAGTGCCGGTCCTCGTCGGCGCGGTCGACGGCCTCCCACCGGGTCGTGACGAGCCGGTCCGCCTCGTCGGCCGCGAGGAAGCACAGGCTGGTGGAGTCCATCCCGCCGGACAGGTCGGCGCTGACCGTCTTGGCGTCCCGCGCGCGCACGGCGACCGCGTCGTGCAGCGCCCGCCGGACGCGGCGCGCCCCGTCCGCGAGCGGCAGGTGCGGCTCCGGCGGCGTCCACCACCGGACGGGCCGTCCCCGCCCGTCGGCGCCGATCTCCAGGTAGCTGCCGGCGGGGACCGCCTCGACGCCCGTCCACAGCGGCGTCTCGGCGATCGGCCACGGCGGCCACGGCGCGACGAGCCGCGCCGCGAGCAGCTCCTCGTCGACCCGGTGGTCGCCCGGCAGGGACGCCGGCGCGTCCCCGGCGACGGTCATCCCGCCGAGCGAGGTGTGGAAGACCTGCCGCGCGGCCGACAGGCTGCCCTGCACCCGGACGCGCCCGTCGATGGACGCGACCAGATGGAAGCTCCCGGCGAGCCGCCCGCACAGCGCGTCCAGGTCCCGCACGGAGCGGACCCGGGCGAGGACGCGTTCCAGCTCGTCCGGGGTCGTGTCGGCGGGCCCGAACAGCACGACGCGGTCGCGCCCGCACGCGGCGGACACGACGCTCTCCCGGTCCCAGCGCCCGGCGATCCAGGGGCGGCCCGACGCGTGCTCGAACCGCGCATCGGCCGGGCCCGCCAGCGCGGCGGCCGCGGCGGTGTCCGGAAGGACGCGGAACTCGACCATTTCCCTTTCCCTTTCGCGGAGCGTGCCGGCGCCGGGGCGAACCGGCGCCGGCACAGCCGTTCCGAGCCGACGGGCCGCGCGGGCCGTCAGCAGAGCATGACGCACGACCAGTCGTTCTCGAATCCCCAGCTCGGCCGGCCGAGGGTCAGCTCGGCGAAGCCGCCGACCTCCATCAGCGCGGGCGGCTCGTAAGCCGCGACCTTCTGCTGCATGAAACACACCCTCCTTGCGAACCGGGACGGCCCCGGATGGGCCTCCCCGTTGCGCTACCACATTAGGAGGAAGGTCATTTCACTTACCTTGCAGTTGCCTTTCAGCGAAGCCGCGCGGTATTGAGATCGCCTGTTCCCGGCGCGAATATCGGCAGGACGGCAGAACCGATCGAAGGAGCCGGCGATGACGATCCTCTCCATCCTCGACACCGCGCCCGTGTGGCAGGGCTCGTCGCCGGCGCGGGCGCTGCGCGAGTCCCTGCGGACGGCGCCGGAGGCCGAGCGGATGGGGTACCACCGGTACTGGGTCGCCGAGCACCACAACGCCCCGTTCATCGCCAGCTGCGCGCCGCCGGTGCTGGTCGCGCAGCTCGCCGCCGCCACGTCCCGGATCCGGGTCGGCTCCGGCGGGGTGATGCTGCCGAACCATCCGCCGCTGGTCGTCGCCGAGCAGTTCGGGACGCTGGAGGCGCTGAACCCGGGCCGTATCGACCTCGGCGTCGGCCGGTCCCCCGGCACCGACATGAGCACGGCGAAGGCGCTGCGCCGGGTGAGCAGCCCGCCCGGGTCGGAGGCGTACCGCGAGCAGGTCCGCGAGCTGGTCGGGCTGCTGGCGCCGCGGCCCGGCGACCCGGTCGTCGCGGTCCCGGCGGCGGACGGCGCGCCGGACGTGTGGCTGCTCGGATCGAGCGTCGAGAACGGCCGCTTCGCCGGCGAGCTCGGGCTGCCGTTCGCGTTCGCGCACCACATCCGGCCGCAGAACGCCGAGCCCGCGCTCCGCGCCTACCGCGACGCCTTCCGGCCGTCCGCGGCGTTCCCGGAACCGCGGACGCTGCTCGCCGCGTCGGTCATCGTCGCCGATTCCGCCGAGCGCGCGGAATGGCTCGCCGGGCCGTCCAAGGTGATCGTGGCCCAGTCCTTGAGGGGCGTCCGGAACGGCCCGAACGTCACTCCCGGCGACGCCGCGAAAATCCGTTGGACGGCGGAGGAGGACGCGGTTCTCCGCGAACGCATGGCGCACCATGTGATCGGCGACCCGGAAAGCGTCCGGAAAAGCCTCGGCGAACTGCTCGCCGGCACGGACGCCGACGAACTCATGGTGCTGACACTCGTCCACGACATCGACGAGCGGCTGCGTTCCTACGAACTGCTCGCGAAGACGATGTCCGCCGGAAATCTCTGACGGATCACAGCGAAAGGACCGAATGGTCGTCGCGCAGGATCGCCATCTGCAGGCGGCGGAGTTCCAGGTCGGGGTCGACGCCGAACTCGGCGCGCAACTGCGAGCTGACCTTCCGGTACGCGGCCAGCGCCTCCACGCGGCGGCCCGACCGCGACAGCGCCAGCATCAGCTGCCACCAGAACCGCTCCCGGAACGGGTACCGGTCGGTCAGCGCGCGCAGCTCCCCGACCATCCCGTCGTGCTCGCCGAGCGCCAGCCCCACCTCGCACCGCCACTCCACCGCCCGCAGGTACTCCTCGGTCAGCCGCGGCACCTCCGTCTGCTGGAGCGTGTCGGACCGGACGTTCGCCAGGACGGGCCCGCGCCACAGCGCCAGCGCCTCCCGCAGCCGCGCCGACTGGGCGGCGAGGTCGCGGCGCTCCCCCGCCGCGGCGGCCTCGCGCATCAGCGCGCGGAAGCGCAGCAGGTCCAGCTGGCCGGGCCCGAGCTCCAGGACGTACCCGCCGGAGGAGGTGGTGAGCAGCCCGGCCGAGCCGGGCGCGTGCCGGTCGAGCCACTGCCGCAGCCGGGACACGCAGGAGTACAGCGCGCCGCGCGGCCGGTCGGGCAGCCGGTCGCCCCACAGGTGGTCCAGCAGCTGATCGAGCGGGACGACCTGCCCCGCGTTCAGCGCCAGCGCGGCGAGCAGCACCCGCTGCCCGCCCTTCGGCAGCTCCGCCCGACGGCCGTCCACGGCCGCCTCCAGCGGCCCGAGCACCTTGAGACCGACCCCGTACATGTGGTTCCCCCCTGCGTCGGTACGCCTGCTTCGGCAGTACGGCTCAGTTTGCGCAGAGTCGAGGCGTCTGTCATGACGGTCGTTCGGGGGTCATGGCTCCCGTGCCGCCGGGGGCGCGCGGCGTCACCGGCGGGCCAATCAAAACTCTCTATGACGGGACGGTCTCGCTCAGTAAGATCGAGGGGTTGCCGCTCCCCGCACTGACCCGCGCGTACGCGCACGCCCCCGCCTCGCTCCCGCTCGCACGCACGCTCCCCGTACGCACGCTCCCCGCCCGAACAAAGGTCGAACCCGCTCCCCGATGGCTCCCACCCGCCGAGTCACCGTCGCCGTCGTCGACGATCACGATGTGGTGCTGTCCGGCGTCCGCGCCTGGATCGACGGCGACCCGCGTCCCGTCGAGATCGTGGACACCGCCACCAGCATCGACGGGCTGGACCCGCGCCTCGCCGCCGACGTCCTGGTCATCGACCCGCGGACGGGCGGCGAGCCGGCGTTCGAGCGGATCGCCGCGCTCGCCGCGGCCGGGCACCGCATCGTCGTCTTCTCCGAGCGCGCCGAGGCCGACCTCGCGCGCCGGGCCGAGCTGGCGGGCGCCCGCGCGTTCGTCCGCAAGGAGTCCGCCGAGGGGCAGCGCCGGCTGGTCGAGGCGATCCTCGCGGTGGCCGGCGAGGCGCCCGCGCCCTGCGAGCCGGGCCCGTGCCGTCCGCGCTTCTCCGAGCAGGAACTGCGGACGATGCGGCTGTGGCTCGGCGGCCTCACCCGCGCCGCCGTCGCCCGCCAGATGGGCATCAGCGAGCACACGGTCAAGCAGTACCTCGCGCGCGCACGGGAGAAGTACGCCCGGGCGGGCCGCGACGCCTCCAACCGGATCGCGCTCTACCGCGAGGCCCGCCGCGACGGCCTCCTCGACGACTAGAACGGCCGGGACGGCCCGTCCGGTGACCCGCTGGAGTCGTCCCAGCCGACCCCGTGACCATCGTTCCTGAAGGTCGAACGGTAGAGGATACTGTCGTCTGAGTCACGTGTTTGAACAAGGTTCGACTGAGCGCGGTGGCCGCTGACCGGTGCTCACGATTCAGACGGAGTCGCTGGAGCCGATGAGCAGCAACCCCACTTACATCGACTACGCGGACGGGGTGGACCCCGACCCCGATCCCGCGCCGCCGCGGCGGCGCGGGCGGCGGGTGCTGAAGTGGGTCGCGATCGTCACCGCCGTGCTGGTCGTCGCGGCCGGCGCCACCGGCTACGGGTTCTACTGGCAGCTCCAGCACAACATCGACCACGAGGACACCGACAAGCTGATCGGCGGGAACCGGCCGCCGAAGCTGAACAGCGCGCTGAACATCCTGATGCTCGGCACCGACAGCCGCGCGGGCGCCAACGCCAAGTACGGGCGCGGCATGAAGAACGACCCGCCGCGCTCGGACACGATGATCCTGCTGCACCTGTCGCCGGGCGGGAAGCAGGCGATGGGCATCAGCTTCCCGCGCGACCTGATGGTGCCGATCCCGGCGTGCCGGCGGGCGGACGGCACCGCCTCGGCCGCGGTGCCGATCGGGATGATCAACAGCTCGTTCACCAACGGCGGCGCGTCCTGCACGGTCAAGACGATCGAGGACCTCACCCACATCAAGATCGACCACTTCATGCAGGTCGACTTCACCAGCTTCAAGAGCGTGACCGAGGCGGTCGGCGGCGTCGAGGTCTGCCTGCCGCAGGACGTGAACGACAAGGACTCCAAGCTCCACCTGAGCAAGGGCAAGCACACCATCAAGGGCGAGACGGCGCTGGCCTACGTCCGCGACCGGCACGGCCTCGGCGACGAGTCCGACCTGCAGCGGATCAAGCGGCAGCAGCAGTTCATGGGGTCGCTGGCGAACAAGGTGCTGAGCGCGGGGACGCTGACCGACCCGAAGAAGGTGTACGACCTGGCCGAGGCCGGCACGAAGTCGCTGACCACCGACAAGGGCCTGGACCTCGGCACGATGGTGAAGATCGCGCGGAGCATGCACGGGCTGACCGCCGGCAAGCTCGACTTCGTCACGGTGCCCGTCGCCGCGTACGCGCCCGACCCGAACCGGGTGGCGCTCAGCCAGCCGGCCGCCGGGCAGTTCTTCACCGCGATCCGGCAGGACCAGGCCGTCGAGGCCGCGGCGAAGAAGACGACCGGGCCGGTGCAGGTGCGGCTCTACAACGCCACCGGCAGCTCCAGCACCGCCGCGAAGGTCGCGAAGCAGCTCAAGGCGCAGGGCTTCGTGGTCCTCGGGACGGCCACCATGAAGACCCGGCAGACGACCGGCGTGTACTACGCGCAGGGCTCGCAGGCGCAGGCCGCCGCGCTCGCCGCGGTGATCCCGGGCGCGAAGAAGGCGCTGTACCCGAAGGCCGGCCCGGGGGTGGTGAACCTGGTCCTCGGCACGTCGTTCACCGCGGTGAAGGCGAAGAAGAAGGCCGGCATCCCGACGCTGGAGGGCGAGATCCACGCCGACGGCGACATCTGCGCGACGGGGACCTGATCATCCGCCCGGCAGGGTGATGCGGAACGTCGACCGTCCGGCGAGCTCCGCCGTGCCGCCGTGCGCGGCGGCGACGGCCTGGACGATGGCGAGGCCGAGGCCGGTGCCCCCGGCCGCGCGGGACCGGCCGTGGTCGGCCCGCACGAACCGGTGGAAGATCTCGTCGCGGGCCTCCGCCGGTACGCCCGGCCCGTCGTCCTCCACCTCCAGCACGGCGCCCGGCGGTTCCGGCTGGGAGAGCCGCACCGTGACGTGGGTGCCGGGCGGGGTGTGGGTGCGGGCGTTGGCGAGCAGGTTCGCCAGCAGCTGGTGCAGCCGGCGGGCGTCCCCGGTGATCGTGACCGGCTCCTCCGGCAGCACCATCTCCCAGCGGTGGTCCGGGCCGGCGGCGCGGGCGTCGCTGGTGGCGTCCAGGACGAGCCGGGTCAGGTCGACCGGCTCGGACTCCAGCGGGCGGCCCGCGTCGAGCCGGGCGAGGAGCAGCAGGTCGTCGACCAGGTCGGTCATCCGGACGGACTCGGCCTCGATCCGGCCGAGCGCGTGCCGGACGTCCGGCGGGACGCCGTCGCGGGTGCGCAGCGCCAGCTCGGCGTGGCCGCGGATGGCGGCGACCGGGGTGCGCAGCTCGTGGCTGGCGTCGGCGGCGAACCGGCGCAGCCGCTCCTCGCTCGCGTGCCGGCGGGCCAGCGCGCCCTCGACGTGCCCGAGCATCCGGTTGAGCGCGGCGCCGACCTGCCCGACCTCGGTGCGCGGGTCGGTGTCGGGGACGCGCTCGGGCATCGCGACCTCGCCGCTGGCGAGCGGCAGCTCGGTGACGCGGGACGCGGTCGCGGCGACGCGGCGCAGCGGCCGCAGCGCGAGCCGCACCCAGGCGGCCGCGGCGATCCCGGCCGCGATCAGCACGGCGGCGAACACGACGGCCTCGACGCGTTCCAGCCGGTGCACGGTCTCCTCGACGGGCCGCAGCGGCAGCCCGGTGACCAGCACGTCCCCGTCGTCGCCCCGGTAGGCGCTCACCCGGTAGTCGCCGAGCGCCGACAGCTCCAGGTCGTGGCCGTTCCCGTCGGCCGGCAGCGCCGCCATGGCGCGGGCGTCGCCGCCGGTCAGCGGCACCGGCGCGACGGACTGCCCGCGCACGACCGCGGCCGTGGTGACCCGCCCCTGGTAGAGCCGGGCGCCGAACGTGCCGGACGCCTGGCCGCGCGAGTCGGGCCGGTTGTCGGCGTCGGGGTGGTGCTCGTGCTCCAGGCTGGCCGCGAAGCGCCCGCCGACCAGGGCGAGCTGCTGGTCGATCCGGCTCACCAGGAACCGGTCCAGCGCCGTGGTGGTGGCGACGCCGACCGCGAGGCAGCTGAGCGCCAGCAGGACGACGAGGCCCGCCGTGAGCCGGGCCCGGAGCGTCCGGACGTGCGGCACCTTCACGAGGACTCCGGCGGCTTCAGCACGTACCCGACGCCCCGCACGGTGTGGATCATCGGCGTCCGGCCCGCGTCGATCTTCTTGCGCAGGTAGCTGATGTACAGCTCGACGACGTGCGCCTGCCCGCCGAAGTCGTAGTCCCAGACGCGGTCGAGGATCTGCGCCTTGGACAGCACCCGGCGCGGGTTGCGCATCAGGAACCGCAGCAGCTCGAACTCGGTCGGGGTCAGCTCGACGATGTCGCCGTCCCGGGTGACCTCGCGGGCCTCCTCGTCCATCGCCAGGCCGCCGACGGTCAGCAGCCCCGCCGTGCCGGCCTGCCGGGTCATCCCGGCGCGGCGCAGCAGCCCGCGCAGCCGGGCGAGGACCTCCTCCAGGCTGAACGGCTTGGTGACGTAGTCGTCGCCGCCCGCGGTGATCCCGGCGATGCGGTCCTCGACGGCGTCCCGCGCGGTCAGGAACAGCACGCACACGTCGGGCGCGTCGGCGCGCAGCCGCCGCAGCACCTCCAGGCCGCCGACGTCGGGCAGCATCACGTCCAGCACGACGGCGTCGGGGCGGAACTCGCGGGCGGCGGCGAGGGCGCCGGCGCCGTCCCCGGCGGTGCGGACCGACCAGCCCTCGGACGCCAGCACCCGCGACAGCACCTCGGCGAGGTCGGGCTCGTCGTCGACGACCAGGACGCGGACGGGGGTGCCGTCGGCGCGGCGCAGTCCGGCGCCGGCGGGTTCGGGAGTGCTCATGATGCGGCCCAGCCTCCCCCTCCAACCTCTGCGTTTCCTCAGAGAAACCTCTCAATCGGCCTGTTCCCCCACGGATCAGAAGGAACTCAGAAACTCCGTTGGCAGGGTGGCCGCCATGACCACGACCAGGCATGACCTCAGGCGGCCCGCGCCGCCGGCGCCCCGCGCGGCGTGGCGCGTCCCGTCCTCGTGGCCGCAGGCGCTGATCTACGCGGGGGCGGTGGCGGTGCTGCTGCTCTGGTGGCACGGCACCCGGTCGGTCACCGGCCTGGACGGCTGGCTGACCGAGGCGGGCCGCGTCACCGGGCTGATGGCGGGCTACGGCTGCGCGGTGCTGCTCGCGCTGATGGCGCGGATCCCGGCGCTGGAGCGCGGCGTCGGCACCGACCGGCTGGCCCGCTGGCACGCGATGGGCGGCCGGTACACGGTCTGCCTGGCGTGCGCGCACGCCCTGCTGATCATCTGGGGGTACGCGGTGACGTCGCGGACCGACGTCGTCCACCAGACGGTCTCGATCGTGTTCGACTACCCCGAGATGATCAAGGGGACGCTCGGGTTCCTGCTGCTGGTCGGCGTCGGCGTCACCTCGGCGCGGGCCGCGCGGCGGCGGCTGCGCTACGAGACCTGGCACTACCTGCACTTCGCCACCTACCTGGCGATCTACCTGGCGTTCTGGCACCAGCTGGCGGACGGCGCCCAGTTCGCCGGGACGACCTGGGCGAAGGCGGCCTGGTACGCGCTGTACGGCGGCGTCGGCCTGGTGCTGGTGTGGTTCCGGTTCGTGATGCCGGTGGTGCGGGGGCTGCGGCACGGCCTGCGGGTCGCCGCCGTCCACGCCGAGGCGCCCGGCGTCGTGTCGATCTACATGACGGGGCGGCACCTGGACGAGCTGCGCGCGCGTCCCGGCCAGTTCTTCCGGTGGCGGTTCCTCGCGCCCGGGCTGTGGTGGGCGGCGAACCCGTACTCGCTGTCGGAGCCCGTCCGGGGCGGGCGGCTGCGGATCACCGTGAAGGCCGCCGGGGACCACAGCGCGGCGCTGTTCCGGCTGCGTCCCGGCACGCGGGTGTGGGCGGAGGGCCCGTACGGCGGGTTCACCGGCGCGCGCCCCCACCACGACCGGGCGCTGCTGCTGGCGGGCGGCGTCGGCATCACGCCGCTGCGGACGCTGTTCGAGACGCTGCCCGGCGATGTCGTCCTCCTCTACAAGGCGCGCCGCCCAGAGGACCTGGCGCTGCGGGACGAACTGGACGCGATCGCCGCCGCGCGGGGCGCCCGGGTCTACTACTTCGTGAGCGAGCCGGCAGGCTACGCGCTCCCGCTCACCGGGGAGGCCCTGCACAGCCTGGTCCCCGACGTCCGGCACCGGGACGTGTACCTGTGCGGGCCGCCTGGGATGACCGGCGCCGCGCTCGCGGCGCTGAAGCAGGCGGGGGTGCGGCGCCGCCACATCCGCCACGAGTCGTTCGAGTTCTGAGGGGGCCGTCCATGCGCAGAGCCTTGATCACCACCGGGTCGACCGTCGCGGGCGTCGCGCTGCTGCTGTCGTTCAAGCCGCACCAGAGCGCGGCCGTGAAGGCGGCGGCGCCGTCCACCGCCGGGCCGAGCACCGGGACGGCCGCCGCGCCGTCCCCGTCGTCCTCCCCATCGTCGTCCGCGAAGTCCGGGGGCTCCAGCGGCACCTACAAGGGCGACGTGATCGACACCCGGTGGGGGCCGGTGCAGGTCGAGATCACCATGTCCAAGGGCCGCCTCACCGCGGTGAAGGTGCTCCAGGTGCCGTCGGAGAACCCCCGCGACCAGGAGATCAACCAGTTCGCGGTGCCGCAGCTGACGCAGGAGGCGCTCGCGGCGGGCAGCGCGCGGATCGACTCGGTGTCCGGCGCCACCTACACCAGCGAGGGCTACATCCAGTCGCTGCAGAGCGCGTTGGACGCCGCCCATGCCTGAGTCGGTCCATCACGTCGAGCACGTCATGGGGACGGTGTTCTCCTTCGACGTCCGCTCGCCCCGCACCCCCGAGATCACCGTGGCGCTCGCGCGGGCCGTCGCGTGGCTGCACCGCGTCGACCGCGTCTTCTCCCCCTACCGCGACGACAGCCAGATCTCCCGCCTCGCGCGCGGCGAGATCGACGTGGCCGGCTGCGACCCCGACGTGGCCGACGTGCTGCGGCGCTGCGACGAGCTGGAGCACGAGACCGGCGGCGCGTTCAGCGCGACGGCGGCCGGACGCCTCGACCCGAGCGGCCTGGTGAAGGGCTGGGCGATCGAGCGGGCGTCCGCGATCCTGCACGACGCCGGGGCCCGCGACCACTGCGTGAACGGCGGCGGCGACATCCAGCTGCGCGGCGGGGCCGCCCCCGGCGAGCCCTGGCGGATCGGCCTCGCCGACCCCGCGGACCCCGCCGCGCTCGCCGCCGTGGTGACCGGCACCGACCTCGCCGTCGCGACGTCCGGCACCGCCGAACGCGGCCACCACATCGTCGACCCGCGCACCGGACGGCCCGCCACCGCGCTCGCCTCCCTCACCCTCGTCGGACGGCACCTCACCGAGGTCGACGCGCTCGCCACCGCCGCGTTCGTCATGGGCGACGAAGCGCGCGAATGGGCGTCCGCGCGTCCCGGCGTCGAGGCGTTCGCCGTCGCGCCCGACCGGACCCGCTGGTGGACGCCCGGCTTCGAACGCCTCGCACTGCTGCCCGCCGCGCCCGGGGTGCCCGGGCCGTCCTGATCTTCGGGCCGGAGGCGCCGACCGGGTAGGTTGGAGACGCCGCACCGTCGCGAACTGCAGAGAAGGGACCAGCCCATGCCCAGCCCCGCAGGCGACCGGCGCGCGAAGGGCGGCCTGGAGGCCGAGGTCCTGGCGGTCCTGAAGGAGGCCGGCGAGCCGCTCACTCCCCGGCAGGTCGGGGAACGGCTGGCACGGCCGCTCGCCTACACGACGGTGATGACCGTCCTGGCACGGCTGCACGAGAAGGGCCAGGCCGGGCGGGAGCGTGCGGGCCGCGGCTACGCGTACACGTACCAGCGCGACGAGGCGGGCCGCAGGGCCGTGCAGATGAAGCGGCTCCTCGGTGGCGAGGACCAGCACGCCGACGTCCTCGCCCACTTCGTCAGCGAGCTGTCCCCCGAGGACGAGGACGTCCTGCTCCGGCTGCTCGGCGGCGACCCCCGCGACCACCCGTCCTGAGCACCGGGCGGCCCGCCGGCCGTTGGCCCCGCGCGGCCGTTCTCCGGCAGCCCGGCCGCTCTACAGCAGCCCGGCCTCCTTCTCCGGGACGCGCCGTCTCGCGGGACGCCGCGCCGGGGCGGGCCTGACCAGGTCGTCGAGCAGCGCGTCCCATTCGGCGCCGACCGCCTCCGGCGTGTAGCGCGCCATCGCGCCGGCGGCCTGCTCCCCGAGCTCCTCGCGCAGCCGCCGGTCGTCGATCATCCGGCCGATCGCCGCCGCGAGCGCCGCCACGTCCCCGCCCTTGACGAGCAGCCCGTCGACCCCGTCGGTGAGCAGCTCGCGCGGGCCCGTCGGGCAGTCGAACGACACCACGCCGAGGCCCTTGCTCATCGCCTCCATCAGCACCAGCGGCAGCCCCTCGTACCGGGAGCTGAGCACGAAGATCGACGCCTCGGACATCGCCGTGCCCATGTCGCCCGTCCGGCCCATCAGGAACGCGCTGGACGCGAGGCCCCGGCGGTCGATCCGGCGCTGCAGCCGCTGCCGCCACGGTCCGCCGCCGTAGATCCGCAGCGTCCAGCCCGGATGGTCCGCCGCGACCTGCTCCCAGGCGTCCAGCAGCAGGTCGAAGCCCTTCTGCCGGACGAGCCGCCCGGCGGCGAGGACCGTCCGCGCGGCGGGGTCGGCGGGCCCGCCGTTCAGCTCGGGCAGCGCGTTCGGGATGCACACGAGCCGCCGCGCGTCCGGCAGCTCGCGGCGGTATCCGGCGAGGTCGGTCGCGGTCAGCGTGACGACCGCGTCGAGCCGCCCGTACCGGCGCAGGACGCGGTCGCGGACGGCGGGCCGGTGGCTGCCGAGGTTCATGTGCTCCTGGCCGACCGTGCGGACCTCCGGCGGCGCGAACACCGCCGCCGCGAGGTTCAGGCCCGGCCGGGTCGTGATCAGCAGGCCGGTGCGCAGCGACCGCAGGAACCGGATGAGCAGCAGGTCCGTCCAGAGCGAGCAGCGCCGGTAGGACGGCTCGCCGACCGGGACGAGCAGGCTCGGCAGCCGCGACAGCACCCGGCGGGCGAGGCCGCGCGCCCCGCCGGGCGGGTCGACCCGGTCGTCCAGGCTGGACACCCGGACGCCGTCGGGGATCGGGAAGCTCGGCCGGCGCAGCTCCCGGATCAGCCCGACGACCTCGACCTCGCGCTGCCGGGCGAGCTGCCCCGCGGTGTTCAGCACGGTCCGGACCGTGCCGCCCGCGCCGTAGGCGTGCTGCACCAGGAAGATCACCTTCCGGGCCGTCGCGGCGGGCGCGCGGCGCGCCCGCCGCCGGTTCGCCGGCCGCAGCAGCAGCAGCGCGAGCGGCTCCAGCATCGCCGACAGCGCCCGTACGGTCGTCCTGCCGCCCCATCGCACCGCGCGCCGCAGTACCCTCCGGCGCTCGCGGCCACCCGCCCCGGTCACGGCATCCTCCCCCCAGCGGAGCGAAGCGCCCAGGCCTCGCCCGATCGACCTACTACTGATTACGTAGTACTACATGCCCCGGCTGCCGGGGCCGCATCCAGGCATTACCCCGATTGCCCCCGAACGTGCCGCAAACGTTCAGGTCGGCGCCGCCGCGCGGCACCGGAGTCACGGACTTCGCCCCCGCCGCGCGAAAGGAGCACCCATCCGTTCGGCGCAACACCCCCATGAGAGGGCCAAGGAGGCGTATGCTTTCGGTGATCGCTCGGACACCTAGAGTGATCGCGAGTCGACTCCCCGGGAGACGGCATGCCTGGACTGCCCCGCGCCGCCTGGCTTTACGTCTGCGTCGTCATCGCCCTGGCGGCGGTCCTGATCGGCTCCTCGTCCCCCGGGGACGTCGACCCGCACGTGCTGGTCGCGCTGGTCGCACTGTTCGTCCTCTGCGACTCGCTGCCGGCCCGGCTGAACGTCGAGCGGGCCCGGATGTCGCTCGGCTTCGCGGTGAGCCTGGCGTCGGTGGTGCTCCTCGGCCCGGCCGGCGCCGCGCTCGTCGGCCTCAGCGCCGTCGCGACCGGGCAGCGCAACGTCGCGCTCGTCAAGCGGCTGTTCAACGGCGCGCAGTTCGCCGTCGGCGGCTACGCGGCGGGGGTCGTGTTCGGCGCGCTCGGCGGCGCCCGGTTCGAGCCCGGGCGGGCCGGCTGGGTCTGGGACGCGCTCGGCCCGTTCGTCGGCGCGCTGCTGACGTTCGTGCTCGTCAACCTCGTCCTGACCTCGGGCGCGCTGCTGCTCAGCGGCGAGTCCGAGCCCGGCGAACTGGTGCGCGACAGCGGCCAGCTCGCCGGGGTGTGCGTCGGGTACGGGATGTACGGGCTGCTGATCGCGGGCCTGTGGCCGGACCTCGGGCCGCTCGTCGCGGTGCTGGTGCTGCTGCCGCTGTTCGTCGCCCGGTGGGCGCTGGAGCAGACGTTCGGGCAGCGCCGCGCCTACGACGCGACGCTCGCCGCGCTGTGCCAGGCCGTCGAGACCAAGGACCCGGCGACCCGCGGGCACTCCGAGCGGGTGTCGCGCGGCGCGGTGATGATCGCCCGGCAGATCGGGATGCGCCCGGAGCGGGTCGAGGCGATCCGGTACGCGGGCATGCTGCACGACATCGGCAAGATCGGCGTGCCGACGAAGATCCTGCGCAAGGGCGGCGACCTCACCGACGAGGAGTTCGCCGCGGTCCGGCTGCACCCGATGCGCGGGCTGGAGATCGTCCGGGAGATCGGGTTCCTGGACGAGGCGCTCGCCGGGATCATGCACCACCACGAGAAGGTCAACGGCCGCGGCTACCCGATGGGCCTGGTCGGCGACGAGATCCCCGAGTTCGCGCGGGTGATCGGGGTGGCGGACGCCTTCGACGTGATGACCTCCGCGCGCCCCTACAAGCAGCCGATGCCGGTCGGCGACGCCAAGCGGGAGCTGCGGCGCTGCGCGGGCACGCAGTTCGACCCGGTGATGGTGGAGGCGTTCCTGCGCGCCCTGGACGCGCACGGCTGGGAGTCGCAGCGCGGCCGGCCCGCCGACGCCCCACCGGCGACGCCGGTGGAACCGGGCCGTCAGACGTGAAGACCGGCCACGGCATCCAAGACGCGCGGCCGTGACACGCGGCCATGACGCGCGGCGATGACACGCGGCCGTGATGCGCGTCTGACCTGGGGTTCTCCAGGCCGAGTCTGCTCGTCGAGTTTGCCTGTTCCGGGGCATAGGGCCCGTCCGTGCGGACACATCGCCAGTGACGCACTCTCGAACGGAACGGGTGGTGAACGTGCGCGCGAGGCGTGGACGCAGGGCGGCGGGGCTGAACTGGCCGCTGCTGCTGGGACTGATCGCGACCGGTTTCCTCATCTACGTGTGGGTGTGGGCGTCGACGCAGGGCGGCCCGCCGTGGCCGCCCCGGTGACCGGCGGCGGGACCTCGCTGACCGGCAGCGGGGGCTTCTGAGAGCCGGCCGTCCCGCATCGTCCAGACCCGGTCCGCAGCGTCCAACTGGGCGAGGTCGTGGGTGACCATGACGGCCGCGACGCCGCGCTCGCGGGTGAGGCGGCCGAGCAGGGCGACGACCGCGGCGCCCCGCTCGTGATCGAGCGCGCTGGTCGGCTCGTCCGCCAGCAGGACGCGCGGGTCGTTCATCAGCGCGCGGGCGATGGCGATGCGCTGCCGCTCGCCGCCGGACAGCTGGTGCGGCCGCTTGTGCTCCAGTCCGGCCAGCCCGACCGCGGCGAGCAGCTCGCGGGCCCGGCCGGCGGCCGCGCGGGCGGGACGGCCCGCCAGGTGCGCCATCACGGTCAGCTGGTCGAGCGCGGTCAGCGAGGGCAGCAGGTTGGGCTGCTGGAACACGACGCCGACGCGGTCGCGGCGCAGCCGGGTGCGCTCGGCGGGGCCCAGCCCGGCGGCGTCCCGTCCGGCGACCGCGACGGTGCCGGACGCGGGGGCGATCAGCAGCGCGGCGACCGCGAGCAGGCTCGACTTCCCGGAGCCGGACGGGCCCGCGACGGCCGCGAACTCGCCCGCCGCGACCGTGAAACTCACCCGGTCGAGGGCGGTCAGCGTGCGGTCCCCGTCGGGGTAGGTCAGCACGACGTCATGCAGCACGAGGCTCATCGGGCGGCTCCCAGCGCGGTCAGCGGGTCGACGGAGGTGATCTTCCGGACGGCGAGCGCGGCCCCGCCGGCGCCGAGCACGATCATGACGGCGACCGGCAGGACGGTGGTGCCGGCGGAGACGACGAACGGGACGCGTCCCGCGACGGCGGCGCCGGCCAGCCCGCCGATCGCGCCGCCGAGCCCGGCCCCGGCCAGCAGCACCAGCACCGCCTGCGCGAGCGCGTCGCACAGCAGGTAGCCGGTGCTCGCGCCGAGCGCCTTCAGCACGGCGACGTCGCCGCGCCGCTGGATCGTCCAGACGGTGAAGAACGCGCCGATGACCAGCGCCGATATCGCGAACAGGAAGCCGCGCATGAGCTGCAGCGACCCGTTCTCGGCGCTGAACGACGGGATGGCCGACCGGGCGTCGGCGAGCGGGACGGTGGTGGTGCCGAGCCGCGCGTCGGCGGCCCGCAGGTCCGGGCCGCCGTGCGTGCGCAGGAGCAGGACCGTCGCTGCCTCGCCGCCCTGCGGGTTCACCGCCCGCCAGTCGGCGAGCCCGAGCCAGGCGACCGGGGTGTGGCTGTAGGACGCGTCGCCGCGGACCCCCGCGACCGCGAACGCGTGCCCGGCGATGCGGATCTTCGCGCCCGCCGCGAGGCCGGTCGTGCCCGCCAGCCCCTTCGACAGGACGACCTGGCCCGCGGCCGGGGCCCCGCCGCCGGACCTCCCGCCGGGCGCCACACCGAAGAAGGCGGCGGGCGCGCCGCGCTCCCCGCCGGACCCGTAGGACAGGCGGCCCATGGAGATGCCGAGCGGCTCGGCCGTCACGCCCGGGACGGCCTGCCAGCCCTGGACCGTCCGCTGGTCGATCCGGCTGTCGGAGAACGACGGCTTCCCGTCGGCGGACGCGGCGGTGCCGAACGCGACGCGGTCGGCGGGCAGCCCCTCGACGGCTGACCCGCTGTCCCTGGCGAGGCCCGCGGTGAGCCCGGACAGCATCGTCACCAGCAGCGTGATGAGCAGCACGACCGCGCCCATGAGCGCGAACCGCCCCTTGGCGAAGCGCAGGTCTCTGAGCGCCACGAACACCGTGCGTCTCCCGTTCCCTCGTCGATCCGGACGTTTCCCAGCCTCTGCCGCGCGCGCCCCCGGCGCATCGTGCGGGCGCACCGCCGGACGGCCTTACTCCGGACGGCCCCGGATCCACCTTTCGATCGATTCCGTGTCCCGGCCGGTCGCCTACGCTGGGTGAGAAATGAGGGACGATCCGTTCTCGCCGGCGGTGCGGCTGCTCGGCTGGGCCGTGCACGGCACCTTCCTGGTGCTGCTCGCGATCGCCCTGGTCCGCGTGGTGCACGACGGCCTGGCCTGGGCCGCCGCGGGCGGCGTGCTGCTCGGCCTGCTGTACGCGGCGGCCGTCGTCCCGCAACTGCGCGAGCACCGCACCCGTCCGGCGCTCGCGCGCGCGTGGCTGGGAGTGATCAGCGCGGGGTGGGTGGCGCTGGCGCTGTCCTCCCCCGACTTCGTGTGGCTGGCGTTCCCGCTGTTCTTCGCCTACCTGCACCTGCTGCCGCCGCCGGCGGCGCTGCCCGGGGTGGCCGCGCTGACCGGCGCGGCGATCGCCGCGTCCGCGTGGCACGGCGGCGGCCTGACGCTCGCCGAGGTGCTCGGGCCCTGCATCGGCGCGGCCGTCGCGACGATGATGGCGCTGGCGTACGCGGCGCTCTACCGGGAGAGCGAGCAGCGCCGGCGGCTGATCGAGGAGCTGGTGCGCACCCGGGAGCGGCTCGTCCGCGCGGAGGCGGGCGCCGCCCGGCTCGCCGAGCGGGAGCGGCTCGCCCGGGAGATCCACGACACGCTCGCGCAGGGCATGTCGAGCATCATCCTGCTGCTGCGGGCGGCGCGCCGCGACCTCGACCACGCGCCCGGCGCGGCGCGCGGCCGGCTCGACGAGGCGGAGAAGGCCGCCGCCGAGAACCTGGAGGAGGCCCGCAGCTTCGTGCGCGCGCTCGCCCCGCCCGTCCTGCGGCGGTCGTCGCTGCCGGACGCGCTGCGCCGTGTCACCGAGTCGGCGGGCGCGCGGTCGCCCGCCCGGATGCGGTTCGAGGTGTCCGGGACGCCCGCGGAGCTGCCGACCGAGTACGAGGTGGCGCTGCTGCGGATCGCGCAGGGCGCGCTCGGCAACGCGAGCCGGCATGCGGCAGCCGCGAACGTCGGCGTGACGCTGACCTACCTCGACGGCATGGTGGTGCTGGACGTGTTCGACGACGGCCGCGGATTCGACCCGTCCCCCACCCGGACCGACCTCGCCGGGGGGACCGGGTACGGGTTGCGCGCCATGCGGGAGCGGGCCCGCGCGCTGGGCGGGACGCTGACCGTCGAGTCGTCGCCGGGCGAGGGGACGGCCGTGGTGGCGAGCCTGCCGCTGCCCGCCGCGCCCGACGCCCCGGAAGGAAGGCAGGGGCGGTGACCGCGCCGATCCGCATCCTGCTGGTCGACGACCATCCCGTGGTCCGCTCCGGCCTGCGCGCCATGCTGGCCGGGCAGCCCGGCTTCGCGCTGGTCGGCGAGGCCGCGACCGGCGAGGAGGGCGTCGCGGAGGCGGCCCGGCTGCACCCGGACGTCGTCCTCATGGACCTGCAGCTCGGCGCCGGCATCCACGGCGGCGAGGCGACCCGGCGGATCACCGCGGCCGGGCCGCGCGCGCCGCGCGTCCTGGTGCTGACGACGTTCGACGCCGACTCCGACATCCTCGCCGCGATCGAGGCGGGCGCGACCGGCTACCTGCTCAAGGACGCGCCGCCGGAGAAGCTGCACGCCGCGATCCGGTCGGCCGCCGCCGGGGACAGCACGCTCGCGCCGTCCGTCGCGTCCCGGCTGCTGGGCCGGATGCGGGCGCCGTCGGCGACGCTGACCGGGCGGGAGCTGGAAGTGCTCGGCCTGGTCGCCGAGGGCCTGTCGAACCGGCAGATCAGCAAGCGGCTGTTCCTCAGCGAGACGACCGTGAAGACGCACCTGGTCCACATCTACGCCAAGCTGGAGGTCGACTCCCGCACCGCCGCCGTGGCGGCCGCCACCCGCCGCGGCCTGATCCGCCCCCGCTGACCCCCCGCCCGGGTCGTGCCGGTGGCCGGTTCAGTCGGAGCCGTGGACCCGGTACTTGGCGGCGTCCGCCCACTTGACGTCGAGTCCGAGGCCGGGACGGTCGGGGGCGGGCCGCAGCGCGCCGCCCTCCGGGCTGAGCGTGCCGTCGAAGACCAGCTCCTCGAAGCGGACGTGGTCGTGGAAGTACTCCAGGTGCCGGAGCCGTTCGACGGCGCAGAACGCGTGCGCCGACGCGGCGGGGGCGCAGTGCGCGGACAGCCCGATCTGCCGGGCCGCCGACAGGCCCGCGACCTGCAGCAGTCCGGTGATGCCGCCGCAGCGGGTCACGTCGGCCTGCAGGCAGTCCACGGACGGGCCGTCCAGCAGGTCGGCGAAGTCCTTCAGCACGAACCCGTACTCGCCGGCGGCCACCTCCAGCCGGCCCGGGCCGTGCTCGCGGACGAGCCGCAGCCCCTCGGTGTCGTCGGAGCTGACCGGCTCCTCGAACCAGCGCACGTCCCACTCGCCGGCGAGGCGCCGCGCCCAGTACAGCGCCGCCTTGCGGGTCAGCGCCCCGTTGGCGTCGACGAACAGGTCGGGTTCCGGGCCGATCGCCTCGCGGACGGCGGTCAGCCGGCGCGGATCGTCGTCCGGCGACCGGGAGATCTTCAGCTTGACGCGCGGGATCCCCTGCTCGACCCAGCCGGCGAGCTGCCCGGCGAGCCGGTCGAGCGGGTAGTTAGTGAAGCCGCCGCTGCCGTAGACGGGGACGTGGTCGTGGAAGCTCGGCAGCACCTGGAAGAGGGGCCGGTCGAGCAGCCGGGCCTTCAGGTCCCACAGCGCGATGTCGACGGCGGACACCGCCATGGACCCGGCGCCGGGACGGCCCGCGTTGCGGATCGCGGCGAACATCCGGCGCCAGGCGGCGGCCGGTGCGAGCGCGTCCGCGCCCTGCACGAGCGAGGCGAGCTTCGACTCGATGAGCGTCGCGACGGCGAGGCTCCCGTAGGTGTAGCCGATCCCGGTCCGGCCGCCCGCGCTCGCCTCGACGAGCACCATCGTCGTCGAGTCCCAGCGCAGGGTGCCGTCCTCCTCCGCGCCGTCCGGGCCGTCCGTCGGCAGCGTGAACGCGTGCACCGCGATGCCGTCGACGGGGGTCCCGCTTCCCGTGCCCATCGGCCGCTCCCCCTCTCGTCCTGGCTCTAACTACCGCTGGGAGGGGCGGCGAAACGGTGCGGGCGGCCGCGGTGGCGGTCCCCCGGGGCCGCTCTGCCCTTCGTTTGCATCGCCCTTCCTCGGGGACGTGGCGAAGGGACGACACGCGCATCGACGGACATCGGGAGAGATCATGGGCCAGCAGGTAGCCGACTACGTGCTCGAGAGGCTGCGCGAATGGGGCATCGACCGGGTCTACGGCTACCCGGGCGACGGCATCAACGGGATGCTGGGGGCGTTCGACCGCGCGAAGGGGCATCCGGAGTTCATCCAGACGCGGCACGAGGAGATGGCCGCGTTCATGGCCTGCGCCCACGCCAAGTTCACCGGTGAGGTCGGGGTGTGCACCGCCACGTCCGGGCCGGGCGCGATCCACCTGCTGAACGGCCTTTACGACGCCAAGCTGGACCACCAGCCGGTCGTCGCGATCATCGGGCAGCAGAAGCGGCTCTCCCAGGGCACCCACTACCAGCAGGAAGTGGCGCTGGAGAACCTGTTCGCGGACGTGTCGGAGTTCGTGCAGATCTGCATGGACCCGGGGCAGATGCGGCACATCATCGACCGCGCGTTCAAGACCGCGCTCACCACCCGCGGCGTGGCGACGATCATCATCCCGGAGGACGTCCAGGAGAGCGATGCCGTCCCGTCGCCGCCGAAGGAGCACGGCTCGGTGTTCTCCAGCGTGGGGTGGAGCCAGCCTCGGATTCTGCCGAATCCGGAGGAGCTGCGGAAGGCCGCGGACATCCTCAACGAGGGCAAGAAGGTCGCGATGCTGATCGGGCAGGGCGCGGCGAACGCGGAGGCGGAGGTCATCGAAGCCGCCGAGCTGCTCGGCGCGGGGATCGCCAAGGCGCTGCTCGGCCGCGAGGTCGTCCCGGACGACCTGCCGTTCGTCACCGGCCCGATCGGGCTGCTCGGCTCCAAGGCCAGCGACGAGATGATCATGAACTGCGACGTGCTGTTCATGATCGGGTCCAGCTTCCCCTACGCCGAGTGGCTGCCGGACGAGGGCAGCTGCAAGGGCGTCGAGATCGACATCGACGGCCGGATGATCGGCATCCGCTACCCGATGGACGCGCACGTCGTCGGCGACGCGAAGGAGACGCTCAAGGAGCTGATCCCGCTCCTCAAGCGCAAGAAGGACCGGTCCTGGCGGGAGAAGATCGAGGAGAACGTGCGCGCCTGGAACACGGTGATGGAGAAGCGCGCCGGGCAGTCGTTCGGCGGCAAGATCAACCCGCAGGCGGTGGCGCACGAGCTGTCGCCGCTGCTGCCGGACGGCGCGATCCTCACCGCCGACTCCGGCTCGGCCACGAACTGGTGGGCGCGGCACATCAAGCTCCGCGACGGCATGAAGGCCTCGCTGTCCGGGACGCTCGCGACGATGGGGCCCGGCGTCCCGTACGCGATCGCGGCGCGGTTCGCGTTCCCCGACCGCCCGGTGATCTGCTTCGTCGGGGACGGCGCGTTCCAGATGAACGGCATGAACGAGATGCTGACCGTCAAGCGGTACGCGAACCGGCTGGCGGGCTCCCCGCCGCTGGTCTTCTGCGTGTTCAACAACCAGGACCTCAACCAGGTCACCTGGGAGCAGCGCGCGATGGGCGGCGACCCGAAGTACCCAGGCTCGCAGACGATCCCCGACTTCCCCTACGCCAAGTACGCGGAGCTGGCGGGGCTGAAGGGCATCTACTGCGACGAGCCGAAGAAGGTCACCGACGCGTGGAAGCAGGCGCTGTCGAGCGACCGCCCGGTGGTGCTGGAGTTCGTGGTGGACAACGAGATCCCGCCGATCCCGCCGCACATCATGAGCGACCAGGCCAAGAAGACCGTCAAGGCCGGCTTCAAGGACCCGCAGAAGTTCGGCATCGCCGAGCGCGGCTTCCGGCAGAAGCTCACCGACCTGTACGAGAGCCTCCCCGGCCGCAAGCACTGACGCCTCACGAGCCCGTTGGCCTGCGGTGGGCCGTCGTCATGAGCGGTGCCATGATGGCGGCCCGCCGCACCTCAACGAGAGATGGCGGTCAGGTGGGCGAAGGCGACGGTGTTGTCGCGGTAGTGGCGGGCGGCGGGGTCGAACCGGCCGCCGCAGGTGATGAGGCGGAGGGACGGTCCCGGCGTGTCGGCGTACACCGCCCGCGCGGGGAAGCCGTCCTTGGGGAAGCGGCGGACGGCGTCGACGGTGAACACCGCCGTCGCCCCGTCCGCGCGGCGGACCCGGACGTGCTGGCCGGGGCGGAGCCGGCCCAGCCGGAAGAACACCGACGGCCCCGCTGACGAGTCGAGGTGCCCTTCGATGACGGCGGTGCCCGCCTCGCCCGGCGTGACGGAGCCGGTGTACCAGGCGGGCCGGTCCTCGTGCGGCGGCCGGGGCGGCTGGAGCGTTCCGTCAGGGAGCAGCCCGGCCCGCGCGACGCGGGCGCGGACGCCGAGCGCGGGGATGGTGAGCCGGGTCGGCGGCGCGGCGGGCAGCGCGAGACCGTCCGCGGCGCCCGGGTCCCGGGGCGGCGCCCAG
>NZ_WBMR01000143.1 GCF_008923365.1 Actinomadura montaniterrae
GCGCGGCGCCGCCCGCGCCCAGCGCGAGCGCCCTGCGCCGCGTCACGGCGGCGGGCCACGCCAGCGGGCCGCGGGGAGGGACGGCGCCGCCCCGCCGGGATCCGGGGGCGTCTCGTCCCTCGTCCTCGGCGGGGCCGTCCTGCGGTGGGCCGTCCTCCATGCGCGCGATCCTATTGAGCCTTCCGTGGCCGCCGTGCCATCGGCGCCGTGTCGCCGTCCTGGGTCACGAGGCGTAGTCGGGGTAGCCGTAGCCGACCACGCTGTCGGTCGAACGCTCCTTGACCTGGACGGAGTTCCCGGTGTTGCCCTCGACGGTCTGGATCGTGCCGTCGCCCTCGTCCTTGATGACCATGCCGACGTGCTGGATGTCGTCGTTGGACTTGCCGCCGCTCCAGGAGAAGAAGACGATCGCGCCGGGCTTCGGGGCGTCGCCCCAGCGGCCGTTGTCCTGGAACCACTGGGCGTGCGCGACGGTCCAGGCGTCGCTGCCGATCTGGTCGGTGAAGCCGAGCTTGTCGCCGACCCAGGAGATGAACATGTCGCACCATTCGGCGTCGCTGTACTCCTGGACGGACCCGCCGTCGCGGGCGACGGTCTCCTTGGCGCGCTCGGTGCCCTCGTACCAGTCGCCGAACTTGGTGTCGCCGTTGCCGTCGGGGCTCGCGCCGACCTGGGAGCGGGCGAGCTCGATGGCGGCCTCGGCGGTGGGACGGGACTTCTTGGAACGTTCCTTCGGAGCGGCGGCCTTCGGCGCGCTCTTCGGCGCGCCCTTCGCGGCCTGGCGGGGGACGCTCACGGCCGGCGCCCGGTCCCGGGACGCCTGCTGCTGCGGCGCGCGGGCGATGGCCAGGTCGGCCGCGGCGGCGGGCTTGGCAGGCTCGGGGCCGCCGAACGGCAGGACCGACGCCTGCGCGGTCGCCACGGCGGTGCCGAGGACGGCGGCGCCGACGAGCACGCCGCCGGTGGTGCGCCAGGCGACGGTGCGTCCGCTCTTGCGGTGCCGGCCTCCCGCGGGGGCCGCGGAGACGGCCTCGGCGGCGTCCGGCGCCGCCTTCGCGCCGGGGGCCTCGGTCAGGACCTGGGCGGTGATCACCCGGGGCGCCGGGGGCGCGCCGGTCGCTGGGCCGGCCTTCTTCGCGTGGGCCGCCCGGTGCGCGGGGGCCCTGCGGACGGGTGTGATGGGAGTCGGGTCGCTGGAGGGGCTTGCCTTGCGGTGCTTGCCTGCCACGGGGGGATCTCCTTGGCTTCCATTCCGCCTACCGGGTTAGCTGACGGGTTCGGGCGTGGAAGCCGCCCTACGGCCTGCGGGCAGGCCGATTCACCCCGACGGGACATGGGTGGGTCCCCGGCTCCGTCACCGGCCTCGCGGGCACGGCACGGACTCGGCGGTGGCGCGCCCGGGGGCGGGCACGCCGGTTCGGTTGGGGTCCTCTCGCGAGGGGGCGCCGCTGCGGCGCCCGCGGAGAGGTGAAGAAAGGGGCGGGCGCGGCCGTGCGCTCAGCGGACGGCCGCGCCCGAGAGATTGGTGCCGTTCGGCTAGGAGGCCCGTTCGGGCCCGTCATCCGGCCGCGGCGGGGCGTTCTGCTGAGGGTAGGTGGACAGTGTTCACTCCTTCTTCCAGACGCCTACCGGGTTAGCTGTCGGGTTCGGGCGTGGAAGTGGCCCTACGGCGGCTCTCACCGGTCGTGCCGGAAGAGACGCGCCGATTCACCCCGGTACCGGAATGTCCGTCCGGAATTGCTCCGGACTCCGGTGAAGGTGGGTCCCCGGTTCCGCGCCGGGCGGCGCGGATTCGGCGCTGCCGCTGCGATCCTGAGGGCTTCATGGGGCCCGTGCGCGGGACCCTGTGTCCCGCGTGCGAAAGAGCGGCGCTGATGTTGTGATGGCGGCGGCCCCTTGTCCGGGGGACCGCCCGGGGCCGGAGCCCTGTGTGGACCAGCGTGGCGCGCTCTCAGCGCCATGCACGCTGTCGGCGTGCGCACGGTGGGCCGGGCCGGCCGGGTCTCGGAGGAGACCGGTGCGGCACGCTCTCCCGGTGCCGCGGGGCGACGCGTGGATCGTGCCGCCCTGGGGGACGACGCGTGGGGCGCGCCGCCCGGTCCGCGGCCACCGGAGTGCGCCGCGGGGGGCCGCGGCGTCTGGAGGGCGCCGCGTGACCAGTGCGCCTGGAGGGCGCCTGGGTGGTGACAAGGTACCAAAGCCCCAACAGAAGGCAAACCCCCCCAAAATCAACAACGGACCAGGTCAGCCCTGGTCCGTTGTCGCCGCGGGGTGCGAACGGCCCCGCGCGGGGGGCCGTTCACATGATCGTCAGGGACGCCCCGCGCCGTAGAAGTTCGAGGTGTAGTAGCCCGAGAGCGAGCTGATCTTCACCACGTCGCCGGTGTGCGGGGCGTGGATGAACTTCCCGCCGCCGACGTACATGCCGACGTGCGAGAGCCCGCTGAAGAACACCAGGTCACCGGGCTGCAGGTCGCTCTGCGACACGTGCTTGACGGCCGCCCACTGCGAGTTGGTGGTGCGGGTGATGTTGACGCCCGCCGCCTCCCAGGCGCGCATCGTCAGGCCGGAGCAGTCGTAGGAGCCCGGGCCGGTCGCGCCGTAGGAGTACGGCTTGCCGAGCTGCGCGTAGGCGAAGTCGAGCGCCTTCTTGGCCGAGCCGCTGGCCGGGCCGTTGTAGGTGCCGCCGATGCCGCCGCTCGAACCGCCGCTGGAGGTGCCGCCGGTCTGCTGGACGAGCTTCTTGGCCTCCCTGACCTTCTTGTCGAGGTCCTTCTTGGCCTTGGCGAGCTCGTCGTGCTTGGTCTTGACGTCGTTGTAGGCGCTCTGCGCCTGGGCCTGCTCGCGGCGCAGCCGCTGCGCCGTCGCCAGGAACTGGGTCAGCTGGGAGCTGCGCTGCTCGGAGAGCTGCGTGAAGACCGCGGCCTGGTCCAGGACGGCCTGCGGGTCGCCGCTGCCGACGAACCCGGTGACGTCCGTGGAGTCGCCGTTCTTGTAGGCGTCCGCGGCCATCTGCGCGATCGCCGAGCGCTGCTTGTCGAAGGAGGCCTGCTCCTCCGCCGACGCCTTCTTGGCGGCGGCCAGCTTCTTCTGGGCGACCTTCAGCTTCTCGGTGTTCTGGTTGTACTGCTCGACCTTCTTGTCCATCAGCTCGTTGAGCTGGTCGAGCTTCTTCTGCGCCTGCGCGTGCGTGGGCTTCGGCTTGGCGTTCGCCACCACGGGCGGAAGCGCGAAGGTCGCGGTCGCCGTCAAGCATGCGGCGACCGCCAGGCGGCGGGTGACCCCTATCCCCGTCGAGCCGGCTCTCCGGTCGCGCGAGCGCGCTGGTTCCCCGATGAGATCGTTGGTCACGGTCCGATTCGCCCCTCTCGTCCACTACGTCAGCGGACGACATTAGCGATGGGCCACAACCGTCACAACTAATTCGTCACTATCTGATTGACTTCAACCCGATTTGCGCACATTCCGTGATGGCAAGATCACGGAGCGCATGATCAAGGCGGTAGAACGCGGAGAATCTCACGAAATGTCGGAGTCTGGCGAGGTCAGGACCGGCCCAGCCGCCGCAGCAGCAGCGTCGACGGGCAGGGCCGCGCGTTCGCGCGCCGCGCCGCGTCCGCCACCTCCCGGTCGGAGGACACCACCACCACCGCCCGGCCGTCCGGCTCCGCCCGCACCAGCTCGCCGATCAGCTCGTCGGCCGTCTGCCCCGGCCGGCTGAACAGCACCCGCACCCCGCGCGGCGCGGAGATCGCCACCGGCGCGTCCAGCTCCGCGCCGTCGAACACGCACGTCACCTCGGCGCGCGTCTGCGCCGCGAGCCCGCCGAGCCCGGACAGCAGCCGCGTCCGCTGGTCCGACAGCGGCAGCTCCCCGTAGCCCGTCTTCGTCACGTTGTAGCCGTCCACCACCAGATGCACCTGCGGCAGCGTCAGCAGCCGGTCCAGCAGCTGGGGATCGCTGTCCGACAGCGCCCGCCCCGGCAGCGCCCGGTGCGCCAGCCGGTCCGGCTCCAGCGCGCCCACCGCGTCCGCCGGCCGCGCGATCGTCGACGGCAGCGCCAGCTCCCGCCGCACCCCCTGCGCCGCGTCCACCAGCGCGTCCAGCAGCAGCCGCAGCCGCATGTCGTCGACGTTGCGGCCCTCGCGCGCCGCCCGCTTGGCCGCCTCCGCCGCCGCCTCCGCCTGCGCCGCCCGCGACCGCAGCCTGCGCAGCTCCTTGTCGGCCGCCGCCGACGACTCCCGCGCCGCCGCCAGCTCCCGGTCCGTGTCCGCCGCGAGCGTCTCCGCGCGCTCCTGCGCCGCCCGGTACCGCGTCCGCGCGTCGTGCAGCTTGCGGCGCAGCTCGGCGACCTCCGCCTTGGTGTCGCGCAGCTCCGCGCGCAGCTTGTCGACCTCCGACGCCCGCGCCGCCCGCGCCGCCGCCAGCTCCTCCTTCAGCGCCGCGACGCGCCGCTCGGCGGCCTCCTCCTCCGACGCCGTCGCCGACCGCTCCAGCTCCGCGCGCGCCGCCTCGACCAGCTCCGTCCAGCCGTCCGGACGCAGCAGGTAGGCCACCACCGCCACCCGCACCGGGTCCGCCGCCGGCGGCACGTCCCCGCTCTCGACCGCCTCGACCAGGTCCGGCTGCGCCTCCCGCAGCGGCTCCGCCACCCGGCCCCGGAACTCCGCGTCCTTCTCCAGCACCGCCGCGATGTGCTGACCGGCCAGCTTCGCCCGCTTGCGCCGCTCGAACCGGGCGAACCGGCGCAGCGGCACCGGCACCTCGTCCGGCGGCAGCGCGCCGATCAGCTCGGCGGCGGCCTCCACCACGCTCAGCCGGACGGCCTCCGGCAGCGGCCCTGCCAGTCGCCGCACGGGCTCCGGGCCGCCGGGGCTCGCTTCGGGGCCGCTGTCGATGATCCCGCTCCTTCCGGGCTGCGCCGCCGGTGCGCTGTCTCTTCCCGAGCACCACGCACCCTAACCAGCGCGAACGTGGGATCGGACGGAACGCGCCCGCTCGTGGGAGTGCAGGCTCCCCCGAGCCGTCCCCCGCGGCCCCCGCCCGGCGGGACGTGCCGGCGCGCCCCCAACCCTAGCGGCCCGGACTTCTGTCGGTGGCGTCCTCTACGGTCGCCGGCATGACGGCTGCGCACGAGGTCCAAGGGCAGATCCGGGCGGTTCAGGGCACCCTGGACGACCTCGGCACCCCCCTGGCGGAGGTCACCTTCGTGGTGGTCGACCTGGAGACCACGGGCGGATCCGCGGCCGACTCGGCCATCACCGAGATCGGCGCGGTCAAGGTGCGCGGCGGCGTGGAGCTCGGCGAGCTCGGCACCCTGGTCGACCCCGGCGGCCCGATCCCGCCGTTCATCACCGCGCTGACCGGCATCACCACCGCGATGGTCACCGCCGCCCCCCGGATGGACTCCGTGCTCCCCGCGTTCCTGGAGTTCGCCCGCGGCTGCGTGCTCGTCGCGCACAACGCGCCGTTCGACATCGGCTTCCTCAAGGCCGCCTGCGCCGCCCAGGGGTACGCCTGGCCCGCGTTCCCCGTCGTCGACACCGTCGACCTCGCCCGCCGCGTCCTCGGCAAGGACGAGGTCCCCAACTGCAAGCTCGGCACCCTCGCCCGGTTCTTCCGCACCCGCACCGAGCCGACGCACCGCGCCCTCGCCGACGCCCGCGCCACCGTCGAGGTCCTGCACGGCCTCATCGAGCGGCTCGGCTCGTTCGGCGTCACCTCCCTGGAGGAGCTGCGCGGCTTCGCCAAGGCGCCCACCCCCGAGCAGCGCCGCAAGCGCCACCTCGCCGACGACGTGCCGAGCGCCCCGGGCGTCTACCTGTTCGAGGACGCCGACGGCGAGATCCTCTACGTCGGCAAGAGCGGCGACCTGCGGTCCCGCGTGCGCAGCTACTTCACCGGCTCGGAGACCCGCTGGCGCGTCCGCGAGATGGTCGGCCTCGCCGAACGCGTCCGGACCATCGTCTGCGCCACCGGGCTGGAGGCCGAGGTCCGCGAGCTGCGCCTCATCGCCGAGCACAAGCCCCGCTACAACCGCCGCTCCAAGTTCCCCGAGCGGGCCATCTGGCTGAAGCTGACCGCCGAGCCGTTCCCGCGGCTGTCGATCGTCCGGGAGTGCCGCGACGACGGCGCCCGCTACCTCGGCCCCATCTCGTCGCGGCGGCAGGCCGAGGAGGCCCGCGCCGCACTGCACGAGGCCGTCCCGCTGCGCCAGTGCACCCAGCGGCTCACCGTCCGGCTCGTCGAGCGCGGCCGCGCCCGCACCTGCGCGCTCGCCGACCTCGGCCGCTGCGGCGCGCCCTGCGACGGCCGCGAGTCACCCGACGCCTACGCCGTGCACACCGAGACCGCCCGCGCGATCATGGAGGGTGACGTGCGGCCCGTCGTCGCCGCCGCTCAGGTCCGCATCGACCGGCTCGCGTCCGAGCTGCGCTACGAGGAGGCCGCCGCGCAGCGCGACCGGCTCGCCGCGTTCGTCCGCGCCGCCGCCCGCGGCCAGCGCCTCGCCGCGCTCGCCCGGCTCCCCGAACTCGTCGCCGCGCGGCCCGGCTTCGACGGCGGCTGGGAGCTGTCCGTCGTCCGGTACGGCCGGCTCGCCGCGGCGGGAACGGTCCCGCCGCGCGCCCACCCCCGCCCCTACGTCGACGCCCTCATCGCCACCGCCGAGACGGTCTTCCCGCCGTCCGGCGGCGCCCCCGGCGGCGTGGCGCTCGGCGCGCCGCCGTCGTCCGGCGCCACCGCCGAGGAGATGGAGTGCGTGCTGCGCTGGCTCGACCTGCCGGGCGTCCGGCTCGTCGAGCTCGACGGCACCTGGACGTGCCCCGCGCACGGCGCCGAGGGCCTGCGGAGCTGGATCGACAACGCCTACACGAACCACGACCCCGAAGCCCGCCAGGGCAGGCGGTGAACGGGCGGGCCGCCCACTAAGGTGACGGTGGACACCCCGCGCCAGGAGAGGACGACGACCCCGCATGGCCCTGCCTCTCTACGACAGCCAGCCCGCGCGTCGCGTCCCCTGGATGACGTACCTGCTGATCGCGGTGAACGTCGTGGTGTTCCTGATGACGCCGATGTCGAACTTCGCCACCTGGTACGGCAAGGGCTCCGTCCGCGAGTGCAAGGCCGCCGAGTTCACCTACGAGTACGGCGCCGTCCCCAAGGAGCTCACCACCGGCGACCAGCAGCCGCTGCCGACCGACATCACCAGCCAGTGCGGCCCCGCCGAGTACCACAAGGCGCCCTGGACGTCCGCGTTCACCTCGATGTTCCTGCACTCCGGCGCGATGCACCTGCTCGGCAACCTGGTCTTCCTGTTCGTCGTCGGCATGGGCGTCGAGGACCGCCTCGGACGATGGCGGTTCCTGCTCAGCTACCTCGCGTTCGGGCTCATCGCCGTGTACGGCTTCGCCTGGACCTCGCCCGGCTCCACCGTCCCGCTCATCGGCGCGTCCGGCGCGATCGCCGGGGTGATGGGCGCCTACGTGATCCTCAACCCGCGCGGCCGGGTCGTCAGCTACGTCCCGCCGATCATCGTGCTGCGGCTGCCCGTCTGGGTGGTGCTCGGCTACTGGTTCATCATCCAGTGGCTGTCGCTCGGCGACGAGGAGAGCAGCGTCGCCTACACCGCGCACATCTACGGCTTCTCCGCCGGCGTGGTGTTCGCGCTGCTGGCCCGCCGCGCGGGCCGCACCCGCCGCATCGCGGCCCTCAGCCGGACCTGAGTAGAGTCGGGGACGTCCGAACCCAGGGGAGGGGCCCAGTGGTCACAGCGATCGTGTTCGTCAAGGCCGACGTCGCGCGCATCCACGAGGTGGCCGAGACGATCGCCGCGCTGGACGGGGTCAGCGAGGTCTACTCGGTCACCGGCGAGCACGACCTGATGGCGATGGTCCGCGTCCGCCGCCACGACGAGCTCAACGACGTGATCCCCGGGCGGGTGAACAAGGTCCCCGGCGTCGTCGGCACCGAGACCCACATCGCGTTCCGCACCTACTCCAAGCACGACCTCGACGCCGCCTTCGCCCTCGGCCTCCCTGACGCGGACTGATCAGCGGCGGTTCAGGTCCTGCGTGGCCGGCCTACGCGGCGGTGATGAGGCTTAGGGAGAGGTCGCCGCAGGGGTGGGCGGTGTGGCCGGGGCGGTCCCGGTAGACGGCGCCCGGGGGCCACGTGGCGGTGTTGGACGCCATGACGCGGCCGGGGGCGTTCACCACGAAGGCGGGCGCGGGGATCTCGCGCAGCACCGGGACGATCTCGTGCTCGAAGGTGCGGGCGAACACGTCCGCGGCGGCGACGCCGGCGAACTCCCCGCCGACGCGCACCGGCGCGGACAGCGTGAGGACGTACTCGTCGCTGCACAGGTAGTCGACGTAGGGGCCGCAGACGGTCTTCTCGGCGCCCGCCTGCGGGCCGGTGAACCAGTCCCAGGCGGTGTAGTCGTACAGGGCGCTGCTCTCCGGGTTCAGGTCGCGCAGCAGCTGGGACGGGCCGGCGGGGCCGGCCTGCCACCACTCCAGGTACCAGGCGGCGTCGGCGAGCAGGCCGGGCGCGGCGATGAAGCCGAGCCCGCACACCAGCGGGCCGAGCCGGGGGAGGAGCAGCGGGCGCAGGTCGGCGAGGTCGGCGCGGACGGGCGCGCGCCCGGCGCCGCGCACCGCCCGCAGCAGCCGCGCCGAGGCGTCGCGGACCTCGGCGACCGTGCCGAACACGGCGTCGAGGGTCGCGTGCACGCGCGCCGCCGCGGTGCCGGCGGACGGTGGCTCGGGAGGCATGGGGGGTCCACCTCGGGTCAGAGGGCGAGCCGTCGGTCAATCAGACGTTCTACCGCATTCGCGACGTGACTTTCAGCGACATCGCGGGCCCGGTCCTCCTCGCCCCGCTCGATCGCGTCGACGATCCGGGCGTGCTGGGCGTGCACGGCCCGGCGCGCGCCCGGCTCGTCGTGGACGGCCCAGATCAGCGGCCCGATGTCGGCCTGCAGCCGGATCTCCTCGCGGGTGAGCCGGACGGACTGGGACGCGGCGGCGATCTCCAGGTGCAGCCGGCCGTCCAGCCGGCACATCCGGGGCGCGGCGTCCGGGCGGGTCATCTCGGTGAGGGAGCGGCGCAGCCGGTCGACGTCGCCGGGCAGCGAGCGGCGGGCGGCGAGCCGGGCGGCGGCGCCGGCGATGGCGGCGTAGTGGTCGCCGAGGTCGCGCAGTTCCTCGGCGGACAGCGGGCGGAGCCGCTCGTCGAGGTCGAACGGGCGGGCGGGGGCGCGCACGAAGCTGCCGCCGCCCCGGCCGCGCCGGGTCTCGATGAGACCCTGCTGACGCAAGGCCATGAGCGCTTCGCGTAGAGTGACGGTCGAAATGCCGAGATGTCCGGCGAGCTCGGTCTCGCTGGGCAGCTGCTCCCCGTCGTCGAGGAGGCCGAGCGCGATGGCGTCGCCGATCCGCCGCACGACGGCGGCGACCCGCGCGGTGTTGTCGACGGGGGCGAACACGACGAGGCGCGCACCGTCCGCACCGTCCATGGGCCCCCTCTCCCCGCGCTGACTCAGTGATACCGGATCGTCACTTGAACTAAAACCTATGACTCCATATGTTTTCGGTCATGCCGGCTTCAGCGGTGAGGATCCGCGATCTGCGCAAGACCTTCGGCGCCGTCGAGGCGGTGGCGGGCGTCGACCTCGACATCGGGGACGGCGAGTTCTTCTCGATGCTCGGTCCGTCCGGGTCCGGCAAGACCACGGTGCTGCGGCTCATCGCGGGCTTCGAGCGCCCGACGTCCGGGACGGTCGAGCTGGCCGGCCGCGACGTCACGGGCCTCGCCCCGTTCGACCGCGACGTCAACACCGTCTTCCAGGACTACGCGCTGTTCCCGCACCTGGACGTGCTCCGCAACGTCGAGTACGGGCTGAAGGTGCGGCGGGTGCCGAAGGCGAAGCGCCGCGAGCGGGCGCTGGAGGCGCTGCGCAGCGTCCGGCTCGACGGGTTCGAAGCGCGCCGTCCCGGTGAGCTGTCGGGCGGGCAGCGGCAGCGGGTCGCGCTCGCGCGCGCGCTGGTCAACGAGCCGAAGGTGCTGCTGCTGGACGAGCCGCTCGGCGCCCTCGACCTGAAACTGCGCGAGGAGATGCAGGTCGAGCTGAAGACGATCCAGCGGCGCGCAGGGATCACGTTCGTGTTCGTCACGCACGACCAGGAGGAGGCGCTGACCCTCAGCGACCGCATCGCGGTCCTGGACGGCGGCCGCGTCCAGCAGGTCGGCACGCCCGCCGAGGTGTACGAGCATCCGGCGACCGAGTTCGTGGCCGGTTTCGTCGGCACGACCAACCGGATCGGGGACGTCTGCGTCCGGCCCGAGAAGCTGCACGTGCGGATCCTCGGCGACGACACCGGGGAAGCGGGCGGCGAGGCGGGCGGGCCGGCGGGGGACCGGCACGCCGAGGGCACCGTCGCCGAGGTCGTCTACGCGGGCGCCGTCACGAGGTACGTGGTCGACCTGGACTCGGGGGACCGGGTCGTCGCGCTCCGCCAGAACCTCGCCGCGTCCCCGGCCGAGGCGACCCGCCATCGCGGCGCCCGCGTCCGGGTCGGCTGGGACGCGGCGCACGAGTTCCGGGTCGCCGCCGCACCGAGCACTGATACCCCCGCGAAAACCCCCAACTAAAGAGGAGTTCCTCATGTGGTCCACGCGCATGGCGCTCGCCGCCGCGGCGGCGCTGGCGATCGGACTGGCCGCCGCCGGCTGCGGCGGCGACTCGGGAGACAAGGCGACCGGAGCCGGGCAGGGCGGCTTCACGGTGCCGAAGGTCCCGATGCAGAAGTCGCTCGGCAAGGGCGAGGGCCAGGTCAACCTGGTCGCCTGGGCCGGGTACGCCGAGGACGGCTCCAACGAGAAGACGGTCGACTGGGTCCACCCGTTCGAGAAGCAGACCGGCTGCAAGGTCAACACCAAGATCGCCGGGACGTCGGACGAGATGGTCGCGCTGATGAAGACCGGCCAGTACGACACGGTGTCGGCGTCCGGCGACGCGTCGCTGCGGCTCATCGCGTCCGGTAGCGTCGCGCCCGTCAACACCGCGCTCGTCCCGAACTACGCCGACATCTTCGCCGGCCTGAAGAACAAGCCGTGGAACTCGGTGAACGGCGTGCCCTACGGCATCCCGCACGGCCGCGGCGCCAACCTGCTGATGTGGCGGACCGACAAGGTGAAGCAGGCGCCCGACTCGTGGGGTGCCGTGTTCGACACGAACTCCCCGTACAAGGGGAAGGTCACCGCCTACGACTCGCCGATCTACATCGCGGACGCGGCGCTCTACCTGATGTCGGCCCGCCCTGAGCTCGGCATCAAGGACCCGTACGCGCTCGACCAGAAGCAGTTCGACGCGTCCGTCGCGCTGCTGAAGCAGCAGCGGGGCATCATCGGCGAGTACTGGTCCGACTACACCAAGGCCGTCCAGTCGTTCAAGAGCGGCGACACGGTCCTCGGCACGACCTGGCAGGTCATCACGAACTACGTGGAGGCCGCCAAGGCGCCGGTGAAGGCGATCGTGCCGAAGGAGGGCTCGACCGGCTGGTCGGACACCTGGATGGTCGCGGCGAAGGCCAAGCACCCGAACTGCGCCTACCAGTGGATGAACTACATCGTGTCCCCGAAGGCGAACGCGCAGGTCGCCGAGTGGTTCGGTGAGGCGCCCGCGAACGCCAAGGCGTGCCAGGAGACCTCGGACAAGAAGTTCTGCGACACCTTCCACGCCACCGACGAGAGCTACTTCTCCAAGGTGCACTTCTGGACGACGCCGATCGCCCAGTGCCTGGACGGCCGCAAGGACGTCAAGTGCGTCGACTACGCCAAGTGGACGCAGGCATGGACGGCGATCAAGGGATGACCGCGTCCCCGGCGGCGTCCACCGCCGGTGAGGCATCCGCCCGCCCGGCGCCGGGTCCCCGGCGCCGGGCGGCGGCGCTGCTGCACCGCCGGCCGGCGCTGCGGCTGTCCCTGCTGCTGTCGGCGCCGCTGGCCTGGCTGGTGGTCGCCTACCTCGGCGCGCTCGCCGCGATCTTCGTCACCGCGTTCTGGTCGACCGACACCTTCACCGGCGCGGTCGTCCGGCAGTTCACCCTCGCCAACTTCCAGGACCTGTGGAACGAGCCCGTCTACCGGACGATCGCGCTGCGCAGCCTCGGCGTCGCGGCGGCCGTCACCGTCATCGACACCGCCATCGGGTTCCCGATGGCGCTGTACATGGCGAAGGTGGCCAAGCCCCGGTACCGGCCGTACCTCGTCATCGCGATCCTGGCGCCGCTGTGGGCGGCCTACCTCGTCAAGGCGTACGCGTGGCGGGTGATGCTGTCGAACGGCGGGCTGGTCGACGAGGCGCTGAAGCCCTTCGGGCTGTCCGGGCCCGGATACGGCCTCACCGCCACGATCATCGTGCTGGCCTACCTGTGGCTGCCCTACATGATCCTGCCCGTCTACACCGGCCTGGAGCGGCTGCCGGACTCGCTGCTGGACGCCTCCGGCGACCTCGGCGCCCGCCCGTGGCGCACGTTCCGCTCGGTGATGCTGCCGATGGTGTTCCCGTCCCTGGTCGCCGGGTCGATCTTCACGTTCTCGCTGTCGCTCGGCGACTACATCACCGTCAAGATCGTCGGCGGCCGGAGCCAGCTGCTCGGCAACGTCGTCTACGACAACATCGGCGCCGCCAACAACCTGCCGTTCGCCGCGGCCGTCGCCACGATCCCCGTCGTGGTCATGCTCGTCTACCTCGCCGCGGCCCGCCGCACCGGCGCCCTCAGGGAGCTGTGATGACCCTCTCGCCCGCCGCCCGGACGGTGCTGCGCATCGTGATGATCCTCGGGCTCGCGGTCGTCTACGTGCCGCTGCTCGTCGTGCTGGTCAACTCCGTGAACGCCGACAAGACGTTCGGCTGGCCCCCGACCGACCTCACCGGACGCTGGTGGGCGCACGCCCTCGACAACCCGGGCGCCCGCCAGGCCGTCTGGACGAGCGTCAAGGCGGGCGTCGGCGCCACCGCCGCCGCGATGGTCCTCGGCACCATGGCCGCGTTCGCCGTCGCCCGGTACCGCTTCTTCGGCCGCGAGACCGTCTCGCTGGTCGTGGTGCTGCCGATCGCGCTGCCCGGCATCGTCACCGGCATCGCCCTCAGCAACGCCTTCCAGGTCGTCCTGGAGCCGCTCGGCATCGGCCTCGGCCTGTTCACCGTGATCGTCGGGCACGCGACGTTCTGCGTCGTCACCATCTACAACAATGTGCTGGCCCGGCTGCGCCGCACCGGCACCAGCCTGGAGGAGGCGTCCGCCGACCTCGGCGCCGACACCTTCCAGATGTTCTGGTACGTCACGCTGCCGAACCTGCGCTCGGCGCTGCTCGCCGGCGGGCTGCTGTCCTTCGCGCTGTCCTTCGACGAGATCATCGTGACCACGTTCACCGCCGGGCCCGGCTCCCAGACCCTGCCCATCTGGATCTTCGACAACCTGTTCCGGCCCAACCAGGCCCCGGTCGTCAACGTCCTGGCCGCCGCCCTGATCGTCCTGTCGATCATCCCGATCTACATCGCCCAGCGCCTCTCCAGCGGCGCCCGCGGCGTCGCGTAGGCTCCCGGGGCCTCCGGGCCCCAGGGCCTTCGGCCTAGCGGTGGGCTTGGGAGACCTCGATCCAGCGGTCGAGGAGGGTGGCGGCGGCGCCGGAGTCGACGGCCTCGGCGGCGCGGTCGCGGGCGGCGCCGAGGGTCGCGGTGAGCTCGTCGGCGGTCGGGGCGCCCTCGTAGGCGGTGATCAGCGCCGCCGCGTTCAGCAGGACCATGTCGCGGACGGCCCCCTCCCGCCCGGCGAACGTCTCCCGCGCCACCCGGGCGTTGAAGGACGCGTCGGCGCCGCGCAGGTCCTCCGGGCGCGCCGGGGGGATGCCGAGCGCGGACGGGTCGAACGTCGTCTGCGTCGCCGTCCCGTCGCGCACCACCCACACCGTCGAGGTGCCCGTGGTGGTCAGCTCGTCCAGGCCGTCGTCGCCGCGGAACACCAGCGACGAGCAGCCCCGGGCGGCGAACACGCCCGCGATGACGCCCGCCATCCGCGGATGGAACACCCCGACCGCCTGCGCGCCCGGCCGCGCCGGGTTCGTCAGCGGGCCGAGGAAGTTGAACACCGTCGGCGTGCCCAGTTCGCTGCGGGTGCGCGAGGCGTACCGCAGCGCCGGGTGGAAGCGCGGCGCGAAGCAGAAGGTGATGCCGGTCTCCGCGACGACCGCCGCCGTCGCCTCCGGGGACAGGTCGATCGCGACGCCGAGGTGCTCCAGCAGGTCCGCGGCGCCGCAGGACGACGACGCGGCCCGGTTGCCGTGCTTGACGACCCGGACGCCCGCCGCGGCCGCCACCACCGCCGCCATCGTGGAGATGTTCACCGTGTGGGCGCGGTCGCCGCCGGTGCCGACCAGGTCCGCGATGCGGCCCGGCACGTCCACCGGGGTGGCGTTGTCCATCATGCCGTCGGCGAGGCCGGACACCTCGGCGACGGTCTCGCCCTTGGCGCGCATCGCGACCGCGAACCCGGCGATCTGCGCGTCGGTGGCCTCCCCGGCCATGATCGTGTTCATCGCCCAGGCGGTCTCCTCGCTGGTCAGCGAGTCGCCGTCGAGCAGGGCGTTGAGCAGTGCGGGCCAGGTCGTGCGGGCGTCCATCTCTCCCCCAGGGGTGCGGTGCCCGGGGAGCGCGCCGGGCTCGTCCCGGCCCGGCCGGGGTGCGGACCGGGGCGGCGCCCAGAGCCTCCCCGGCGAAACGGTCTTTACAGGGCCGGAAGGCGGTTCTCGAGACGCCAGCGCATGAGGCCGGCGAGCTCCTTCGCCAGCGCCATCGGGTCCAGCGGGAGGCTCACCACGGCGTCGGCGCGCGACCAGGTCGCCAGCCAGCCGTCGTCGCGCCGCCCGATGATCGCCAGCACCGGCGGGCAGTCGTACACCTCGTCCTTGGCCTGCCGGCAGACGCCGAGACCGCCCGCGGGCTGCGCCTCGCCGTCCACGACCAGGACGTCGATGCCGCCCTCGTCGAGCCGCGCCACCACGGCCGGCTGGGTCGCGCGCTCGACGAACTCCACCTGCGGGAGGTCGGCGGCGGGGCGTCGCCCGATCGCCATCCGGATCTGTGCGCGGGTGTTCGCGTCGTCGCTGTAGACGAGAACCTTCATCGGGCTCTCCGGGGCGGTGGTGCTCATGACACGGAAGGCTACCGGTTCGTCCCCGCGCGCACGAGATCCAGGTCATGTTTCCCCGCGTCGCGGCCACCGGAAGGCCAGGTGCGGGCAAAGATCGCCGGGCCCCGCGGGACCGTTCCCGAGGCCGGCGGACACGTCCGGGAACTCTAGGAGGGGGGTCATGCGTCACTCACGGGATAGGGGCGCAATAATGCTGCCCGTGACAGCATCCGCGATAGAGACAACACCTCACGCACGGGCGAACCGTCCCAATCTGGTCAGCGTGGGGACGATCGTTTGGCTGTCGTCCGAGCTGATGTTCTTCGCGGCGCTGTTCGCGATGTTCTTCACGATCCGCTCTGTGACGATCGGCCAGTCCGGGCACGACGCCTGGCCGGGCGCACCGCTGAACCTGCCGCTGTCGACGGCCAACACGACCGTGCTGGTGCTGTCGTCGGTGACCTGCCAATGGGGCGTGTTCAAGGCCGAGGCCGGCAAGGTCGGCCGCGACGGCGGCCTGCTGAACGTCGCCCGCTGGGGCCTGCGCGAGTGGTACGTCCTGTCCTTCCTGATGGGCCTCTACTTCGTGGCGGGCCAGGCGTTCGAGTACTACAGCCTGGTCACCAAGGACGGCCTCACGTTCTCCTCGTCGGCCTACGGCTCGGTGTTCTACCTGGCCACCGGCTTCCACGGGCTGCACGTCATCGGCGGCCTGGTCGCGTTCCTGTTCGTCCTCGGCCGGACGTTCGCCGCGAAGCGATGGACGCACGAGCAGGCGACGAGCGCGATCGTCGTGTCCTATTACTGGCACTTCGTCGACGTGGTGTGGATCGGCCTGTTCTCGGTCGTCTACCTGCTCGACCACTGACCCGCTGACCACCCAGACGACATGACCCGAACGGGGATTTCCGTGAGAAGGATCACCGCATGGCGACGGCGCCCCTGGGCGGGCTACGCCGTCGTGCTGGCGGCCCTGGCGGCGATCGGCGTCATCTACGCCGGTTTCTCGCCGCAGACTGGACGCGCCGAGGCGGAGAGCACGGCCCAGGCGGCGCAGGACCTGAAGAACGGCCAGCAGCTGTTCGACAAGAACTGCGCCAGCTGCCACGGCCTGAACGCCGAGGGCACCAAGGACGCCAAGGGCAAAGCGATCGCACCGAGCCTGCTCGGCGTCGGGGCGGCGAGCGTCGACTTCCAGGTCAGCACGGGCCGCATGCCCGCGATGAGCCCTGGTGCGCAGTTCCCGCGCAAGACGCCGATCCCCGCCTTCAACACCGAGATCAAGACCGACTACGAGGACGAGGCCAAGCGCAAGGCGGCCGAGCAGCAGAAGGCCCAGGCCGAGAAGAACCTCGCCGACCTGCGCGCCTACATCTCCTCGCTCGGCGGCGGCCCGGCCGTCCCGCCCGCGTCGGCGACCGACCCGACCAAGGGCGACGTGGCGCTCGGCGGCAAGCTGTTCCGCACCAACTGCGCCCAGTGCCACAACTTCACCGGGCAGGGCGGCGCGCTGACCGGCGGCAAGTACGCCCCGCCGCTGTCCAACAGCGACGTCACGCCCACCCAGATGTACGAGGCCATGCTGACCGGCCCGCAGGCGATGCCGGTGTTCAACGACACCACGCTCACCCCGCAGGACAAGCAGGCGATCATCTCCTACCTGGTGCAGACCCGCGAGCAGCCGAACCCCGGCGGTAACGGCCTCGGCCGCATCGGCCCGGTGTCGGAGGGCCTCGTCGGCTGGCTGGTCGGGCTCGGCCTGCTGGTGATGGCGGCGATGTGGATCACCGCGAAGAAGCCGAAGAAGCTGAAGAAGTCATGAGCGACGAGAACAAGGACACCGCCGGCTCGACGGAGCCCGGCGAGGGCGGCGGCGCGCGCGGGCGCGTGATCGGCACGCCGTCTCCGGCGAGGGACAGGACCCTGCTCGCGCAGGACGACATCTCGGCGCCCGCGGGCGTCGGCGAGGAACTGGACGAGGCGTCGGCCAAGCGCGCCGAGCGCGTCGTCGCGACGTTCTTCCTGGTGGCGTTCGCCGCCAGCGTGGCGTTCATCGCGTACTACATCGGCTGGAGCGGCCGCAACGGCGGCATGCACGGCGTGACCCGGGCCCGGGAGTCCAACTTCTGGCTCGGCGGCCTGATGGCGCTGTCGTTCCTGGCGCTGGCCGCGGGCGTCACCATCTGGGTGCGCCGGCTCATGACGAGCAAGCCGATCGTCCAGGAGCGGCACAGCCTGCAGGCCGACGAGGAGACCCGCGCGGCCTTCACCAAGGACTTCCTCGAGGGGGCGTCCGACAGCGGCCTGACCAAGCGCCCGCTGCTGCGCCGCACGCTGCTGCTGGCCGCGGCGCCGCTCGGCCTCGCGCCGCTGGTGCTGCTGCGCGACCTCGGCCCGCTGCCGGAGAAGAAGCTGCGCACGACCATCTGGGGCGACGCGGTCAAGAAGGCCCAGGCGCAGGGCAAGAAGGGCGTCCGCCTCGTCGTGGACGGCACCGACAAGCCGCTGCGGGTCAGCGACTTCTCCTCGCCCGGCGGGATGATCACCGTCCTGCCCGAGGGCATCGAGGAGGACGTCCCCGAGGACCAGGTGCTGACGCAGACCGCGAAGGCCGTCACCATCCTGATCAACGTCCCCGAGGACGAGTTCAAGCCGGCCAAGGGCCGCGAGAACTGGCACATCAACGGGATCGTGGCGTACTCGAAGGTCTGCACGCACGTCGGCTGCCCGGCCGCGCTGTACGAGCAGACCACGCACCACATCCTGTGCCCGTGCCACCAGTCGACGTTCGACGCGACCGACGCCGCGAAGGTCGTGTTCGGCCCGGCGGCCCGTCCGCTTCCGCAGCTGCCGCTGGCGGTCGAGGACGGCTACATCGTCGCGACGAGCGACTACCACGAGCCGATCGGCCCGAGCTTCTGGGAGCGCGGATGAGCGAGGCGACAGCCGGGGCTACCGCTCCGAAGGCGGTCGAGGGGCCGCTGAACTTCATCGACGACCGGCTCGGTTCCACCACCTTCTTCAAGCGGAACATGAAGAAGGTCTTTCCGGACCACTGGTCGTTCATGCTGGGCGAGATCGCCCTGTACTCGTTCATCATCCTGCTGCTGACCGGGACGTTCCTGACGCTCTGGTTCAAGCCCAGCATGAACGAGGTCATCTACAACGGCTCGTACACGCACCTGAAGGGCGTGCAGATGTCGGAGGCGTACGCCTCGACGCTGCACATCAGCTTCGACGTGCGCGGTGGCCTGCTCATGCGGCAGATCCACCACTGGGCGGCGATCCTGTTCATGGCGTCGATCCTGGCGCACATGCTGCGGGTGTTCTTCACCGGCGCCTACCGCAAGCCGCGCGAGCTGAACTACCTCATCGGCATCAGCATGTTCGTCCTCGGCATGCTGGAGGGCCTGTTCGGGTACTCGCTGCCGGACGACCTGCTGTCCGGCACGGGCCTGCGCATCACCCAGGGCGTGCTCGAGGCGATCCCGCTGGTCGGCACCTACGGCTACATGTTCCTGTTCGGCGGGGAGTTCCCCGGCCAGGACATCGTGCCGCGGCTGTACATGCTGCACATCCTGCTGATCCCCGGCCTGATCCTCGGCCTGGTGACCGCGCACATGATGATCATGTGGGTGCAGAAGCACACCGCGATGCCGGTGAAGAACCAGACCGAGCAGCAGGTGTACGGCTACCCGTTCTACCCGGTGTTCATGGCCAAGACGGGCGCCTACTTCCTGTTCACCTTCGGCGTCATCGCGCTGCTCGGCGCGTTCGCGCAGATCAACCCGATCTGGCTGTTCGGCCCGTACGACCCGGGCGCGATCTCCGCGGGCTCCCAGCCGGACTGGTACATGGGCGTCCTGGAGGGCGCGCTGCGGATCATGCCGAACTGGGAGGTCAGTGCCTGGGGCCACACGGTCAGCTTCAACGTGCTGATACCGGCGACGATCCCGCTCGGCATCGTCTTCGGCGGCGCGATGGCCTGGCCGTTCGTGGAGCAGTGGGTGACCGGCGACAAGCGGCACCACCACGTCAACACCCGGCCGCGCAACGCCCCGATCCGCACCGCCACCGGCATCGCGGCGGTGACCTTCTACGGGCTGCTGTGGCTGGCCGGCGCGAACGACGTCCTCGCCGACAAGTTCGACCTCTCGCTGTACGCCACGACCTGGTTCTTCCGGGTGACGATCTTCGTCGGGCCGTTCCTGGCGTTCATCATCACCAAGCGGATCTGCCTGGGGCTGCAGCGCAAGGACGCGGACGTCGTCGGGCACGGCGTCGAGTCGGGCGTCATCCTCATGTCGCCGGAGGGGCGGTTCTCCGAGCGGCACGAGCCGGCGCGCGAGGAGCAGAAGGCGGTCCTGCTGTCGAAGGAGAACACCCGTCCGGAGGCGCCGCAGCGCGACGCCAACGGCATCCCGGCCGCGAAGGGCCCGCTCGGGCACCTGCGGTCGCGGCTGAACCGGGCCTGGACCTTCGACGACATCCCCGTCGAGGAGCACGAGCACGAGCACGGCGAGCACGCGGAGATCGAGGGCGGCAAGCAGTCGCACGAGATCAGCCACTGATCGCGGAGCCCGTTCGAGGGGCCCGGCACCGGACGACGGTGCCGGGCCCTTCCGCTTTGCCCGCCCGTAGCCGGCGGGACGGCGTTCCGCCTGCTCGGAGGCGGGCGGCGGTCCGTATCCTGGCCGACGATGACCAAGACCCTGGTGGTGACCAACGACTTCCCGCCCCGCCCCGGCGGGATCCAGGCGTTCGTGCACGGCCTCGCGGTCCGGCGCCCGCCCGGCTCGGTGGTGGTGTACGCGCCGGCGTGGAAGGGCGCGGCGGCGTTCGACGCGGTGCAGCCGTTCGACGTCGTCCGGCATCCCGGGTCGCTGATGCTGCCGGAGCCGGGCGTGCTGCGCCGCGCGTCCGCGCTGCTGCGCGCGGAGCGCTGCGACTCGGTGGTGTTCGGCGCGGCGGCGCCGCTGGGGCTGCTGGCGCCCGCGCTGCGGCGGCGCGGGGCGGGGCGGATCGTCGGGATCACGCACGGGCATGAGGCGGGCTGGGCGGCGCTGCCGGTCGCGCGGTCGCTGCTGCGCCGCATCGGCGACGACGTGGACGCCCTCACCTACCTCGGCGAGTACACCCGGTCTCGGATGGCGCGCGCGCTGTCCCCGGTCGGTGCCGCGCGGATGGCGCGGCTCGCGCCGGGCGTGGACGAGACGCTGTTCCGCGCGGGCGCGGGCGGCGACGCGATCAGGGCGCGGCACGGTCTGGCGGACCGTCCCGTCGCGGTGTGCGTGTCGCGGCTCGTCCCGCGCAAGGGGCAGGACGCCCTGATCCGGGCGTGGCCGCGGGTGCTGGCGAGGGTCCCGGACGCGGCGCTCCTGCTCGTCGGCGGCGGCCCGTACCGCGCGGACCTGGAGCGGCTCGCGGCGTCCGAGGGCGTGGCCGGGTCGGTCGTGTTCACCGGCAGCGTGCCGTGGGAGGAGCTGCCCGCCCACTACGACGCCGGGGACGTCTTCGCGATGCCGTGCCGGACGCGCCGCCGCGGGCTGGACGTCGAGGGGCTCGGCATCGTCTACCTGGAGGCGTCGGCGACGGGCCTGCCGGTCGTCGCGGGCGACTCCGGCGGCGCGCCCGACGCCGTCCTCGACGGCGAGACGGGCGTGGTGGTGCCCGGACGGTCGGTGCCGCGCGTCGCCGACGCGGTCGCCGGCCTCCTCGCCGACCCGGACCGCGCCCGGGCGATGGGCCGTGCGGGCCGCGCGTGGGTGGAGCGGGAGTGGCGCTGGGAGGTGCAGGCGGCCCGCCTGGACGCCCTGCTGCACGGCTGATCCGGCGGATGTGGCGCCGCGGTCACGGGCCCTGACCCGGTGCGCGGCCGAAAGCAGACGACCGCCGCGTATCGCCGGGCCCGTGCCGGGTGACAGGATGCCCAGTATGGAGAACGCGGACATCGAGGGCGCGTGGGCCAGGGTTCCCGGCGAGACCGCGCGGTGGCTGCACGATCTGGATCCCGACCACTGCTACTCGGGTTTCGAGCCGCCCCGCAATCCCGACTCCGCGTGGCTCCTGCACGCGATGTACGCGTGGGAGGAGGGACTGGTCACCACGACGCACGACGACGTCCACCAGTCGGTGCTCGGGGCGGGGCTGGTCGAGCCGCCCGACCCGGCCGGGGAGGCGCCGGGCGACGTGGGCGACCTGCTGGAGGGCGCGATCGTCACCGGCACCGAGCTCGGCCGCAGCGGCGACCCCGGCGCGGGCTGGCGGCGGCTGCGCTGGCGGGAGCTGGCGCGCGGGTTCGGTGAGCCGGCGGTGCCGGATGGGGAGCTGCCCGGCAACCGCTGCCTGCGGCAGGGGCATCCGGCGGGGAGCTGGTCGGCGGCCATCCGGCCGCCCGCGGAGGGCTGCCTGGACCGGGAGAGCTGGCACCGGCTGATCGGGGTGCTGCTGCGGCACAGCCTGGACGGCGCCGCCACCCGCTGCCTCGCGTACTACTGCCCGCTCGTCACCGCGGACTGGGACGACGAGACGGTCCTGGCGGGCCGGCTGGGCGACGCGGCCGGGCTGTACGACCATCCGGCGATGGCGAGCTGCCCGTCCGACCTGTGGGCGGAGGACCGCTCCTGGGTCGTGTACTGCGACTGGGACCTGTGGGGGACGAAGGTCGTCGGGCCGACATCGCTCGTCCAGGCGCTACTGGACGACCCCGGGCTGGAGGCCGTCCGCCTCCCCTGGACGCGCTAGCCCCGCCGGACGCGCTAGCCGCGCGGTCCCGGGACGCGCCCCGCCCCCGCGCCGTAGGCGGGACCCGTCCCGGGACCGGCGGATCGAGGGGGGCCGTGCCCGGGCTCCGGAGACCGTTCCCACGCGCACGCCCCTGCCGAGGTGGGTGCGATCCTGCGCCGGCCGGCCCTGCGCCCGGTGGGGGAGGACCTGGAGACGGGCGCGCCGCGAAGGGCCGTCCGGCGGTGCCGGATCGGTGCCGCGTGGACGGGTTCCGGGGGCACGGCCCCGGTTCGGTGACCGGCCGCCCGGGAGTGGTGGGCCATCCGGACGCGGCCGGGAACGGTCCCGATGCGGCGCTGGGCCATCGCGGAACCTCCTGCCGCTGTGCGAGCTCGGTCATCGACGTCCCCGACGCTAGGCCGCGCCCCGCCCGCCGGCACCCCCGTTAAACCGGACTTAAGGGGCGGATTACTCATCACTAATTCATCGGCCAGGTCCGGCCTCAAAACGGTCGTTCGGTGCCATGTCCATTTCCGGTGGCCGCTGGGATGATCTCCATTCAGGGGGCCGGGGGAGGGGAGCGCGGATGCGGTCGCGGGGCGGCGTCTTCGTGCTCGCCGTGCTGGTGGCGGTGGCCCTGGCCGGCGGGCTGGTCGCGGCCCGGCAGCTGCGCGGCGGGCGCGGCCCGGGGACGCCGGAGAAGGTCGCGGCGGACTTCTTCGCCGCCTGGCGGCGCGGGGCGCTGGACGACATGCGGGACCTGTGCGCCGACCCGCCCGGCGACTTCGTCCAGCAGTACCGGGCGCTGTCGCGCGGGCTGACGGTCTCCTCGATCATCATCGAGCCGCGTCCGGTGGTGCGGACCGGCCCTGACGCGGCGCAGGCCGACTTCACCGTCACCCGGTCGCTGGTCGGGCACGGCGACTGGTCGTTCCGCGCGGTGCTGCGCCTCGGCCGCGTCGACGGCCGCTGGCGGGTGCTGTGGACGCCCGCGACCCTCTATCCCGGGCTGAAGGGCCGGGGGACGTGGTCGCTCGGCCAGGTGCGGCTGCCCGCCGTCACGCTGGTGGCCCGCGACGGCAAGGCGCTGCCCGACACCGGGCTCCTCGCGCCCTACCTGGCGGAACTCGTCGACACCATGACGCCGGAGGGCTACGACGAGGCCAGGTGGGTCATCGAGATGCGCGACGGCGACGGCCCGCCGCAGCGGGTGAAGGTGCTGGGCGGCAAGCCCGGCCGGAAGATCCGCACGACCCTGGACCGGCGCCTGCAGACGGCGGCGGAGAAGGCCGTCCGCTCCGTGCCCCAAGCCGCGTCGATCGTCGCGCTGCGGCCGTCCACCGGCGAGGTCCTGGCCGTCGCGGACGCCCTCGGCGGGCTCGGCGCGTTCACCGGCCTCTACCCGCCCGGCTCGACGTTCAAGGTGGTCACGGCGGGCGCGCTGGTCGCGGACGGGGCCGGGCCGGGCACGCCCGCCGACTGCCCCGCGTCCGTCGTCACCGCGCAGCGGACGATCCGCAACGACGAGGGCCACGAGCTGGGGCGCACGACGCTGAGCGGCGCGTTCGCCGCGTCCTGCAACACCACGTTCGCGCGCCTGGCGGTCGAGGGCCTGGGCGCGGGCAAGCTCGCCGCGAGCGCCCGCAGGTTCGGGTTCGACACGAGGTTCTACCCGGGCGTGCGGATGATGGAAGGCGGCTTCCCCGACCCGCGGAGCGGCGCGGAACTGGCGGAGGCGGGCATCGGGCAGGGCCGTGTCCAGGCGACCCCGCTGCTGATGGCGAGCGTCGCGGCGGCCGTGGCGGACGGGTCGTGGCGGCCCCCGCGGCTGGTGCCGGCGAAGCTGGTCCGCGAGAGCGGCGGCGACACGCCTGACCCGCACCCGATCCCCGGGGCCGCCGCGCTGCGGTCGATGATGCGGGCGGTCGTCACCGGCGGGACCGCCGCGGGCGCCGGCCTGCCGTCCGGCACGGCGGGCAAGACGGGGACCGCCGAGTTCTCCGACGACGGCTCCTCGCACGCCTGGTTCATCGGATACCGCGGCGACCTGGCGTTCTCGGTGTTCGTCCAGGACGGCGGGTCGGGCCCGAAGACGGCCGCGCCGCTCGCCGCCGCGTTCCTGCGCTGACCGGCCGCGAAATGGTTCCCGAACGGCTGAACGCGGGACGCCCCGCGCCCGTACTCCCACGATGAGCGGAACGGCCGCGCACGCGGCTTGAACCGTTTTTTGTCACCATCTCTCATCTGAGGGGCCAATGGGGCGTATGCTCCGGTGGTGATCGGCGGGATCCATTAGGAATCCCGTACGGAGACGCGGTGGGAGCGAGCGGGCTCCCGCACACCGCGTTCCCGATGTCTCAGCAGGACCGCCGCCGGGCCGCGCGCCCGGACGGCACCGAGCCGACCCCGGCGCTCGCCTGCGCTCCGCCTCCTCCACAGGAGAGGGCATGGCGCGACGTGACGACGGGCATGCGTCCCGGATCAACACGCATGCTTCACCGTGGGCGCGGGCACCCCAGCGTTCCTCGCCGGGGGCCCGGCCCGCACCCGGCCGCCGGCCGGACGAACCGCAGTGGCCCGAGGGGTCCTGGTGGTCGGAGCAGCCCGGCTGGGACGAGCGGGGCCGGCGGCGCCGGCGCGAACCCACGCGCCGCGACGTCCGGCGGCGCGAGAAG
>NZ_WBMR01000144.1 GCF_008923365.1 Actinomadura montaniterrae
CGCTCGCCGCGCCCCCCGCACCGCGCGCGCCGCCCGGGCCGGCCGCCGCGTCGCGATCTTCGGCGGCGGGATGGGCGGCCTGTCCACCGCCCACGAGCTCGCCGAGCGCGGGTTCGACGTCACCGTCTACGAGCGGAAGGCGTGGGGCGGCAAGTGCCGCAGCATGCCCGTCCCGAACACCGGGAGCGGAGGGCGCCAGGACCTGCCGGCCGAGCACGGGTTCCGGTTCTTCCCCGGCTTCTACCAGAACCTGCCCGACACCATGAGCCGGATCCCGCTGCCCGGCGGCGGCAAGGCGTTCGACAACCTCGTCGCCGGCACCGAGGTCGCCGCGTTCTACAACGGCACCAAGCTGGTGCTGCCCGCGCGCGGCACCATCGAGGGGACGCTCAGCCCCGACTCGCTGCTGACCTTCCTGTCCACCGGGCTCAACCTGCTCGGCACCGTCCAGGCATGGGAGGTCGCCTACTTCCTGCAGAAGATGATCGCGTTCGTCACCAGCGGCCCGCTGCGCAGGTACAACCAGTGGGAGAACATGAGCTTCTCGGAGATGGTCCACGCCGAGAAGATGGACAAGCCCTACAACGAGATGCTGGTGCAGCTGTTCACCGGCACGCTCGTCGCCGCCAAGCCCGACAAGGCCAACGCGCACACCATGGGGCTGATGGCCGAGGCGTGGGTCTACAGCACGCTCGGACTCGGCGGGTACAAGGCCCCCGACCGGCTCCTCAACGCCCCCACCAACGAGGCGCTCATCGACCCGTGGGTCGCCTACCTCAAGTCGCTCGGCGTCAAGTTCCAGTCCGACGCCACCCTCACCCGCCTGGACGTCGCCGACAAGCAGATCAGCGGCGCGCAGGTCACCGGCAGCGGCGGCACCACCGGCGTGGACGCCGACTACTACGTCCTCGCCGTCCCCGTCGAGCGGGCCGTCCCGCTGCTCAACGACCAGATCCTGGCCGCCGACCCGAACCTGAAGAACCTGGCGCAGATCACCACCGACTGGATGAACGGCATCATGATCTACCTTCGCCGGCCGATCAACCTGGCCAAGGGGCACGTCGCCTACGCCGGCCAGCCGTGGGCGCTGACCTCCATCAACCAGGGCCAGTTCTGGAAGAAGAAGTTCGGCTCGACGTACGGCAACGGCGAGGTCAACGACTGCCTGTCGATCGACCTGTCGTCCTGGGACACCAAGGGCGTCCTGTACGGCAAGACCGCCCGCGAATGCACGTCCGACCAGATCTTCAACGAGGTCAAGGAGCAGCTGCGCCGGGCGATCCCGTGGGGCGGGGTCGTGCTCAACGACGCCAACATCCACTCCTACTACATCGACCCCGCCATCACCGGCAACGGCACCTCGCAGGTCGCCAACGACGAGCCGCTGATGATCAACAAGCCGGGGTCGTGGAACCACCGGCCGGAGGCCGCCACCGGGTTGCCGAACCTGTTCCTCGCCTCCGACTACGTCCGCGCCGACATCAACCTCGCGACGATGGAGGGCGCCAACACCGCCGGCCGCAAGGCCGCCAACGCGATCCTCGACGCCTCCGGCGCCGGCGGCACCCCCGCCAAGATCTTCAACCTGTACCTGCCCAACGAGTTCCAGGGCTTCTACGACGACGATGACCGGCGCTACAAGGCCGGCCAGCCGAACGCCTTCGACCTCTACGACCCGGCCAAGCCGTAACGCCCGGGACGCCGACCCCGAGGTCCACCGGATCCCACCCCCTGAGCCGCCGCCCGCGGCCCGGTCCAGCGCGCCGACCGGCCGGGCCGCGGGCGGCACGGAAGGCTCTGCCATGCAAGCGCAGTACCAGGCCCTCGCCGCCCTCTCCACCGGCATCTACTTCACCGGACTCGCCTTCCTGAAGATCGCGGCCACCGGCATGCCGCCGCTCGCCGGAGACCGCCCCGTCCACCTCGCCCGCACCCTGCTCGCCGACCGGACCTGGCTCGCCGGCGGCACCGTCGTCGCCGTCGGCGCGTGCGTCCAGGCCGCGTCCCTGACCGGCCTCACCCTGGTCCGGGCGGAACCGATGTTCCTCGCCGGGATCGGCCTGCTGATCGTGCTGGCCGTGCCGGTCATGGGCGAGCGGCTCACGCTCCGCGAATGGGGCTGCGTGCTGGTCCTCGCCGCCGCGACGGCGCTGTTCGCGGACGCGGTGGACGGCGCGCCGGGAACCGGCCGCCACGGCGGGACGGTGGTGCTCACCTCGGCGGCCACGGCGCCCGGCGCCGGGGCGGGCACCGCCGTCCCGCCGTGGCTGCTCGGGACCGTCGCGGCGCTGTCGCTGCTGGTCCCGTGCGCCGGGTTCCTCGCCGCCGACCTGGCCCGCAAGGGCGCGCACGCCCGCCCGCTGACCGGCGTCGCGCTCGCCATCAACGTGGGGCTGCTCACCGGCACCGCCGAGCTGATGCTCACGGGCACCGCCGCGCGGCTCGGGCACCCGTTCACGCCGGCCGCCGCCGCCTACCCGGCCCTGTTCGCGATCACCGCGCCGCTCGCCCTCGGCCAGCTGCAGATCGCCCTGCAGCGCGGCCGGCTCGTCATCGTCGGGCTGGTCGCCACCGCGACCGCCAAGACGTACCTGCTGCTCGTCGGCACGCTGCTCTTCCACGAGCCGTGGCCGGACGGCGCGGCGCCCGAACTCGCCGTCGCGCTCGCGCTGGCGGTGCTGGCCATCGCGGCCGTCCCGCACCACGAACGCCGCCCGTCCCCCGCCCGGCTGCACCGCGCGCCGAACGCCCGATGACCGCGCCCGCGCCCACCCCGGCGCCCACACCCGCCACCACGCCGGCGACCGAGCCCGCAACCGAGAGGACGACATGACCGAGAATCGCCTGCCGCATCCGGGATGGATGACCCGGCGCCCGTGGGCCCTGGCGCTGCGGCTGTTCGCCCCGGGCGACATCCGGGCGACGCCGGCGCAGCTGGAGGCGTTCCGCGCGTTCGCCGCCGCCGGCGACCCGCTCGCCGACGCGGTGGCGGAGATGATGGCCCGGCTGCCCGGCGGCACCGGCCGCCGGCTGTTCGAGCAGGCGCTCCGGCACGGCGTCGGCACACTGGACGACCCGCCGCCCGAGCTGGTGGAGTTCTTCGCCTCGGTCGACACCGTCCCGTACTGGCTGGACCCGGACCTGCTGCGGCGCGGCGCCGGGGTGGCCGGCCGGACGGGGCTGCTCGGGCTCGCCGTGGTGATGCCGTGCGCGTCGCTGTACGGCGGCTACCTCGCGTCCCGCGCGAACAAGACGCTGCTGCGGACCGGGGAGCTGGACGCGATGGCGCCCCGGCGGCTGGCGGAGACCGCGAGCTGGTGGGTGGACGTCACCACGCCGGGCGGGCTCGGGCGCTTCGACGCCGGGTTCACGCAGACGCTGCGGGTGAGGATCATGCACGCGCAGGTCCGCGCCGCGCTGGCGCGCCGCGCGGACTGGGACCGCGAGGCCTGGGACCTCCCGGTCAACCAGGTGCAGCTGACCGGGACGCTGCTGCTGTTCTCGCTGGTCATGCTGCTCGGCTCGCGCGCGCTCGGGCTGCGGTTCTCCGCCGCCGACCGGGCCGCCGCGCTGCACCTGTGGCGGTACGTCGGGCACCTGATGGGCGTCCATCCGGACCTGGTCCCGGCGAGCGAGGCGGACGCGTGGCGGCTGCTCTGGCTGGAGGCCGCGACCGAGTTCCTGCCGGACGACTCGTCGCGGCGGCTGGGCCGCGCGCTCATGGACGCCGCCGCACCGCTGCTCCTCCCGCCCGCGCTGAAGGACTCGCCCACGGCGCGGCGCGTCCTGACGAACTATCTGTTCTCCTACAGCCGCATCGTCCTGGGCAAACGCAACGCCGACCACCTCGGCGCGCCCGACAGCCGGGCCTACCGCGCCGCCGTCCTCGGCACCGCCGCGGGCGTGTTCGCGCTGGAGAGCGTCCGGCGGCTGGTCCCGGGCGCGACGCGGCTCAGCGAGCGGGCCGGGCAGCGCCGCCGGACCGCGCTGATCCGGCGGATGGTCGCCGAGCAGCGCGCCGACCGCTCGTACGGCCGCCACGACGCGCTCCGCTCCCCCGCCGCCGGCGGCGGCCGGGCGCTCGGCCCGGGGGCCGCCTGACGCGCCCGTTTGATCACGGCCCGGCGGGCAGGTACCCGGGGATGGGACGTCTCGGAACCGGCGGCCGGGCCGCCGTGGAACGCCCGGACACCGCGCCAGGCCCGGGGACGCACCGCCGGGCGCTCGCCGCGCTCGTGCTCGCGGACGTCGCGTTCGCCTACCAGCAGACGGCGGTCGTCCCGGTCATCCCGCTGATCGAGAAGGAGCTCGGCGTCCCGCAGGCGTGGGGCGCGTGGCTGCTCAGCGGCTACCTGCTGGTCGCGACGGTCGCGGCGCCCGTGCTCGGACGGCTCGCCGACCGGCACGGGCGCCGCGCGATGCTGCTGCTCGGGCTCGGGTTCTTCCTCGCCGGGTCGATCGCGGCGGCCGCCGCGCCGGCACCGGTCGTGCTGATCGCGGCGCGGGCGGTGCAGGGCGTCGGCGGCGCGGTGTTCCCGCTGTCGCTGTCGATCGTCCGCGAGGAGTTCCCGCCCGGCCGGGTCGGGTCGGCGACCGGGGTGCTGACCGGCGCGTTCGGCATCGGGACGGCGCTGGGCTTCGCGACGGCCGGGGCGCTGACCGAGGCGGTGTCGTGGCACCTGGTGTTCGCGGTGGGCGCCGTCGTGGTGGCGCTGGCCATGCCGATGGTGGTGCGGTGGGTGCCGTCCAGGCCGGGCCCGTCGGGCGGGGCGCTGGACGTGCCGGGCGCGCTGCTGCTCAGCGGCGTCCTCGCGCTGGTCCTGGTCGGCCTGACGCTGCTGCCGCAGTCGAAGGGGGCGGCGTGGGCTGTGCCGGGCGGGCTGATCGCGGCGGGGCTCGCCGCGGGCCTGCTCTGGTTCCGCCGCGAGAACCGGGTGGCCGAACCGCTGATCGACCTGCGGACGCTCCGGTCCCCGGCGCAGGTGTGGACGAACGGGGTCACGGTCGCGATCGGCTACGCGCTCTTCGGGACGTTCTACCTCGTACCGCAGTTCGTCGGGAACGGCAGCGAGGGCTTCGGCGCCGGGACGGGCACGGTCGGGCTGTACCTGCTGCCGCTGGCGGTGGGGCAGATCCTCGGCGGGCCCGCCGCGCGGACGCTGCAGAAGGGCGGGACGCCCCGCCGCCCCCTCGCGGCGGGGATGGCCGCGCTCGCGGCGGGGACGGCGGCGTGCGGGCTGATCGGCGGGTCGTCGCGTCCGGCGTTCCTCGCGGCGGCGTTCGTCATCGGCTGCGGCGCCGGGCTGACGATCAGCGCGAGCGGCACGCTCGTCAACGTGCAGGCGGACCGGGAGCACGCGGCCGTCTCGACCTCGGTGAACAGCACGGTCCGGCGGGTCGGCGGGTCGCTCGGCAGCCAGGCGAGCGCCGCCGTGATCATCCTCGTGGGCACCGGGCGCGGGGGCTGGCTGGCCGCGTTCGGGCTGGCCGCCGCGTTCGCGCTGGTGAGCGTCCCGTTCGCGGCCCGCGTCCCGCTGCCCGGGCCGGAGGGCGGGCCCAGCGGGGCGCCGCCCGACCTCAGCACCTGACCCGGCGGCACGCGCGGGTAAAGCAATCGTGTCGGCGGGCCGGAGAGCGTGGCGGCGCCTGCCCGGAGCACTAGTGTGACGGTCCAGCACGATCCGATCACCATGCGTGACCGCCGGTTCGCCGTCCATTCCTGCTGGGGCCTCATTGCTGCTGTTGCTCGCCGCGTACTGCGCGGCCGCGGCGGCGGCGCCGGTGCTCGTGCGGGTCCTCGGGCGGGGCGCGTTCCCGCCGCTGGCGGCGGTGCTCGCCGCGGCGGCCGGATGGGCGGCGTGGCCGTGGCTGCGCGGCGGCGCGCCGCGCACCGAGTCGTGGTCGTGGATCCCGGGCCTCGGCCTCCACCTGTACCTGCGCTCCGACCCGCTGACCTGGATGATGATGGTCATCGTCGGCGGCGTCGGCGCGCTGATCGTGCTGTACTGCGGCCGCTACTTCACCGGCGCCGAGCCGAAGCTCGGCGCGTTCGCCGGGGAGCTGGTCGGGTTCGGGGCCGCGATGCTCGGGCTGGTCCTGGCCGACGACCTCGTCCTGCTGTACGTGTTCTGGGAGCTGACGACCGTCCTGTCGTACCTGCTCATCGGGTACGACGCGGAGCGCGGCATCGCGCGGCGCGCGGCGACGCAGGCGATCGTCATCACCACGTTCGGCGGGCTGGCGATGCTGGTCGGGCTGCTCCTGCTGGGACGGGCGGCCGGGACCGACCGGCTGTCGGCGATCGTCGCGGCGCCGCCCGGCGGCGGCGCGGTGACGGCGGCGGTCATGCTAATCCTCGTTGGCGCGCTGTCGAAGTCGGCGCTCGTCCCGTTCGGGCTGTGGCTGCCGGGCGCGATGGCCGCGCCGACGCCGGTCAGCGCGTTCCTGCACGCCGCCGCGATGGTGAAGGCGGGCGTGTACCTGGTGGCGCGGCTCGCGCCCGCGTTCGCCGGGACGCCCGGATGGCGCCCGATCGTGCTGGGCTGCGGCGTCGCGACGATGCTGCTGGCCGGGTGGCGGGCGCTGCGCGAGCACGACCTGAAGCTGCTGCTCGCGTACGGGACGGTCAGCCAGCTCGGGTTCATGACCGTGCTGGTCGGCGCGGGGAACCGGGTCGCGGCGCTCGCGGGGTTCACGGTGCTGCTCGCGCACGCCCTGTTCAAGTCGGCGCTGTTCCTCGCGATCGGGGTCGTCGACCATTCGACGGGGACGCGGGACCTGCGGAAACTGTCCGGGCTCGGGCGCCGCACGCCGGTGCTGTACGGGGCGGCGATCGCGGCGGCGGCGTCGATGGCGGGCGTCCCGGCGACGCTCGGGTTCGCCGGGAAGGAGGCGGCGTACGAGGCGTTCCTCGGCGGCGACACCGGGCTGCTCGTCCTGCTCGCGGTGGGTTCGGCGCTGACCGCCGCGTACAGCCTGCGGTTCCTGTGGGGCGCGTTCGCGCGGAAGGAGGGCGTCCCGCCGCGCGAGGTCCACCGTCCCGGGGTGCTGCTGCTGGCGCCGGTGGTGCTGCTCGCGGCGGCGGGCGTCGTCGTCGGGCTGCTCGCCGCGCAACTGAACGCGCCGATCGGACGGGAGGCCGCGCCGTTCCCGGTCACGCGGCACGGCGGCTACCACCTGTCGGCGTGGCACGGGTTCGGGGTGCCGCTGCTGCTCACCGCCGTGTCGCTGGCGGCGGGCGCCGCGCTGTTCGCGCTCGGACGGCGCATCGCGCGCGTCCCCCAGCTCTTCGAGCCCGAACAGGTGTACCTGCGGTTCATGCACGGGCTCAACACGTTCGCGCTGCAGCTCACCGGGACCGTGCAGCGCGGATCGCTGCCCGACTACCTGCTGATCATCCTGCTCGTCGCGGTCGGCCTGGCCGGCGGCGCCGTCGTGACGGGCCTGCCGTGGCCGGACCCGCTGAGCGACCGGATCTGGGACTCGCCCGCGCAGGCGCTCGTCGCGCTCCTCACCGTCGCGGCGGCGGCCGCGGCGATCCGGGCCCGCGACCGGGGCCAGACCGTCGTGCTGTCCGGCGCGTCCGGGTTCGGGGTCTCCACCCTGTTCGTCCTGCAAGGCGCCCCCGACCTGGCCCTCACCCAGTTCCTCGTCGAGACCGCGAGCCTGATCGTCTTCGTGCTGGTGCTGCGCCGGCTGCCCGCCCGGTTCTCCACCCGCTCCCCCGCGCAGCGCACCGTCCACCTGGCGGTCGGCGCGCTCGCCGGGCTCACCGCGACCGCCGTCACGCTGCTCGCCGCGCAGGCCCGCCACGCGGTGCCCGTGTCCGCCGCCTACCCCGCCGCAGCCCGGGACGCCGGCGGCGGCAACATCGTCGCGATCGCGCTCGTCGACCTGCGCGCCTGGGACACCCTCGGCGAGAGCGTCGTCATCGCGCTCGCCGCCCTCGGCGTGACCAGCATGGTGTTCGCGCGGCGGCCGCTGTCGGCGCCGCCCCCGCCCGGCCCGGACACCACCGTGTGGGGCGTCGAGGAGATCACCGCGCTGGACGACGCCCCGCCCGCCGGCTGGCTCGCCGCCGGGTCCACGCTCGCCGCCGAACGGCGCTCCGTCGTGTTCGAGGTCGTCGCCCGGACGATCTTCCACACCGTGCTGCTGTACTCGCTGTTCCTGCTGTTCACCGCGCACTCCGCGCCCGGCGGCGGGTTCGCGGGCGGCATCGTCGCGGGGCTCGCGCTCGCCGTCCGCTACCTCGCCGGCGGCCCCTTCGAGCTGCGCGAGGCGGCGCCGGTCCCGGCGGGCGCGCTGCTCGGCACCGGCGCGATCGTCGCAGCCGGGACCGCGCTCGGCGGCCTGGCCTGGGGGAACGCGGTGCTGCAGAGCGCGTCCGTGGACGTGCACCTGCCGGTGCTCGGGCACGTCCACGCCGTCACGTCGCTGCTGTTCGAGATCGGCGTCTACCTGATCGTCGTCGGGCTCGTCCTGACCGTGCTGACCGTGCTCGGCGCCGAGATCGACCGGCAGACCGCCGCGGGCCGCACCGGGGAGGGGGCCGGCTGATGGGCCCGTCGCTGGTGCTCGCCGCGACCGGCGGGACGCTCGTCGCCGCCGGCGTCGTGCTGCTGCTGGAGCGCAGCCTGTCCCGGCTGGTCGTCGGCGTGCTGGTGCTCAGCAACGGGGTGAACCTGCTGATCCTCACCGCGGGCGGCCCGGCCGGCACGGCGCCGATCCTCCCCTCCCGCGGCGGCCCGCACCGGGCGCTCAGCGACCCGCTGCCGCAGGCGATGATCCTCACCGCGATCGTGATCTCGCTGGCGTCCGCCGCGTTCGTGCTGGCCATCGCCTACCGCGGCGGGCGGCTCAGCGGCGACGACGACGTCCGCGACGACATCGAGGACCTGCGGGTGCGCCGCGAGAGCGAGGACGACGTCGGGCTGCGCGCCGAGCGCGAGCGGCGCGCCGTCGCCGACCCGTCCGAGCTCGGCGCCCGCGAGGAGCCCGACAGCGACTTCCCCGGCGGCGTCCCCCGCGACGGCCGGCGGGGGAACGGCCGGAGGCGCGACGGGCGGCCCCGCGGCGGCGGGCGGCGGGACGGCCAGTGAACGCGGAGAACGCGCTGGTCCCGCTGCCCGTGCTGCTGCCCGTGCTGGCCGCCGGCGTCAAGATCCTCATCGGGCCGCGGCGGCCGCTGCTGAAGCGCGCGATCAGCGTCGTCGCGCTCGCCGCGGTGCTCGCGGTCGCGGTCGCGCTGCTGGTCCGCGCCGACCGGTTCGGCCCGCAGGCGGTGCGGCTCGGCGGCTGGCCCGCGCCGGTCGGCATCACGCTGGTCGCCGACCGGCTGTCGGCGGTGATGCTCGCCGTGTCGTCCGCCGTCACCCTGTGCGTGCTGGTCTACGCGTTCGGGCAGGACGTCGCCGAGCGCGACCGGGACACGCCGCTGTCGGTGTTCCACCCGTCCTACCTGCTGCTGACCGCCGGGGTCTGCGACGCGTTCCTCGCCGGCGACCTGTTCAACATGTTCGTCGGGTTCGAGATGATGCTGATGGCCAGCTACGTGCTCGTGACGCTCGGCGGCACCATGGCCCGCGTCCGCGCCGGGACGACCTACATCATCGTCGCGCTGCTGTCGTCGATGCTGTTCCTCGTCGCGATCGCCGTGCTGTACGCCGCGGCGGGCACGGTGAACATGGCGCAGCTGTCGTGGCGGATCGCCGAGCTGCCCGGCCCCGTCGCCCGGATCGCCGAGGTGGCGCTGCTGGCGGCGTTCGCGGTGAAGGCGGCGGTGTTCCCGCTGTCGATGTGGCTGCCCGACTCCTACCCGTCCGCGCCGACCCCGGTCACCGCCGTGTTCGCCGGGCTGCTCACCAAGATCGGCGTGTACGGCGTCATCCGGGCCGAGACGCTGCTGTTCCCCGGCGATCACCTGCGCCGGCTGCTGCTGGTCGCGGCGCTGCTGAGCATGCTCGCCGGGGTGCTCGGCGCGATGGTGCAGATCGACGTGCGGCGGCTGCTGTCGTTCACGCTGGTCAGCCATATCGGCTACATGATCTTCGGGGTGGCGCTGGGCTCGGCCGCCGGGCTCGCCGCGACCGTCTTCTACGTCCTGCACCACATCACGATCCAGACCACGCTGTTCCTCGTCGCCGGGCTGATCGACCGGCGCGGCGGCGCGACGTCGCTGGCCCGGCTCGGCGGGCTCGCGCGCACCGCGCCGCTGGTCGGCGCGCTGTTCTTCGTCCCGGCCATGAACCTCGGCGGTATCCCGCCGCTGTCGGGGTTCCTCGGCAAGCTCGGCCTGCTGCGGGCGGGGATCGCGCAGGGCGGGGCGCTCGTGGACGTCCTCGTCGCGGGCGCCGTGCTGACGAGCCTGCTCACCCTGTACTCGCTGGTGAAGGTGTGGAACCAGGCGTTCTGGAGCGCCCCACCGGACGACCCGCCGAACGACCCGCGCGCGGGCCGGCGCGACGACCCGCGCGACGACCGGCCGCAGGGCGCGCGCGCTGTGCGGCTGCCCGCCGCGATGGTCGCCGGAAGCACCGCGCTGGTCGTCCTGAGCCTCGCCTACACCGCAGCGGGCGGCCCGCTGTACGCGCTGTGCGAGCGCGCCGCCGCCGAACTGCTCACCCCGCAGACCTACGTGCGGGCCGTGTTCCCATCGGGAGGCGCCACTTGAGGGAGTTCACCGTCCGGGCCGGACGCCGCCGCGCGATCCGGCTCCCCGCGCTCGTCTGGCTGACGGTCGTGTGGATGCTGCTGTGGGACCGGCCGACCGTGGGGAACCTGCTGTCCGGGCTGGTCCTCGCCGTGCTGCTCCAGCTCGCGTTCCCGCTCCCGCCGGTCGGCCCGCAACTGCGGCTGCGGCCCCTCGGGCTCGCCGCGTTCGCGCTGCGCGCCGCCGCCGACCTGCTGCACAGCGCCGGACCGCTGGCCTGGCAGGCGGCGGGCGGGCGGGGCCGGGCCAAGCGGAACTCGGTCATCGCGGTGCCGCTGCGCACCCGCTCCGACCTGATCCTCACCGTCATGGCGATCTCGCTGTCGGCGACGCCCGGCACGCTGGTGCTGGACGTCCGGCACTCCGACGCGACGCTGTTCCTGCACGTCCTCGGCGCCGCCGACGACGCGGCCGTGGCGAAGGCGCGGCGGGACGTGCAGGCTCTCGAACGCCGGACGGTCCGCGCCTTCGGCACCCGCGACGACCTGCGCGCCCTCGCGGAGGACCGGTCATGACGGTCGTCCTGGACGCGGTGACCGCGATGCTGTTCCTCGCCGCCGCGTGCACGCTCGTCCGGATCGTGCGGGGCCCGTCGATGCTCGACCGGGCGATGGCGCTGGACGTCCTGCTCGCGGTGATCATGGCGGGGCTCGGCGCGTCCGCGGTCGCCGGCGGCGACACCTGGGTGCTGCCGACGCTGCTCGCCCTGTCGCTGGTCGCGTTCGTCGGCTCGGTCGCGGTCGCCCGGTTCCTCACCCACCACGTCCCCCGCCCGGACGAGCCGGAGCAGGGGGCGGACGCGTGAGGACGGCGTTCACGGCGGCGTTCCTGCTGCTCGGCGCGGGTGCCTCGCTCAGCGCCGGGCTCGGCCTGCTGCGGCTGCCCGACCTGTTCACCCGGATGCACGCCGCGACGAAGTCGCAGGCGGTCGGGCTGCTGCTGGTGCTGATCGGCGTCGGGATCCGGTTCCCGACCATCGAGGTGCTCACCTCGCTGGCGCTGGTCGCGCTCCTGCAGATCATCACCGTCCCCGTCGCGGCGCACCTGGTCGGGCGCGCCGCCTTCCGCACCGGCCACGTCGACCGCGCCCTCCTGCACGTCGACGAGCTGGAGCGCGCCCTCGAACCGCCCGGCGACGGCTGAACCGCCCGGCGGCCGGCGGTTTGGCGGCGGCGCGTGCGGCTACACAAGGCGCCGACGGATCCACGGAAGGACGGGCATGAGCGGCGGCGGCGGGACGGGCGGCTTCGCATGGCGCCCGCTGATCGCGGTCAGCTTCGGCTGGTTCATGGTGATCGTGGACGCGACAATCGTGAACGTCGCGCTGCCGCGCCTCGGCCGCGAGTTCGGCGCGTCGGTGTCCGGCCTGCAATGGGTCGTCGACGGGTACACGGTGGTGTTCGCCGGGCTGCTGCTGTCGGCGGGCTGGCTCGGCGACCGGTTCGGCGGCCGGCGGGTCTTCCAGGCGGGCCTCGCGCTGTTCGTCCTGGCGTCCGCCGCGTGCGGGTTCGCGACCGGGCTGGACGCCCTCGTCGGCGCGCGCGTCGTGCAGGGCGTCGGCGCCGCGCTGCTGGTGCCGTCGTCACTCGCGCTGCTGCAGGGCAGCTATGGGGACCGTCGCAGCCGGGCCCGCGCGATCGGCGTCTGGGCGATGGTCGGCGGGTTCGCGTCGGGGGCGGGGCCGCTGCTCGGCGGGCTGCTGACGGCCGGGCTCGGCTGGCGCTGGATCTTCTTCGTGAACGTCCCGGTCGGCGCGGCCGGGATGCTGCTCACGGCCCGCTGGGTGCGCGTCGGCGCCACCGGCCGCACCGGCGGACGGTTCGACGTGCCGGGCCAGGTGTCCGGCGCCGTCGCGCTGCTGTCGCTGACCGCGGCGATGGTGCGGGCGGGCCGCGCCGGCTGGGGCGACCCGCTCGTCGTCGGCGGGTTCGCGCTGTTCGCCGCCGCGACCGCGGTGTTCGCCGTCACCGAGACGCGGGTCCGGGCGCCGATGCTGCCGCCGTCGCTGTTCCGCAGCCGCGAGCTGACCGTGGCGACGGCCGTCGGCGGGCTGATGAACCTCGGCTTCTACGGGCAGCTGTTCGTCCTGACCCTCTACTTCCAGCAGGTCCGCGGCTACACGCCGCTGCAGACGGGCCTGGCGCTGCTGCCGCAGACCGGCGTCATCGCGTTCGGGTCGTGGCTCGGCGGGCGGGTGACGGCGCGCGGCGGCCCGCGCCTCCCGATGGTCGCGGGCATGGCGGCCGGCGCCGCCGGTTTCCTCGCCCTCACCATCGCGACCCGCTCGATCCCGTACGTGGCGCTCGTGGTGCCGATGATGGCGACCGGGTTCGGGATCTCGTTCACGATGCCCGCGGCGACCGCGGCCGTCGTGGAGGGGGCGCCGCCGGGACGCACCGGCATCGCGGCCGGGACGCTCAACGCCGCGCGGCAGGTCGGCGGCGCCGTGGGCATCGCGCTGCTCGGCGCGTTCGTCGCCGGGGGCGCTTCGCACTTCACCGCCGGGCTGCGCACCGCCATGCTCGTCGCGGCCGCCGCGTACGCGCTCGGCGCGCTGCTCGCGCTGTTGGTCCCCCGCGGCGTCCGCGGCGGCGCCGAGGAACGCGACATGGCCGGAGCCCGCCGCTGACCCGCGGCAGGGGTCAGCCCGGGACCGGCCGGTGCCTGAACGCCCCGGCCTCCCAGAGCGTCCGGACGTTCCGGACGAGCGGCGGCCCGACCGCGCGCAGCGCGTCCAGGTCGTTGTCGGCGACCGCGTTCGTCACCAGCGTGCTGGTCGCGGCGACGATCATCCGGCAGGTGAAGCGGCCCGCGTCGTCGCGCACGCCGAGCAGGTCGGCGAGCACGTCGGTGATCATGTTCTGCAGGTCGGCGCGCCGCCGGATCGCCTCCGGCCCGGCGGCGTACACCTCGATCAGGAACAGCCGGGTGTAGGGCAGCTCGATGGCGAGCGCCTCCAGGTAGGCGGTGAAGCCCTGCTCGAAACGGTCCATCGCGTCGCCCGCGGCGCCCCCGGCGCCCGCCGTCGGGCGGCCCGCCTCGTCCGCGCCGATCATCTCGAGCAGGTGCTGCACGAGCAGCTCCCGCGCGACGTCGAAGGCGGCCATGAAGCAGTCGAGCTTGCTGTCGAACACCTGGTAGAAGCTCTGCCGCGACACCCCGGACCGCTGGAGGACGTCCGCCACCGACGTGGCGACGTACCCCTTCTCGGCCATCACCTCGGCCATCGCGGCGCACAGCCGCGACCGCTGGATGCGTTCCACTTCCTCGGGTGACAGCGCCGAGCGCCCCCTGGGCAGCCGGCGCGGCGATGAGTCCGACACCCGTTCACCTTATGTCCACCCGGCCCTGACGTGCCCGTACACCGCCCCCCTCGGCCCCCCTCGGCCCCGCTCGGACGGGGCCGGGTCGCTACGGGAGGCGGCCGGGGCGGTGCCATGCCGGCGGCCCGTCGGGCCAGGGCTCGCGGTCAGGGCTTGCGGTCAGGGCTCTCGGTCAGGGCTTGCGGGCCACGCCGGCGGGGATCCAGGTGTGCGACGGGTCGACCTCGGCCGGGTTCTTGCTGCCCCAGACGTCGACGTAGGACAGGCCGGGCTTGGCGTCCTCGTGCGGCGGGAGGTACTCCCAGCCGTCGAAGAACCGGTCGATCTCCGCGAACGTGCGGAAGTTCAGCCGGGCGGTGACGTTCCGGTAGACCTCGTTGAACCGCTCGATCTTGTCGGGGCGCTGCCCGTCGGCGGTGACGTGCGACAGGGCGAGGTAGCTCCCGGACGGCACCGCGTCGAGGTAGCGGCGCAGCAGCGACCATGGGTCCTGCTCGGGGTTCACGAAGTGCCAGATGGCGACGTGCATGTAGCCGACGGGACGGGAGAAGTCGATGAGCCGCCGCACCTCGGGGTCGTCGATGACGGACGCGGGGTCGGCGATGTCGGCGTCGACGTAGGCGACGTTCCTCTCGCCGCTCCGGCGCAGCATGTCCCGCGACATGTCCAGGACGACGGGGTCGTTGTCGACGTAGACGACCCGCGCGTCCGGGTGGACGACCTGGACGACCTCATGGGTGTTCCACGCCGTCGGGATCCCGGAGCCGAGGTCGATGAACTGGTCGACGCCCGCGCGCGCGATGACGCCCGCCGCGCGCTGCAGGAATATGCGGTTGGCCTGCGCCATGTAGTGCAGTTCCGGGACCTTCTCCTGGAGTTTTCGGGCGGCCTCCTCGTCCGCCGGTGTGTGGTGCCGGCCGTTGAGGAAGTAGTCGTAAATGCGTCCCGCCGAAGCGACACCGGGACCGCTTTTCAATGCGCCCTTGGGGTGGGGGTAGGTGTCCATCGTGTTCCTTGGGCAGAGGTCGGGGGAAAAGGGGAGAAGGACACCCGGCACAAGGGCCGCCGGGTGCCCTTCGTCCGCCTTCAGGCGCTCACAGGTCGAAACGGCCCGCCTTCACCTGCGCGGCGAATGCGCGCCATGTCTCGCTGCCGAACACCAGCGTTCCGCCGTCGCGGTCCTTGGTGTCGCGGACTCCGATGACCCGGGCGCCGCCGCCGACTTCCACGCAGGCGTCCTGCGCGGCGTTCGACCGCGACGATTTCCGCCAGGTTCCGGGGGCAATCAGATCACGATTCGTCATTGCGGGGCTATCCTTTCCATCATCTTCTCGAGGAACTCCGTCGTCTGTTTCGGGGTCAGCGCCTTCGCCTGGAGCCAGGCCCAGACCTGCTCGTAGCGGGCGACGGCCGCGCCGGTCTCGACCCGGCTGCGCCCGGTCACCGAGCCCTCGACGAACACCCCCGCGCTGATGACCTCCGAGTCGAAGTCGAACGCCATGAAGGAGCCGAGCGCCGGGTGCGGGCCGGCGCTGAACGGCATCACCTGGATGGTCACGGCGGGCGGCGGGACGAGCAGCCGCGCGATCTGCGCGCGGCGCAGCGCCGGGCCGCCGGGCATCCGCGCCAGCGCGCTCTCGTCGATCATGAAGACGGCCTCGCGGACGGCGCCGCCGAACACCTCGGCCTGCCGGCCCATCCGCAGCTCGACGCCGGAGTCGACGCGGGGCGGCGAGACGCTGGGGTCGACGGCCTGGATGACCTGCCGGGCGTATTCGGGCGTCTGCAAGAGCCCCGGAATTGCGGTCAGGTCCCAAGCGCGAATTCGGACGGCCGCCATCTCCATGCCGAGCAGTTCGGCGGTGGCGTCGGGCCAGTCGCCGCTGCCGTTCCACCAGCCCGGCCGGCTCGCCCGTTCGCGCAATTCTTCTAGTTCGTCCTGTTTGTCGGACGGGACTCCGTAATGCGCGCACAGCCCCCGCAGGACGAGCACGCTGGGCGTGACCTCCGCGTTCTCCCACCGCCGCACGGTCTGCGGATGCACGCCGAGATCGCGCGCGATCGACGTCACCGACTCACCGGACGCCTTGCGGGCATTCGCGAGCGCATTGCCGAGCAGCCAGCCCGACAGCACCGGCCCGTCGTCACCCGGAGTCATGCTCCCGTGTCTACACCTGGGTCATCACACCATGCAACCCGCATAATGCAGCTTTTGCCGGCCGCCACCGGGTTCCGGCGCGAACGATCATTCCGTGATCAACGCCATGTCAATTGACATGAAGCGCTTGACACACTGCTGCACGCGTAGGACCGTCTTTCGCAGGGAGTCAGCGTCGCGCGACCTGGCTGTCAGACTCCGCCACCGGTCCCCGGGAGCCCGCATGACGATCTCCGCACCCGCCAGGCCCCCGCAGCCGGACACCGCCGGCCGTGCAGGGGAGCCCGGCGGCCGCGCGGACGCCGGCCCCGGCCGCGCGGACGCCGGCCCCGGCCGCGCGGACGACGCGGAGGACTACGCGCGCCGGCTCATGTCCCGCCTCCACGCCCTCGGCCTGCGCACCTCCGGCCCGTGGGAGGCCGGCCCCTGGGAGAGCGAGCCGTCGCCGATGGCGGTCTCGGCGCAGTGCGTGCAGGTCGAGCCGTACGTCGGGCGCACCGTCTGGCTGCTGCCGCCCCCCGGCGGACCGGCCGGCGACGAGCCCGCCGCGCAGGAGCGCCTCTACTGGCACTGGCAGCGGCCCCGCCGCGACCGCAGGGGCCGCCCGATCGCCCGCTGGTTCCAGCCGTTCTGCCCGGCCGCCGACCCCGAGAAGGCCGCCACCGCGATCTCCGAAGCGATCTTCGCCGACGTCCGCAGGCGCCTGCGCGGGCACCGCGCCCACCCGGACCCGGCGGCGCGTCCCGGCCGCTGACGGCCCCGCCGCCCTGCCCCGCCGCACCGGGCCCACCGTGCCCCGGACGGACCGGCGGGAACGCCCCGCGCCCCGCGGGGCGAGGCTCCCGGCGGGCCGAGGGGGGTCGCCGGTGCCCGCCCCGCGCGGGGGCGCCGGATCACCAGCCGTCGACGTGCAGGACCTCGTCCAGCGGGACGCGCGGCGCCGGGCGGAACGTGTCGCCCGTGTAGTACGCGGTGGGGACGAGCGCGCCCTGCCGTACGTCCGCCGGCAGCCCGAGGACGTCCGCGACCTCCTGCTCGTACGCCAGGTGCAGCGTCGTCCACGCGGTGCCGAGGCCTCGCGCGCGCGCCGCGAGCGCGTAGTTCCACACGGCCGGGAGCAGCGACCCCCACAGCCCGGCCTGGTTGCCGTCCGGCAGCTTCCCGCCGTGCAGCCGCAGGCACGGGATCACCAGGACCGGCACGTCCCCCATGCGTTCGGCCAGGTAGGAGGCGCTGTCGCCGACGCGGCGCTGCACCTCCGCGCGGTCCGGGTCGTCCGCGTACTGCCCCGCGGACGTGCCGCCCGCCGCGGCGTACGCGGCGAACGAGCGCCGGTAGTACTCGCCGATCGCCTTCCGCTTCTCGGTGTCGGTGACGACGATCCAGTGCCAGCCCTGCCGGTTGCTGCCGCTCGGCGCCTGGACGGCGATCTCCAGGCACTCGCGGACGAGGTCCATCGGCACGGGACGGGCCAGGTCGAGGCGCTTGCGCACCGTACGGGTGGTGGTCAGCAGTTCGTCCGGGCTCAGCGGAAGAGTCATGATCCCAGTATCGACGGCGGGGGCGGCGGCGCGGCGCCGGAGGGGCCGGACGCGCCGGAGAGGTCCGTGCCGCCGGACGCGCCGGAGAGGTCGGCGGCGTCGGAGGGGTCGGAGGCGTCGGCGGGGTCGAGCATGGCGCGGGTCGCCTCGTCGACGATGTCGCGCATCGCGCGCTCGGCGGCCGCGGCGTCGCCCGCCTGGACGGCCTGGGCGACCTCGGCGTGCCAGCGGATCGCGGCCGGCTCCGGGCGCGCGGGCATCAGGTGGTGGTGGGTGCGGCCGGCGAGGACGGCGGCGACGACCCCGCTGAGCGCGCCCATCATCTCGTTGCCGGACGCCTCCAGCAGCGTCCGGTGGAACAGGACGTCCGCCTCGAGGTAGGCCTCCAGGTCGCCGGACTTGCCGTGTACCGCCATCTGCATGACGGCGCCGGTGAGCGTGCCGCACTGGGCGGGCGTCGCGCGGAGCGCCGCGAGGTGCGCCGCGACCGGTTCGAGGCCGCGCCGCAGCTCGCCGAGCTCGCGGAGCTGCTCGCCGCGGCCCGGGCCGTCGAGCCGCCAGGCGATGATCTGCGGGTCGAACAGGTTCCAGCAGTGCCGGGGCGCGACCGTGATGCCGACGCGGCGGCGGCTCGTCACCATCCCCATCGACTCCAGCACCCGGATCGCCTCGCGGACCACCGAGCGGGAGACCCCGAACCGGGCCTCCAGCTGCTCGATCCGCAGCACCTCGCCCGCCGGGGCGGCCCCGGAGGTGATCTGCACGCCGAGCCGGTCGACGACGCTGCCGTGCAACCCGGCCTGGCTGTCTCGCACCATGGCGTCAATCATCACACGATTGCGTCGATGCAGGCACACCGGGATGTCAAAGGTATGTTTTTTCGACTCGACCTCTTGATAACGGCTGGTTAATGAGGTCCACTCGGCGGGGTGGCGCGCCCCACCCCCGGGGTTCCCCAGCCCGCCACCGAGGAGGATGACCGCACATGCACCCGATCGTGCTGGCCGCGGCGCCGCACGCGTCCAGCGGACGGCTGGTGCCCGCCGCGCTGGCCGGCATCGCGCTGATCGTCGTACTGATCACCTGGCTGAAGGTGCACCCGTTCCTCAGCCTCACCCTCGGCTCGCTGCTGGTCGGGGCCATCGCGGGGCTGCCGATGGCCGACACCGTGAAGAGCTTCGGCAAGGGCTTCGGCGACACCGCGTCCGGCGTCGGCGCGCTGATCGCGCTCGGCGCGATGTTCGGCAAGCTGCTCGCCGACTCCGGCGGCGCCGACCAGATCGTCGACACCATCGTCGGACGGTCCGGGCGGCGCGCGCTGCCCTGGGCGATGGCGCTGGTCGGCGCGCTGATCGGGCTGCCGATGTTCTTCGAGATCGGCCTCGTGCTGCTGATGCCGGTGATCTACCTGGTGGCGCGCCGCTCCGGGCAGTCGATCATCGCGGTCGGCGTCCCGGCGCTGGCCGGGCTGTCGGCGATGCACGGGCTCGTCCCGCCGCACCCGGGGCCGCTCGTCGCGATCGACGCGCTGCACGCCGACCTCGGCGTGACCCTCGGCCTCGGCGTGCTCGTCGCCGTCCCGACCGTCGCGCTCGCCGGCCCGGTGCTGGCCCGCTTCGCCGCCCGCTGGGTGGACGTCGCGCCGCCCGAGCTGTTCACCACCGACAAGGAGGAGGGCGACGAGGAGGACCGGCGCCGCCCCTCGTTCGCGATCACGCTGGCGACCGTGCTGCTGCCGGTCGTGCTGATGCTGCTCAAGGCGTTCGCCGACATCGTGCTGGACGAGGGCACCGAGGCCTACACCGTCCTCGACAACCTCGGCACGCCGCTGATCGCGCTGCTCATCGCGGTGGTCGTCGCGATGTTCACGCTCGGCCGCGGCGCCGGCATGGACCGCCGGACGATCACCACGACGCTGGAGCGGTCGCTGCCGCCGATCGCCGGCGTGCTGCTGATCGTCGCCGCGGGCGGCGGCTTCAAGCAGACGCTCGTCGACACCGGCATCGGTAAGACCATCGCGGACTGGGTGGACGGCAGCGGGGTGTCCGTGCTCGTCCTCGGCTGGCTCGTCGCGGTGCTGATCCGGCTCGCGACCGGGTCGGCGACCGTCGCGACCGTCACCGCGTCCGGGATCCTCGCCCCGCTCGTCACCGGGCTGAGCACCGGCGACACCTCGCTGCTGGTCCTCGCCGTCGGCAGCGGCTCGCTGTTCTTCTCGCACGTCAACGACGCCGGGTTCTGGCTGGTGAAGGAGTACTTCGGGCTGAGCGTCGGGCAGACGATCAAGTCGTGGTCGCTGATGGAGACGGTGATCTCGGTCTGCGGCCTGGTGTTCGTCCTCGCGCTGAACCTCGCTATCTAGCGGCGGGCAGCCACAGGTCGAACGCGGCGCCGCCGCCGGGCGCCTCGCCCGCGGTCAGGCCGCCCCCGTGCGCGCGGGCGACGCCGCGGGCGATGGCGAGGCCGAGGCCCGCGCCGCCCTCGTCGCGGGCGCGCGCGTCGTCCAGCCGGACGAACCGCTCGAAGATCCGCTCCCGGTCGGCGGGCGGGACGCCGGGGCCGTCGTCGGTCACCCGCAGCGTCACCCGCCCGCCGGCCGCGGCGAGCGCGACGCGGACCGAGGACGCCGCGTGCCGCTGCGCGTTGTCCAGCAGGTTGCCGAGCACCCGTTCGAGCTGCGCGGCGCTGCCGAACACCTCGAACGTCCCAGTCCCGGTCACCTCGACCGGCACCCGGCCGGTCGCGGCGCGGTGCGCCACCTCCTCCCGGACCAGCTCGCCGAGATCGACCCGGTCGTGGCGGGGCCGCTCCCCCGCGTCCAGCCGGGCGAGAAGCAGCAGGCCCGCCGCCAGGTCCTGGAGCCGGACGACGTCCTGCACCGCCCCGTCCACGTCCAGCAGGTGCGGGTGCGCGGCGGCGACCTCCAGCTGGGTGCGCAGCGACGCGAGCGGGCTGCGCAGCTCGTGCGACGCGTCCGCGACGAACCGGCGCTGCCGCTCCACCGACCGCTCCAGCGCGCCGAGCGTCTGGTTCGTCGTGTCCGCCAGCCCCGCCACCTCGTCCCGCGACCCCGGCACCGGCACCCGCCGCGCCAGGTCGCCGGCCGACGTGATCGCCGCCATCTCCGCCCGGATCGCCTCCACCGGACGCAGCGCGCGGCGCGTCACCAGCCACGTCACCCCGCCGACCACCAGCAGCAGCAGCGGAAGCCCCAGCAGCATCGCGCGGGTCACCGACCCGACGGCCTGCGTGGCGAGCCGCGCCCCCGCGTAGACGACGACGGTCCCGCCCGTGGGCGGGGTCGCCTCCACCGCCGCGAACCGGTAGTCGGCCGCGTCGTGGTCGACGGTCGCGCGGCCGCCGGTGTAGCGGACGTCCGTCGAGACCTCGCCGCGTCCCGGATCGTTCCCGTGGTCGTCGTGGTCGTCATCGTCGTCCCTGCCCGTGGGCGCCGCCGACGGCGTCACCGACGACGACCCGGTACCGCTGATCGCGTCCAGGTCCTTGGTGACCGCGAGGACCCGGCCGTGCTCGTCGACGACCTGCACCGGATGATCCTCGGAGTCGGGCAGGTCCAGCCGCGCCGCCGGCGTCCCCAGCGCGACCTGCGCCGCGACCTCCCGCGCGACGACCTCCGCCTGCAGGTCCGACTGCCTGGCCAGGCTGCCCCTCAGGATAAGCAGCACCGCCAGCCCGGCCGCGACCAGCGCGACCGCCACCACCGCCGTCGCGGCGAGCGCCGCACGCGACCGCACGGACGCGAACGGCCGCCTCCTCCAGCCCGGCACGTCAGCCGCCGTCGGTGCTCAGCCGGTAGCCCGCGCCCCGCACCGTCGTGATCGACCGGCGGCCGAACGGCGCGTCCAGCTTGCGGCGCAGCGCGCTGACGTAGACCTCGACGATGTTCGGGTCGCCGTCGTAGGCGAAGTTCCACACGTTCTCGATGATCTCCGTCTTCGGCACCACCCGGCCCGCGTTCACGGCCAGGTGCTCCAGCACGGCGAACTCCTTCGCGGTCAGCTCGACCTCGTCGCCGCCGCGCCGGACCGTGCGGGACGCCGGGTCCACCCGCAGGTCGCCGAGCACGATCTCCGGCGCGCCGCCGCGCGTCCGGCGGCGCAGCAGCGCGCGGATCCGGGCCAGCAGCACCACGTAGGAGAACGGCTTGGTCAGGTAGTCGTCGGCGCCGGTGTCCAGGCCCTCCGCCTCGTCGTACGGGCCGTCCTTGGCGGTCAGCATGAGGATCGGCACCTCGGACCCGGCGGCGCGCAGCTCCGCGCAGACCCGGTAGCCGTTCAGGCCGGGCAGCATGATGTCCAGGACGACCAGGTCGTAGCCGCCCTCGGCCGCCCGGTGCAGGCCGGTGACGCCGTCGTGCGCGACGTCCACCGCGAACCCCTCGGCGGCCAGCCCGCCGGCCAGCGACCGCGCGAGCCGCCGCTCGTCCTCGACCACCAGCAGCCTCATGCCCCCAGCCTGCCAGAACGCGCCTGAAGCGCTCTTCAGGAAGCTTCAGCGTCCCTTCAGCATCGGTTCCGCAGGGTGGTGGACGTCCGCTACTCCATCCGACGGGGAGAACGATGAAGCCCGACTTCCGCACGTTCCCGACCGGCCGGCGCCTGCTGGTCGCCGGCATCGCCGCCGCGGCCGTCGCCGCCGGGACGGCCGGCACCGCCCTCGCCGCGGGCCACGGCGACGACGACCGTCCGGCGAAGGCCCCCGCCGTCACCGCCGACCAGGCGATGGGCGCCGCGCTGAAGGCGGTCCCCGGGACCGTCGGCGAGGCCGACCTCGACGACGGCGCCTGGGAGATCGACGTCCTCACCGGCGGCGGCGCCTGGCACGAGGTGACGATCGACGCCTCCAGCGCCAGGGTCACCGCCGACCGGACCGGCCGCGGCTCCGACGCCGCCGAGGCGCAGGGGCTGAAGAACACCAAGGTCACCGCGCAGCAGGCCGCCGCGACCGCGCTGAAGGCCGCCTCCGGGGCGGTGACCTCGGTGGAGCTGGAGCACGAGGGCGCTCAGCCCGCGTGGGAGGTCGAGATCGCCGGGAAGGACGGCGTCCAGCACGAGCTGCTCGTCGACGGCACCGGCGGCACGGTCACGAAGAACAAGGCCGAGCACGACGACCACGGCAAGAAGGAGGACGACGGCAAGCACGAGGACGGCAAGCACGACGACGGCAAGCACGGCGACCAGGACCACGACGACGACTGACCCCGCCCCGGAGGGCGCCGCGCACCGCGCGCGGCGCCCCCGGCGTCTCAGAGCATGATCTTGCCGCCGGCGATGTCGAGGGTCAGGCCGGTGAGCCAGGACGACTGGGCCGAGGCGAGGAACAGGGCGGCGGACGCGACGTCGCCGGGCTCGCCCATGCGGCCGAGCGGGTGGGTCGCGGCGACGAGGTCCTGCGTCTCCGGCGGCATGTACCGCTCGGTGCGCTCGGTGCGGATCGCGGCGGGGGCGACGCAGTTGACGCGGACGCCCTGCCCGCCGACCTCGGCGGCGACGTGCCTGGTCAGCGCCTGGATGCCGGCCTTCGCCGCCTCGTAGGCGACGGGCGCGCCCCACGGGTTGCCCATCTCCCTGCCGCCCGCGCTCGGCAGGTTCGACGGCGTCCGCCCCGCCGACGACGACATCGTGACGATCGAGCCGGCGCCGCGCTCCTGCATGCCGGGCAGGAAGCTCTTCAGGGTGAGGAAGGTCGCGGTGAGGTTGCCGTCGACGACCGAGTGCCATTCCTCCTCGGTCATGGCGGCGGTCGGGCCGGGGCGGGCGATGCCGCCGCCGGCGAAGGCGCACAGCACGTCGGCGGGCCCGAGGCCGGCCTCGACGCGGCGGCGCGCGTCCTCGATGGCGGCGAGGCTCGTGACGTCGGCGACGACGCCGATGCCGCCGGTCTCCTTGGCGACCTCCTCCAGGGCGTCGCGGTCGCGGCCGAGCACCGCGACCCGGGCGCCCTCCGCGGCGAACGCGCGTGCGGTGCCGGCGCCGATGCCGCGCGATCCGCCGGTGATGACGACGACCTTGCCGTTGAGCTCGAGGTACATCGGAGCCTCCCTGGCTGAGTGTGCGCTCATTCCGAGTTTGAGTGAGTACTCACTCATTGTCAAGCGGGCGCGCGTCCGGGCGACGTCGTCCTCGATCCGCAGGAACCTGGTCATCCCTCCATTCGACGCCCGCCCCCGCCCCCGCCGCAACGGCCCACCGGCGCCCCCTGGTCCGTCCCGCGGAAGCCCGAAACCGGTCATCTACGGCCGATTGCGGCCACTTTTCCCATCTGTGTCAGGGGACTCACAAGCTCCTCGAGATAACTGCCAGTATTTGACGAACCCTCTCGGTAAGGGATGCGTCACAACTGAAAGCCGGTGGCATCGCGGTCCGCGCCGCCATCCGGCCGATGTCCGGCGGACCGGTGGCCCGAACGCCACGGCGGAGGTGCGAATGGCGTGGGAGGACGAGCCGGGCGGGCACCCGCGCCCCCCGTCCGGAGGCATGCGCGGCCACCGCGCACCGGACGGGTACGGCGATCCGGGAGGGGTCCCGCCGCCGGGGGTGTCCGATATCGGGGTGCCGATACCGGAACCAGCGGACGAACGGGGCGCGCGGGCGGCCGTGCCGCGCCCCCGCGTCGCGCCGCCGCACGCCCGCGCCGACGTGCGGGCCCCGGACGGCCCCGTCGAGGA
>NZ_WBMR01000145.1 GCF_008923365.1 Actinomadura montaniterrae
CCGCCCGTGCTGCCGCAGCTCGCCGGTCCGGCGACCCCCTGGGGCCGGCCCGACGACGCGCCGCCCGCCGCGCCGCCTCACGGCCCGCGCGGCGGCTCCGCGAACCCGTGGTCGGACGAGGCCGACGCCATGCCGGCCTACGCGTCGGACGACCCGTCCGACGCCGACGGCTGGATGCCCGCGCCCGTCTACGCGCCCGGCGCCCGCACGCCCGGCGCCACCGCCGGCGCACCCGGGCGGGACGACCCCGGATCGGAGCGCGGTGCGCATCCGGGCGGTGACACGGCGTGGGACGGCGGGGCGGATCGCGGTACCGTCGACGGCGGCGAGCGCCCTCGCGGCGCGGAGGGCGGCTCTCCCGCCGGCACCCACGCGGGCCTGCCCCGCAGGGTCCGGCAGGAGAACCTCGCGCCGCAGCTGCGCAAGGAACCGCCGCCGCTGCCCCCTCCGGTGGGCGGCGGCACCGCCGGCGGGGTCGCGAGGTCCCCGGAGGAGGCGCGCTCGCTGATGGCCTCGGTACAGCAGGGATGGCGGCGCGGCCGCGCGTCCGATGGGGAGGATGAGGGGACCCGATGATGCACAACACGGTCACCGGCGAGCTCAACTGGCTGCTCAACGACTTCGCCGAGCGCGTCGCGAGCGTGCGGCAGGCGGTGATCCTGTCCCGCGACGGCCTCGCGGTCGCCGCGTCCAGCGAGCTCGGCCGCGAGGACGCCGAGCACCTGTCCGCGCTGGCGTCCGGCGTGCAGAGCCTCGCCCGCGGCGCCGGCCGGCACTTCGCGGGCGGCAACGTCCGCCAGACCATCATCGAGATGGACGCGCTGCTGCTGTTCGTCACCGCCGCCGGCGACGGCACCTGCCTCGCGGTGCTCGCCGAGGCGGAGGCCGACGCGGGCCTGGTCGCCTACGAGATGGCGGTGCTCGTCAAGCGGGTCGGGCAGCACCTGCAGGCCGCCCCGCGCCACGAGGCGGCGGGCGGCGGCTTCGGCGGCGGTTACACCGGCGGCTTCGGCGCCGGGGGAGCGGCCCCGCAGGGCCGGTGATCCGGGCGGAGCCCGTCCCGGGGGAGATGTGGGGGTACTGACCGATGAACCCGTCGGCGGAGCGGTGGCTGGACTGGGAGGCCGGCCCGCTCGTCCGCCCCTACGCGCGGACCCGGGGCCGCACCCGTCCCGCGGGTGAGGGGTTCGAACTGATCGCGGTCGTCGCGGCGACCGGCGCGCAGCCGGGCGACCGGCTGCGCTACAGCCCCGACCACGTGCGGCTGCTGCGCGGCTGCGCCCGCCCGGTCGCCGTGGTCGACCTGGCGTCGGAGTTCGGGCTGCCGCTCGGCGTCGTCCGGGTGCTGCTCGGCGACCTGCGCGAGGCCGGGCTGATCGCGGTGGTGGACTCCGCCGCCCCCGCCGGCGGACGCCCCGGACGCGGCGTCCTGAGGGAGGTCCTCAATGGCCTACGCGCCCTCTGACCCCGGCGAGGCGGCCCCCGGCCGCACCGCCCCGGGAGCCGGCGAGCACCCCTGGTTCGGCGGCCCCGCCGCGCCGGCCGCCGGCGCGGCCGCCCACCCGCTCGTCACCACCAAGATCCTCATCGCGGGCGGGTTCGGCGCCGGCAAGACCACCTTCGTCGGGTCGATCAGCGAGATCCGGCCGCTGCGCACCGAGGAGCCGCTGACCGACCGCGGCGTCGGCGTCGACGACGTCACCGGCGTCCAGGGCAAGACGACCACGACCGTCGCGATGGACTTCGGCCGCATCACGCTCTCCGACCAGCTGCTGCTCTACCTGTTCGGCACGCCCGGCCAGGACCGCTTCTGGTTCATGTGGGACGAGCTGGCGGCCGGCGCGATCGGCGCGGTCGTGCTCGCCGACACCCGCCGGCTGACCGGCTGCTTCCCCGCGATCGACTACTTCGAGCGGCGCCGGCTGCCGTTCGTCGTGGCGGTCAACTGCTTCGACGACGCGCGCCGGCACGACCCCCGGGACGTCGCGATCGCGCTGGACCTGGACCCGGGCGTCCCGGTGCTGCTGTGCGACGCCCGCCGCCGCGATTCGACCAAGCAGGTCCTCATCGCGCTGATGGAGCACGTGCTGAGCTGGCCGGACGCCGGCGACCCCGGACATGACGCTCGGTCACCTGATCGTCGCGGACCCGCGACGTAGTAGAGTCCCGCAGACCCCCGTACATCCCGCATCGGGAGGTTTCCCCCGCATGTCGCATCCCCCCTCGCCGAAAGCCGCCGATGTGAGCATGGTCCCCCTGCCGTGATGGGCTCCCGCTTCTCCTCCATCCGGGCGAGGATCACGCTCCTGGTCCTCGTGCCGCTGCTCGCGCTGGCCGCGCTGTGGATGTTCCTCACCGGGATCACCTACGGGGACGCCCACCAGCTGCTGCAGAGCCGCAAGTTCCAGCAGGAGGCGGTGCTGCCGACGCAGCGGCTGATGAACGCGCTGCAGAAGGAGCGCCGGCTGTCGATGGCCGACGCCGGGTCGTCGCGCGCGGTGAACCCCGACGTGCTGCGCACCCAGCGGCAGGTGACCGACGGCGCCGTCAAGGAGCTGCGCAAGGGCTTCGGCGACGGCGCGCTGCGCGGCTCCATCCTGCCCGGCGTCGTCAAGCGGATGGACGACCTGCTCGCCAAGCTCGGCACGCTGGAGGCGACCCGCCGCGGCGTCGACGACCGGGCGTCCGGCCGCGCGGACGTGCTCGCCGACTACAGCGGCATCATCGACGCCGGCTTCGCGATCTACAGCGCGACGACCCCCGCGAACGGGACCATCACCGCCGACGCCCGCACGCTCACCTCCGTCGGCCGCGGCCGGGAGTTCCTGTCCCGCGAGGACGCGCTGCTCACCGGCGCGCTCGCCGCCGGGCACCTGAGCGCCGCCGAGCGCGGCGAGTTCGCGCAGCTCGTCGGCGCGCAGCGGATGACGTACGCGGACAACGTCCCGAACCTGCCGGCCGCCGACCGCGCCCGCTATGAGCGCCTCACGGCCTCCCCGCAGTTCGCGCAGCTGCGCAAGCTCGAGGACCAGGTGATCCGCGGGACCGAGCAGGTCCGGACCGCCGCGAAGAAGAAGCCCGTCCAGGGCCGGACGGCCACCGGGACGGGCGCCGCGACCGGGCAGGGCTCCGCGACCGGGCAGGGCGCCCAGAGCGGGACCGCCGGCCGGGCCGTCCGCACCGTGAAGGTCCCGGTCGTCGACCCGTCCGAGTGGCGGACCGTCGCCGACGACGCCGACGAGGGCCTCTACCGCTTCGAGAACCGCACCCTCGACGACATCACCGGCCGCGCCCAGCACATCGCGGTCGGCGTGTTCGTCCGGCTGGGCATCGCGGGCGGCCTCGGCCTGGTCGCCGTGGTGCTGTCCGCCCTGATCGCGATCCGGGTGTCGCGGCGGCTGCTGCGCGAGTGCCGCACGCTCGCCGGCGCCGTCGTCGACTTCACCCGCAAGCGGCTCCCGCTGCTGGCCGAGCAGGTCCGCGCCGGGCGCCCCGCCGAGCCGGAGCCGGAGCCCGCCGTCGACTTCCGGATCCGGGAGATCCGGCAGATCGCCGACTCCTTCGACCGGGCCCGCGAGGCGGTGCTGGTGGCCGCGGCCGGCGAGGTCGCGGCGCGGCGCGGGATCAGCGAGGTGTTCGTCAACCTCGCCCGCCGCAACCAGGCGCTGCTGCACCGCCAGCTCAGCCTGCTCGACACCATGGAGCGCCGCACCGAGGACCCGTCGGAGCTGTCGGACCTGTTCCGCCTCGACCACCTCGCGACCCGCATGCGGCGGCACGCCGAGGGCCTGGTCATCCTCGCCGGCAAGACCGCCGGGCGCGGCTGGCGGCGGCCCGTCCCGCTGGTGGACGTGGTGCGCGGCGCGGTCGCCGAGGTCGAGGACTACCCGCGCGTCCGGGTGCAGCCGCTGCCGCGGATCGCGCTGCTCGGCTCCGCCGTCGCCGACGTCATCCACCTGCTCGCCGAGGTGGTGGAGAACGCCACCACGTTCTCGCCGCCGCAGTCGCCGGTGCGGGTCAGCGGGCACCCGGTCGCCAACGGCTTCGCGATCGAGGTGGAGGACCGCGGCCTCGGCATGACCGACGAGGCGCTGCGCGCCGCGAACGCCCGGCTGGACGACCCGCCGGAGTTCGACCCGTCCGACAGCGCGCAGCTCGGCCTGTTCGTCGTGGCGCGGCTCGCGGAGCGGCACGACATCAAGGTGACGCTGCGGCAGTCGCCGTACGGCGGCACGACCGCGATCGCGCTGATCCCCGGGTCGCTCATCGTGGACACCGCCGAGCCGGAGCCCGTCTCGCGCCGCAACACCGGGCCGATGCGGCTGCCCGCCGCGCCCGCGGGCGCGCTGTCGGCGCCCGCGCGCCCGGCGGTGGAGCAGGGCGGCGTCGTGCGGCTGGTCGCGGAGGCCGAACCGGTGCGGGCGGACACGGTCCGGGCCGAGCCGGTCGCGGGCGACCCCACGCAGACCGACCCCACGCAGACCGATCCCGCGCAGATCGACCCTGTGCAGGCCGCCCCTGCCAAGCCCGCGCCCGCGAAGAGCGAACCCGTCCGGGCGGAACCGGTTCGGGCCGAATCCGGGCGGACCGAGCAGGCCCGCGACGAGGCGCCGGGGCCGACGCCCCTGCCGGAGCGCAGGCGCTCGCGCCGCGCCGACCGGCCGCAGGCCTCGCCGGAGCCCGCCCACGAGCCCGCCCAGGCGGCGGACGCCGAGCCCGCGCCGCCGCTCAAGGAGGGCGAGCTTCCGAAGCGCCGCCGGCAGACGCACCTCGCGCCCCAGCTGAAGGAGCGGGTCGACGCCCACCTGGCCGCGCGGGGACAGGCACCGCCGCCCGCAGCCGCGACCCCGCCCGGGCCCGGTCAGCCGGAGCGGCCCGCCGAGCAGGCGCCGGAGCCGTCGCTGCCGCTGGCGGCCCCCGTCCCCGCCGACACGTCCCCGGCCGGACCCGGAGACGCGGGCGCCCCCGGCGTCCCGCCCGGCGACGGGACCGCTCCACCGGACGGCCCGGACGCGGCGCGCTCGCCCGAGACCATGCGATCGATGATGTCCGCCATGCAGCGCGGTTGGCAGCGCGGCAGGCGGGAGGCGGCCGACGCCGAGGCGCAGGCGCCGTCCGGCCTCGACGATCGGCCCAACCGAGGTGACCAGGAGGACGACGCCCCATGACAGATGCCCAGCACTCCGGCGCGGACGCCGCGGGCGGTGCCGGCGGCGAGCTGAACTGGCTGCTCGACAGCCTGGTCCAGCGCGTCGCCCAGGTGCAGAACGCGGTGGTCCTGTCGAGCGACGGCCTGCGCATGGCGGCCTCCCGCGGCCTGGGGCAGGAGGCCTCCGACCACCTCGCGGCCGTCGCCGCCAGCTTCCAGAGCCTGGCGCGCGGCGCGGGCGAGTCGTTCGGCGGCGGCCCGGTCCGGCAGACCATCGTGGAGATGGAGTCGGCGTTCCTGTTCGTCACCGCCGCCGGGCGCGGCGCCTGCCTGGCGGTGCTCGCCGACGCCGACGCCGACCTCGGCATGATCGCCTACGAGATGGCGATGCTCGTCACGCGGGTCGGCCAGCACCTGTCGGCCAGCCCGCGGGCGGCCGCCGCCGAGGGCGGCGTGTGAGGTGGACGGGACCGAGGGTTCCGTGCCCGAGTGGCCGCACCGGCATCCCGCCGGCGCCGAAGGCGGCTCCGCGGGCGGCGCCGCGACCGGGTCCGCGACCGGCGCGGCGGCCGGTGCCGCGACCGGCTCCCCGGCGGGCGTACCGGGCGCACCGGGCGGGTCGGCGTGGTTCGACGACGCCGCCGGGCCCGTCGTGCGCCCCTACGCGCTCACCGGCGGCCGCACCCGCTACGAGGGCGTCGAGTTCGACCTCGTCGCGCTGATCGAGGCCGTCGACGCGCCGGACGCCGCGGGCGCGTCTCCGGCGATTCCGGCGTCTCCGTGGTCGCCGGAGCCGGAACATGACATGATCCTGGAGCTTTGCCGCACCCCGTTGTCGGTCGTCGAGATAGCGTCGGATCTGGAACTTCCCCTCGGGGTCGTCCGCGTCCTGCTCGGCGACCTGCTCGACCGCTCGCTGATACAGGTCCGGCGCCCCGCGCCGGTGGCGCAGTTCCCCAGCGAGCGCGTACTCAAGGAAGTGATCGATGGAATCCGTGCGCTCTGACGCGGCCGCCCAGGCGGGCGATTCCGCGCTGACCGTCAAGATCCTTGTGGCCGGTGGCTTCGGAGTCGGCAAGACCACCCTGGTGAGCGCGGTCAGCGAGATCCGTCCGCTGCGCACCGAGGAGGCGCTGACCGAGAAGAGCATCGGCATCGACGACACCACGGCGGTGGCGTCCAAGACGACGACGACCGTGGCGATGGACTTCGGGCGGATCACGCTGCCGAACGGCCTGGTGCTGTTCGTGTTCGGCACGCCCGGCCAGGACCGCTTCTGGTTCATGTGGGACGAGCTGGCCAAGGGCGCGCTCGGCGCGGTGGTGCTGGTCGACACCCGCCGGCTCGCCGACTGCTTCGCCTCGGTGGACTACTTCGAGCGGCGCGGCGTGCCGTTCATCATCGGCGTCAACCGGTTCGACGGCGCCGGCCGGCACACCCACGACCAGGTGCGCGACGCCCTGGACCTGTCCCCGGAGATCCCGGTGATCGACTGCGACGTCCGCGACCGGGAGGACGCCAAGCGGGTGCTGATCACGCTCGTCGAGCACATCATGCGCACGATGAGCGCCGGCCGCCAGCCCGTCACGTACTGACCCGGGCCCTCATGAAGTACTGATCCCGCGGGCGAGCCCCGGATCCGGCATGTGCCGGTCCGGGGCTTTTTCGCGGCCGACTTTGTCCTGTGAGTGGAGAAAGTTGGCCGAAGTTGGTGGAAAGGTCTTCTCAAGGCGGCGAAAGCCGGTTACGGTCTCCGCATGAGACCGGGGTCACATCGGCCCCGGCGCCCCGGACGGAACCCGAGAGGACGGCGTGATGCGCATGCCGGCTCGCCCGCAGAACGTGCATCAGGCACGCCTGCTGCGGCTGCTGCGCGACGAGGGCCCGCGCTCGCGGGCCGAGCTGGGCGACGTCGTCCGGCTGTCGCGCTCGAAGCTGGCCGTCGAGCTGGACCGGCTGGTCGAGCTCGGGCTGGTGGAGGGCGCCGGGCTCGCGGCGTCGCGCGGCGGGCGGCGGTCCGGGATCGTCCGGCTGTCGCCGAGCCTGCGGTTCGTCGCGTTCGACATCGGCGCCACCTCGATCGACGTCGCGGTGACCGACGGGGCCCTGGAGGTGCTCGGCCACGTCAGCGAGGCGTGCGACGTCCGGCAGGGCGCGACGGCGGTGCTGGACCGGGCCCTCGACCTGCTCGGCAAGCTGCGCGACGAGGGCCTGATCCCGCGCGTGCACGGCACCGGCATCGGCGTCCCCGGGCCGGTGAGCTTCCGGGACGGGATGCCGGTCGTCCCGCCGATCATGCCGGGCTGGGACCGGTTCCCGGTGCGCGACGCGATCGGCGCCGAGCTCGGCTGCCCCGTCCTGGTGGACAACGACGTGAACCTGATGGCGCTCGGCGAGCTGCACGCGGGCCTCGCGCGGTCGGTGGACGACTTCCTGCTCGTGAAGATCGGCACCGGCATAGGCTGCGGCATCGTCGTCGACGGCGCGATCTACCGCGGCGTGTCGGGCAGCGCGGGCGACATCGGGCACATCCGGATCGACGACGACGGGCCGATCTGCGCGTGCGGCAACGCGGGCTGCCTGGAGGCCTACTTCGGCGGCGCGGCCCTCGCGCGGGACGCGGAGGCGGCGGCCCGCTCGGGGGAGTCGCCGCAGCTCGCCGCGCTGCTGGAGGCGCACGGGGAGCTGTCCGGCGAGCACGTCGCGCAGGCCGCGGCGGCGGGCGACCCGGCGTCGGTGCGGATCATCCGGGAGGGCGGCCGGCACGTCGGGCAGGTCCTCGCTGGGCTGGTCAGCTTCTTCAACCCGGGCCTGGTGATCATCGCCGGCGGCGTCGCCGGGCTCGGCCACACCCTCCTCGCCGAGATCCGCAGCGTCGTCTACCGCCGGTCGGCGCCGCTGGCGACCGGCAACCTGCCGATCGTGCTGTCCGAGCTGGCCGGCGCCGCCGGGGTGGTGGGCGGCGCGCGGCTCATCAGCGACCACGTGTTCTCCCCGCCGCCCGACCCCGGCCCCGCCTGACCGGGCCCGCCCGTCCCGCGCCCCGCCCGACCCGCGCCCGTCCGACCCGCGCCCGTCCGACCCGCGCCCCGACCTTCGTCCCCCTCGACCCGCGTCCCTCCTGACCCCCGAGGAGGCCCGATGGGCCCGTCCGAACCCGAACCGCTGCTGCGCATGCGCGGCATCGTCAAGCAGTTCCCCGGCGTCCGCGCGCTGGACGGCGTCGACCTCGACGTCCGGGCCGGCGAGGTGCACTGCCTGCTCGGCCAGAACGGCGCCGGGAAGTCGACGCTCATCAAGGTGCTCGCCGGCGCGCACCAGCCGGACGAGGGCGAGATCGCCTTCGCCGGGCGGCCCGCGCGGCTCGCCGGGCCGACCGCCGCGATGCGGGCCGGCATCGCGACCATCTACCAGGAGCTCGACCTGGTCGACGGGCTGTCGGTCGCCGACAACATCTTCCTCGGCCACGAGCGCGCGACGCTCGGGTTCACCCGGCGCGGCGACGCCGAGCGGGCCGCGCGGGAGCTGCTCGGCCGGCTCGGGCACGGCGAGATCCCGCCGCGCCGCGAGGCGGGCCGGCTGCCCGCGGCGGGCAAGCAGGTCGTCAGCATGGCCCGCGCGCTGTCGCACGACGCGCGGCTCATCGTGATGGACGAGCCGTCCGCCGCCCTCGCGCACGACGAGGTGGCGAACCTGTTCCGCATCATCCGGGAGCTGACCGCGGCCGGCGTGGCCGTCGTCTACATCTCGCACCGGCTGGAGGAGATCCGCGAGATCGGCGACCGGGTGACCGTGCTGAAGGACGGCCGGTCCGTCGCGAACGGCCTGCCCGCCAAGACGACGAAGACCGACCACATCGTGTCGCTGATGACCGGCCGCGACATCGAGTACGTGTTCCCCGACCGCCCCGCGCCGCACGACGACGGCGACGACGAAGACGGCGGACCGGCCGAGGTGCTGCGGGTCGAGGGGCTCACGCTGCCCGGCGCGTTCGCGGACGTGTCGTTCTCCGTCCGCGCGGGCGAGATCGTCGGGCTGGCCGGGCTCGTCGGGTCGGGCCGCTCGGAGATCCTCGAGGCGGTCTACGGGGCGCGGCGGCCGGCGCGCGGGCGGGTGCTGGTGGACGGCCGGCCGGTGCGTCCGGGCGACACGGGCGCGGCGGTGCGGCGCGGGATGGGCATGGCGCCGGAGGAGCGCAAGAGCCAGGCGCTGCTGCTGAACGACTCCGTCGCCGGGAACGTGACGGTCGCGGGCCTGCGCCGGTACGCGCGGTTCGGCTGGCTGAACCGGCGCCGCGAGCTGGCGGACGTCCGGGAGCAGATCGAGGCGCTCGACATCAGGCCGCCCGATCCGCGCCGTCCGGTGGTGACGCTGTCGGGCGGCAACCAGCAGAAGGTCGTGCTGGCGCGGTGGCTGGCCGGCGCGCGGAACCTGCGGCTGCTGATCCTGGACGAGCCGACCCGCGGCGTGGACGTCGGCGCCCGCGCCGAGCTGTACGCGGTGATCCGCGCCCTGGCGGCGCGCGGGATCGGGGTGCTGCTGGTGTCCAGTGAGGTGCCCGAGGTGCTCGGTCTCGCCGACCGGGTGCTGGTCGTCCGCGAGGGCCGGGTCGTGCACAGCGGCGACGCCGCCGGGCTGGACGAGGCCGCCGTACTCAACATGATCATGGAAGGGAGCGCGCTGTGACCGAGACGGACGCGGGCGTGCGCGGCGCCGCGGCGGGCGGAGCCTGGGCGAAGGGGCCGCTGCGGCCGCTGCGGCGCGCCGGCGCGGGCCGCGGGCCCGGCGAGTTCCGGCACCTCGGGCTGGTCGCCGCGCTGGCGCTGCTGGCGGTGGTCGGGGTGATCACCGAGCCGGACAACTTCCCGACCTCCGGCAACCTGGTCGGGATCCTGGCGCTGGCCGCCACCATCGGGGTGATCACGGTCGGCCAGACGTTCGTGATCATCGGGGGCGGGATCGACCTGTCGGTCGGGTCGGTGATGGCGCTGGCGTCGGTGTGGGCGACGACCGTCGCGACGCAGTCGTACGGCCCGGCGGTGATGGCGCTGTGCGCGATCCTCGTCGGGACGGGCGCGGGCGTCGTCAGCGGCCTGCTGATCTCCTACGGCCGGATGGTCCCGTTCATCGCGACGCTGGCGATGCTGGTGTCGGCGCGCGGGCTGGCGCAGCGGATGTCGGACCGCAAGACCCAGCTGATCCGCCCGGAGAACGACGCGATCGAGTCGCTGTCCACCACGAAGGTGCTCGGGCTGCCGCTGGTCGTGTACATCTTCGCGGCCGTCGCGGTCGCCGGGTGGGTGCTGCTGAACCGCACCACGTTCGGCCGCCGCACGTTCGCGGTCGGCGGCAACCCGGAGGCGGCGCGGCTCGCCGGCATCGACGTCCGGCGGCACACGCTGCTGCTGTACGCGCTGTCGGGGTTCTGCTGCGGCGTTGCCGCGATCATCATCATGGCCCGCACCACCACCGGCTCCAGCACCCACGGCGACCTGTACGAGCTGGACGCGATCGCCGCGGTGATCATCGGCGGGACGCTGCTGACCGGCGGGCGCGGCACCGTCGCCGGGTCGATCCTCGGCGTGCTGGTGTTCACCGTCATCACGAACCTGTTCATCCTGAACGGCCTGCAGACCAGCGACCAGCTCATCGCCAAGGGCGTGATCATCGGAATCGCGGTGCTGCTGCAGCGCCGCGGCCTGCGCTCGCCCACCTGACCCGCTCGCCCCCCGACCGGCGCGCCCCCCGCCCCCACCCCCCGGAAACCAGGAGCACGTCATGCGCGACCAGAGCACCCGCCCCACCCGCCGAGGCGTCCTGTTCGGCGGCGCCGCAGTCGCGGCCGGAGCCCTCGCGACCGCCTGCACCAGCAACAAGGAGAAGGACGACCCCGCCCCGGCCGCGCAGACCGGCGCGCTCGGCGGCGACAACGACAAGCCCGGCAAGCAGGTCACCATCGGGTTCTCCGCGCCCGCCGCCGACCACGGCTGGACGGCCGCGATCGCGAAGAACGCCGAGGCGCAGGCGAAGAGGTACAAGGACGTGACGTTCAAGCCCGTCCAGCCGACCAACGACATCAACCAGCAGATCTCCGCGGTCGAGTCGCTGATCTCGGAGAAGGTGAACGTGCTGGTGATGCTGCCGAACGACGGCGAGCAGCTGAACCAGGTGGCGCGCAAGGCGATGGACGCCGGCATCCCGGTGATCAACCTGGACCGGGTGTTCCCCGACAAGCTGTCGTACCGGACGTGGATCGGCGGCGACAACTACGGCATGGGCGTGTCCGCCGGCCACTACATCGGCAAGAAGCTCAAGGCCAAGGGCGTGTCGAACCCGGTGATCGTGGAGATCCAGGGGATCGCGACGCTGCCGCTCACGCAGGACCGCAGCAAGGGGTTCGCGGACGCGCTGAAGTCGTACGGGTACTCCGTGACCGCCAAGCAGGACGCGAAGTTCACCGTCGAGACCGGCAACCAGGTCGCGTCGAACCTGCTGCAGGCGCACAAGAAGATCGACGCGCTGTGGAACCACGACGACGACCAGGGCGTCGGCGTGCTCGCCGCGATCAAGCAGTCCGGCCGCAAGGAGTTCTTCATGGTCGGCGGCGCCGGGTCCGCGAACGCGATGCGGGAGATCAAGGCGGGGAACGGGGTGCTGGAGGCGACCGTCACCTACCCGCCGACGATGGCCGCGTCCGCGGTCCGGCTGGCCCGGTTGCTGGCGCAGGGCAAGGGCATGGCCGACCTGGTGGAGCTGGAGCCGCCGCAGTCGATCACGCTGGCGTCGGAGACCGTCACCCGCGACAACGTGAGCCGCTACCTGCCGCTCGGCTTCGAGTCCTGAGGCAGGGCCGCGCGCCCGCCGGCGATCCCGGCGGGCGCAGTACAGAGAGGTGAGCACATTGACCACCGTCGGAGTCGGGATGGTCGGGCACGCGTTCATGGGGCGCGCCCACTCCCAGGCATGGCGCAGCGTCGGGCCGTTCTTCGGGCCGCCGCTGACCCCGGTGATGGCCGCTCTCGCCGGACGCGACGCCGGACGGGCCGCCGAGGCCGCCCGCACGCTCGGGTGGGCGTCGTCGGAGGGCGACTGGAAGCAGCTGCTGCGCCGCGACGACGTGCAGATCGTGGACATCTGCACGCCGGGCGACGCGCACGCCGAGATCGCCGTCGCGGCGCTGGACGCGGGCAAGCACGTCCTGTGCGAGAAGCCGCTCGCGAACTCGTCCGCGGAGGCGGAGGAGATGGTGGCGGCGGCGGAGCGCGCGCGGGCGAACGGCGTCCGGTCGATGGTCGGGTTCAACTACCGGCGCGTCCCGGCGGTCACGCTCGCCCGCAACCTCGTCGCCGGCGGGCGCATCGGGACCGTCCGGCACGTCCGCGCGCAGTACCTGCAGGACTGGCTGACGGACCCGGAGGCGCCGTTCAGCTGGCGGTTGGACCGTGACAGGGCCGGGACGGGCGCGCTCGGCGACATCGGCGCGCACATCATCGACACCGCGCAGTTCATCACGGGGCACGCGCTCGTCGGGGTGTCGGCGGTGATGGACACCTTCGTCCGGGAGCGCCCGGCGCCCGGCGGCGGCACGGCCGAGGTCACGGTCGACGACGCGGCGCTGTTCGTCGGCCGAACCGACGGCGGCGCGCTCGCCTCCTTCGAGGCCACCCGGATGGCGACCGGGCGCAAGAACGCGCTCCGGATCGAGGTCAGCGGCTCGTCCGGCGCGCTGTCGTTCGACCTGGAGTCGATGAACGAGCTGTGGTTCCACGACGGCACCGAGGCCGCCGAGACGGCGGGGTTCCGCCGCATCGTCGTCACCGAGCCCGTCCACACCTACGCCCGCCAGTGGTGGCCGCCCGGTCACATGCTGGGGTACGAGCACACCTTCACCCACCAGGCCGCCGACCTGCTCACCGCGATCGCGGACGGCACCGACCCGACCCCGTCGTTCGCCGACGGCCTGCGGGTGCAGCGGGTGCTCGACGCGGTCGCGGCGAGCGCCGCGTCCGGCGGGTGGGCCGACGTCGAGGGGAGCCAGTGATGGCGCGACCGATCACCCTTTTCACGGGCCAGTGGGCCGACCTGCCGTTCGAGGAGGTCTGCCGGCTGGCGTCCGGCTGGGGCTACGAGGGCCTGGAGATCGCCTGCTGGGGCGACCACTTCGAGGTCGACAAGGCCCTGGCCGACGACGGCTACGTGCCGCGGAAGCTGGAGACGCTCGCCAAGCACGACCTCAAGGTGTTCGCGATCTCCAACCACCTCGTCGGCCAGGCCGTCTGCGACATCCCGGACGAGCGCCACCAGGCGATCCTGCCGGAGCGGATCTGGGGCGACGGCGAGGCCGAGGGCGTCCGGCGGCGCGCCGCCGAGGAGATCAAGGACACCGCCCGCGCCGCCGCGCGCCTCGGCGTCTCCACGGTCGTGGGGTTCACGGGGTCGTCGATCTGGCACACCGTCGCGATGTTCCCGCCCACCCCCGAGGCGATGGTGGAGCGCGGCTACGCCGACTTCGCCGACCGCTGGAACCCGATCCTGGACGTGTTCGACGAGGTCGGCGTCCGGTTCGCGCACGAGGTCCACCCGAGCGAGATCGCCTACGACTACTGGACGACCGTCCGGACGCTGGAGGCGATCGGGCACCGGCCCGCGTTCGGCCTGAACTTCGACCCGTCCCACTTCGTCTGGCAGGAGCTCGACCCGGTCGGGTTCCTGTTCGACTTCCGCGACCGGATCTACCACGTCGACTGCAAGGACACCAAGGTCCGCACCGGCGACGGCCGCCGCGGGCGCCTGTCGTCGCACCTGCCGTGGGCCGACCTGCGGCGCGGCTGGGACTTCATCTCCACCGGCCGCGGCGACGTCCCCTGGGAGGACGTCTTCCGCGCGCTCAACGCGATCGGCTACGACGGCCCGATCTCGGTCGAGTGGGAGGACGCGGGCATGGACCGCCTCCAGGGCGCGCCCGAAGCGCTGGAGTTCGTCCGGGCGCTGAACGCGATGGAGCCGCCGTCCGCCGCGCTCCTTTCACCCGGCCGGTGCGGCGCCGACCTCGGCGGGCGCGTGGGCCCGGACGAACCCCTCCAGCTCGTCGAGCGGGGCGCCCATCGGCGGGACGACGATGAGCCGGTCGACGCCCGCCTCCGCGTAGTCGCGGACGGACGCGGCGTCCGGCGGGCGCGGCGGCGAGACCGAGACGTGCGGGGGCCGGTCGCGGCCCGCCTCCCGCGCCGCCGCCCTCAGCCGCGCGATCGCGTCGGCGGCGGCGCGTCGGCCGAGCATCCAGCCGTACCACCCGTCGGCCTCGCGGACGGTGCGGCGGAGCGCCGCCGGGCCGTGCCCGCCCATGACCACCGGCACCGGGCGCTGCACGGGACGCGGGTGCGCGTCCACGCCGGCGAAGTCGGCGTGGCGGCCGTGGAAGGCGGGCGCGTCGTCGTACCAGAGCGACCGCATCGCGGCGAGATGCTCGCCGGTGCGTGTCCCGCGCTCGCCGGGCGGGACGCCGAGGGCCCGCAGCTCGGGCTCCAGGTAGCCGGCCGCCAGGCCGAAGACCAGCCGCCCGCCGCTCAGCACGTCGACGCTCGCCAGCTGCTTGGCCAGGATCAGCGGGTTGCGCTGCGGCAGGACGATGACGCCCGTGCCGAGCGCGATCCGCTCCGTGGCCGCGGCGAGGTGGGTGAGGGACACGACCGCGTCCAGGAACGGCGCCTCCGGGTCGAGCGGCGAGGGGTCGGTGCGGGGGCTCGGCAGGACGACGTGGTCGCCGGCCCACAGCGAGTCGTAGCCGAGCTCCTCGGCGAGGGCGGCGATCCGCGCGGAGGCGCGCGGGCCGGCGCAGGCGTGCAGGTTGAGCCCGTAGAGCCCGAGAGTCAGTGCCATGGCTCAATAGTTGAACTTTTCGATTATCCAGTCAACTGATGATCGATGGGCTGGATCCTCGAACTGCTATAGCCTGGCGGGATGGCGGAGGAGAGGCCCGTGCGCGGCGGGCTGCCGGCCGGGCTCGCGTCCGTGACCGGCTTCCAGCTGGCCAAGTGCGGCTGGTGGATGGAGCAGCGGCTGGAGGAGGCCCTCGAACCGCTCGGCCTCCGCGTCCGGCACTTCCTCGTGCTGGCGGCGCTCAGCTCGTCCGGCACGCTGTCGCAGCAGGAGATGGCCGGCTACCTGCTGCTCGACCCCACGCTGATGGTCGGCCTGGTGGACGACCTGGAGGAGCGCGGGCTCTGCGAGCGCACCCGCGACCCGAAGGACCGGCGCCGCCACTCCGTCCGCATCACCGATGACGGGCGCGAGGTCCACCGGCGGGCGCGCGCGCTGGCCGACGAGGTGGGCGCCGAGGTGTTCGGCCCGCTGACCCGGGACGAGCGGCGCACCGTCGCCGGCGCGATCGAGCGGGTGATGGAGCCGTTCTGGACCGAGCAGGCCGTCCGGCCGCGCCGCAGGACGGCCCGCTAGGGCTCGCTCGTCAGGGGCGGGCGCGGAAGTCGGCGAAGTCGAAACCGGGGGAGACCACGCAGCTCACCAGCACCTCCTCCGGTCCGGCCGGGCGGGCCGCCTGCCAGGCGCCGGGCGGGACGACGGCCTGCGGCACCTGCCCGGCCGCCACGTCGGCGCCCAGCGTGACCGTCTCCGGGGCGTCCGCCGGTTCGTCGCCGTCCCCGCCGAGGAGCAGCGACAGCGGGCCGCCGCGGTGCCACAGCCACATCTCCGCCGAGCGCACCGCGTGCCACATCGACTCCTCACCGGGCGGCAGCAGGAAGTAGATGCCGGTCGCGGTCGCCCGCTCGCCCGGGTAGCCCGCCGGGGCGAACGACACGTCCGACCGCCACGTCTCCCGGTACCAGCCGCCCTCGGGATGCGGGAGCAGGTCGAGGGCCTCGGCGGTGGCGGGACGGTCCAGCAGCGCGACGTGCCGGCCGTCCGGGCCGCGCCGCACGTACCGGACCTCCGTCGCGGCCGTCTTGTCGATGACGCCGCGCGGCGGCCGCAGCCCCGGCTCCGGATCCAGCGTCACCGCGACGAGCTGGCCGGCGCCGCCCCCGCCGTACACGTCGTCGGCGATGGCGAGCAGGTCGGGCTCGGAGTCGGGCGCCCACACGGCGCCCGCGTCGGACAGGACGAACCGGGGCCCGGGCTGGGCGCGCCAGCCGTCGAGCGTCGTCAGCAGCAGCACCGTCCAAGGCTAGTGCCGACCCGGCGAAAAATCGGTACGGGCGTCGGGTGTCGGGATGGCAGCATGAACGCGTCCCATCCCTGAGCGGCGGAGGCGAGATGCGCCAGGTCTTCGGAATCTCACAGCCCATTCCGGACGAGAGCTTTCGAGGACTCCACCGCCCATGCCCACGCTCAACCTCGGCATCCTCGCGCACGTCGACGCGGGAAAGACCAGCCTGACCGAGCGGCTGCTGTTCGACACCGGCGCGATCGCCCGGCTCGGCAGCGTCGACGCCGGCGACACCCAGACCGACCGCGGCGAGCTGGAACGCGGCCGCGGCATCACGATCCGGTCGGCCGTCGCGCCGTTCCGGCTCGGCGCGCTGCGCGTCAACCTGATCGACACCCCCGGCCACGCCGACTTCGCCGCCGAGGTCGAGCGGGCCCTCGGGGTGCTCGACGGCGCCGTCCTGGTGCTGTCGGCCGTCGAGGGCGTCCAGGCCCGCACCCGCGTACTGCTGCGGGCGCTGCGCGCGCTCGCGCTGCCCACCCTGATCTTCGTGAACAAGATCGACCGCATGGGCGCGGACCCGGACGCGGTGCTCGCCGCGCTCGGCCGCCGGCCGGGCGTCCGGCCCGTCCCGCTGAACCGGGTGCGGGACGGGCGGGCCGTGCCGTGCGCGCCGTCGGCGGAGATCCTCGCGGACGGCGACGACGCCCTGCTCGCCGACTTCGTGGAGGGCCGCGCCACCCCGCCGGAGGCCGTGCGGGCGGCGCTGCGCGCGCAGACCGCCGCCGCGGCCGTCCAGCCGCTGTACTTCGGCTCGGCCGTGACCGGCGCGGGCGTCGGCGACCTGCTCGACGGGATCGCGTCCCTGCTGCCGCCCGCCGGGCCGGGCGACGGCGAGACGCGCGGCACCGTCTTCGCCGTCGAGCGCGCCCCCTCCGGAGGACGGGTCGCCTACCTGCGGCTCTTCTCCGGCGAGGTGCGGACGCGCGAGCACGTCGTCTTCGAGGGCGGGCGCGGCGGGCGGATCACCGGGCTGGACATCGCCGGCGCCCCCGGCGGGCCCCTGACCGCCGGGAACATCGCCGCCGTCCGCGGCCTCGCCGAGGTCCGCGTCGGCGACCGGATCGGGCCGCCCGTCCGGGACGTCCCGCCGTTCCCGCCACCGTCGCTGGAGACGATCGTCCGCGCCCGCCGCCCCGCCGACGCGGGACGGCTGCGCGCCGCGCTCCTCGGCTTCGCCGACGAGGACCCGCTGATCCGCGCGCGGCCCGTCCCGTCCGGCGCGACGTCGGTGCTGCTGTACGGGGAGGTGCAGAAGGAGGTCATCGCGGCGCGGCTGCTCGCCGAGGCCGGTGTCGAGGCGATCTTCGAGGAGAGCCGCATCGTCTATGCCGAGCGCCCGGCCGGCACCGGCGAGGCCGTCGAGGAGATGGATTGGCGGCGCCGCGTGCCGGACTTCTGGGCGAGCGTCGGGCTGCGCGTCGAGCCCGCGCCGCGCGGCTCCGGCAACGCGTTCCGCCGCGAGACCGAGCCGGGCGCGCTGCCGCACGCCTTCGACCGGGCGATCGAGGAGACCGTCCACCGCACCCTGGAGCAGGGCCTGCGCGGCTGGCCGGTGACCGACTGCGCCGTGGTGCTGACCCGGTCCGGGTACGCCGCGCCGGTCAGCACCGCCGGCGACTTCCGCGGCCTCACCCCGCTGATCCTCATGGCCGCGCTCGCGCGCGCGGGCACCCGCGTCTACGAGCCGTGCCACGCGTTCGAGGCGGAGGTGCCCGGCGACGCGCTCAGCCCCGTCCTCGCCGCGCTCGGCCCCCTCGGCGCCACGGCCGTCGAGCCCGAGCCCGGCCCGGCCGGCTGGACGATCAAGGGCGAGATCCCGGCAGGGCGCGCGCGGGAGGCGGAGGCGGCGCTGCCCGCGCTCACCCGCGGCGAGGGCACCTGGTGGTCCGAGCCGTCCGGCGAGCGCCGCGTCACCGGCGCGCCGCCGTCGCGGCCCCGCACCGGCGGCGACCCCCTCGACCGCGCCGCCTACCTGCGCGGCCTGAGTCGGTGACCGGCCCCGTCAGACCGTGAGGACGATCTTGCCGGACACCCGTCCCGTCTCGCCCCGCTCGTGCGCCTTGGCGGCGTCCTCCAGCGGCAGCACCGTGTCGATCTCGGCGCGCAGCCGCCCGGACGCCGCCAGCTCGGCGATCTCCGTCATCGCGTGGAAGTCCGGCTCGACCAGCAGCTTCTCGAACCGGACGCCGCGCTCGGCGGCCTGCTGCGCCATGTCCTCCGGCTGGGCGCGCCCCGCGATCGCCACCAGCGTCCCGCCGCGCCGCATCGTGCGCAGCGAGCGCGGGCCGTAGTCGCCGCCGATCGCGTCGAGCACGACGTCGACGTCCTCGGCCGCGTCGGCGAAGTCGACGCTCCGGTAGTCGATCGGCTCGTCCACGCCGATCTCGCGCAGGAACGCGTGCTTCGCCGCGCTCGCCGTGCCGAGGACGTGCGCGCCCCTCGCCTTGGCGATCTGCACCGCCAGGTGCCCGACGCCGCCCGCCGCGGCGTGGACGAGCACCCGCTGCCCCTCCCGCACGTCCGCCGTGTCCACCAGCGCCTGCCAGGCCGTCAGCGCGGCCAGCGGCAGCGCGCCCGCCTGCACGTGGTCGATGGCGTCCGGCTTGCGGACGAACGTCCGCGACGGCGCCGCCACGTACTCGGCGTGCGAGCCCACCCCGCCCGGGTAGCGCAGCATGCCGAACACCTCGTCGCCCGGCTTGTGCAGCGTCACCCCGAACCCGACCTTCTCCACCACGCCGGACACGTCCCAGCCCAGCGTGAACGGCGGGTCGGGCAGGAAGATCTTCGTCGAGCGGTGCTTCCAGTCGGTCGGGTTCACCCCGGCCGCCCGCACCCGCACCAGTACCTCGGTGGGCCCCGGCTCCGGCCGCTCGACCTCGACCAGCTGCAGCACCTCGGGCCCGCCCAGCACGTCCTGCCTGACCGCCCGCATCCGCTCCGACATGGCGTTACTCCCTTTCTCGGTTGCGACGCACTCACTCTGCCCGGACGCCGCCGCGGCAAAAAGCGGCGAGATCGCCAACAACCGAAAGGATCCGGCCAGCGCAGGGTCCGCGCCGGCCGGGGGTCAGTCCATCTCGGAGAGGCGGACGGGATCGAACCTGATCGGGAACGGCGCGGTCAGCGTCACCGTCTCGCCGGACCGCGCCCGGCCCGCCACCTCGTAGCGGCCGCCGGACAGCTCCAGCATCGTGATCGACGGGCGGGGCTCCAGGTCGATGATCCAGTAGTGCGGGATGCCGGTCGCCGCGTACTCCTCGACCTTGCGGACGCGGTCGATCTGCTCGTTCACCGTACGGGGCGTCACGACCTCGGCGACCAGCATCAGGTCGGGGCCGTAGTAGGTGCGGGTCTGCCGCTCCAGCGCGGCGCGCGCCACGTCCCGGGCGACGGCGAACACGTCCGGCTTGCGGACGCCGGCCGGGGTGGTGACGTCCTGCGGCGCGCCCGCCACGTGCACGTCCGCGTCGGCCTGCCGCGCCGCGTCCTTCAGGATCGTCTTCAGCGTGTCGGCGGCGTGGTCGTGCCACAGGTCGCCCGGCAGCTCGTTCAGCCAGCCGTCGGCGAGCTCGTAGCGCCGCCCCTCCTCGGGCATCGCGTCCAGGTCGTACAGCGTGTACGGGCCGTGCGCACGCCCCGCCGTCCCGCCCATGACCGTCCCCCCTCAATCAACGGGCTGATCCGAATCTACCGGCCGGACGCCCGCGAGTCCGGCACCCCATGATCGCGAGTCGGATCCGGGCGAATCTCTCGCAAACCGAGCGAGATCGGGTTAAGATACATCGCGACTCTGCTCGACCCTCCACCCGCCGGAGGGTCCAGGCTGCGGGCAGACCGCCGCTAAGGAGATGTGAGATGACCCTCGAGCAGCGCAAGGGCCTGCGGGCCTCGGACGGCGACCGCGACCGGGTCCTCGTCCGGCTGCACACCGCCTACGCCGAAGGCCGGCTCACCGAGGCCGAGCTGGACGAGCGCATCGACCTCGCCCTGGCCGCCCGCACCGAGGACGACCTGGCCGAGGTCTCGTCCGACCTGCCGGCCGCCGCGGCCGCCCCCGCCCCCGCCGACCGCGGCCCCGCCGGGCGCTTCCAGCTGGCCTACAAGAGCGGCGTCCGCCGCACCGGCCGCTGGCGCCTCCCCGAGAAGTACACCACCGTGATCTACAAGGGGCACTCCCTGCTCGACCTGCGCGCCGCCGAGCTGGACGGGCCCGTCACGACGATCCGCGTCCTCGCCTACAAGTCGACGGTCGAGGTGATCGTCCCGCCGGGCGTCCGGGTGGAGACCGGCGGCATGGGCGTCTCCGCCGACCTGCACGGCGCGCCGGGGGCCGACGCGCCCGTCGTCCACATCCAGGGATTCGCGTACAAGGGGGAGATCGAGGCGAAAGATCGGATCCGTCCGGCCTGAGGTGATAGAACGCTCCAGCGGCCCGATCGGCCGCCGTTCACGCCGATGTGCGAGCAGCCACCGGTGTGGCGCGGTTTCATAGTGGTCCCAGGACCGTGAAGGAGCGCGTGTGACGGCGAGGACCCCGGAGCGGGACGGCACCTCGTCCCCGGCCGGTGCGGAGCCCCCTGCCGACGACCGGCCGGACGGATCGCGCGAGGTCAGACGCCGCCTGACGTTCGGCGTGGCCGCCGACCTCGCCGACCTCCCGGCGGCCCTGTCGCCCTGGCAGCGCGCCTACGAGGCGTGGCGCGCCGCCGGCATCCGCTGGGGCCACGGGGCGCCGCCCCGGGAACGCGCCGCCGCCCCCGCCCTGGAGCCCGAGGCACCCGAGGCGCCCGCGAGCCTCAACGCCATCCGCGCGGACGCCGCACCCGCCTCCACGCGCCCGGCAGAGGCCGCCGAGACCGAGTCCCCGTCCAAGCCGAAGAAGCGCAAGCAGCGCGCCTCCGCGCCGTCCGCGAGCCCGGCCGAGAAGCCCGCCGAGGAAGCGGTCGCCGCCCCCACGGACGAGAAGCCGAAGCAGGACGCGCGCAGGAACCGCGCCGCGAAGCGGTCGGCGAAGGGCCGCGGGGCCGGATCGGTCGTAGCGGCGGCCTCCGCCCAGCCCAAGCCCGGCACGGCCGAGACACCCAAGAAAGCGGACAACGACGAGGCAGCACCCGGCGAACCTCGGACGGACACCGGCCGGGCGGCGGCCGGTGAAGCTCAGGCGGCGGCCGGCAGGCCCCAGGCAGCGGCCGACGATCTTCAGGCGGGCGCCGGCGAGGCGCAGGCGGGGCCAGAGGGACGCGCCGGGGGACGGGGAACGCGGACGCTGCGCGCCGCCATCGCGGGCGCGGCCGGGCTGGTGGTCGTCGCGGGCGGCGCGCTGTTCGCGCTCGACCAGAGCGGCGGCGGCCCGAAGAAGCCGCGCCCACCCGCCCCGATCCCGGCGGGCGCGCTGTTCGGGACCGACCCGTCGGCCTCGACGGACGGCCTCGTCCAGGACCTCGCCGTGGTCGCCGCGTCCGGGCGGAAGGTCGTCGCCGCCGGGACGGAGGGCGACGGCACGCCGGGGCAGGAGCGCGCGCGGTTCCTGGTGTCGGCGGACGGCGGGCACGCGTGGAAGGCGGCGAAGGTGCGCGGCGCGGACGGCTCGGAGCCGCCCGCCGGGGAGCGCCCGCGGCTGGTCGCGGCCGGGGCCGGCGGCTGGGCGGCGCTGGGGCGGTCGCCCGCGGGCACGGTGGTGTGGCTGAGCGACGGCGGTGCGACCTGGACGCGGCACCTCGACACGTCCGCGTTCAGGCCGGACGACCAGGTGAACGCGCTCGTCGCGACCGTGCACGGGTTCGTCGCGGTGGGCTCGGCGCGGGGCCGCGCCGTGGTGTGGAGCACCGCGGACGGCCGGGCGTGGCAGCGCGTCGACGGGCTGCAGGCCGGGATCACCGGGCTGGACCGGGTCGCCGCGTCCGGCGGCGTGCTGGTGACGCACGGGACGTTCAGCCGCCAGGTGACCCGCAAGAAGGGCAAGAAGAAGGTCACGCGGACGGTGCGGGGCGACGGCCTGTGGCGGTCCGCGGACGGCGGGCGGACCTGGACGGCGGTGGCCGTCCCGCAGGCGCAGGGGTCGCAGGGCGCGACGAACGGCCTGGTCGCGGGCCCGGGCGGGTTCGCGACCGTGCGGGAGGGACAGCGGACCACCGGCCCGAAGAAGCACCGGAGGACGACGCGGTTCGGGGTCCTGTTCACCTCCCCGGACGGCCTGAGGTGGCAGGCCGCGGGACGGTTCTCGGCGCCGGGCTACGCGGGCGTCGAGCGGTTCGGCGGTTCCGCGGCGGGGTTCGGCGTCGTGGTGAAGGGGGCGAAGGGGCAGCGGACGGTGCTGCGCAGCCCCGGCGGGCGCGCCTGGCAGCCGTCCGGGACCGTCGCGGGGCCGGTGCGGACCAGCGGTCTCGCGGTCGCGGCGGGCGGCGCGGTCACGGTCGCGGGCCACCAGGGCGGCGACGCGTACCTGTCCGGCGTGAACCTGGCGGCGGTGCCGGGCGCGGTGCACACCGAGCGCGTGATCCGCTCCCTCGCCGCGGGGCCGGGCCGGGCGGTGGCGGTGGGCAGCACGAACGGCGGCGCGGCGATCTGGAGTTCGCCGGACGGGCTCGGCTGGACGCGCGGCCGGGTGCCGGGCACCCCCGGGCGGCTGTCGGACGTGGCGTTCGGCGGGCAGGGGTGGCTCGCGGTCGGCCGCACGGCCGCCGCACGGCCGGGCGGGCTCGCGATGACGTCGCGGGACGGGTCGGTCTGGGAGCCCGCGAAGGTGCCAGCCGGGCCGCTCGCCGCGGTCGCGTCCGGGGCCACGGGCTATGTGGCGGTCGGCGGCGGCACCGTGTGGCGGTCGTCCGACCTGAAGGCGTGGCAGCGCGCGGCGGTGGCCGGGAACCTCGTCGACGTGGCGTCGACCGGTTCCGGTTACGTGGCGGTCGGCGGGCGCGACGGGAAGCCGGCCGTGTGGACGTCGCCGGACGGCGCGAAATGGACGCCCACGCCTGCGGTGCCGCCGGGAACCGGCCCGCTCACGCAGGTCGCGGCGCGCGGGAACGCGCTGGTCGTGGCGGGGGCGGACGCGGGCCTGCTGGTGTCGCCGGACGCCGGGCGGACGTGGGCGCGGCGCACGCCGCCGGGCGCGCGGCA
>NZ_WBMR01000146.1 GCF_008923365.1 Actinomadura montaniterrae
CTGTGCCGCCGGCCCGGCCCCCACGCCCCCGTCCGTCCGGGCGCCCGTGCGGCGCCCGCCCCTCGAAGCCGGACGGGCCGTCACGCCCTCGTCCGGCCGGGCACGGGAGGGAGGTGGGAATCAGCCCCGATCCGAGCCGGCGCCATGCCGGTGCACCAGGCGGCCGGAACTCCGTCCGACCCCCGTCCCGGCCGCCCTCACGCAGTAAGGGATCGCTGCGGAGCCGAGCCCGTGAAGGCAAGAGCGCCTTCACGGGCCTCGGTTCGTTCCAGGCCCCCGCGCCGGACGAACCCGCGCCGGTCACGAGCCAGCGGACCCCCGCCGGAAGGTCAGAGCTTCTTGCGCCAGACCTGGCCGTACACCACGTCGCCGAAGCGGGCGACCGGCGGCTCCTCCTCTTCGAGGAGGAACCCGGCCCGCTCGTAGATCCGGTGCGCGGGCCGCTGCAGCGCCGTCGTCCACAGCATGATCTCGCGGTATCCGGCGTCGGTCGCGAACCGGACGCACTCATCGACCAGCGCCGCGCCGACCCCCAGGCCCCGCGCGCCGGGCTCGACGTGCAGGAGGCGCAGCTGGGCGACCTCCTCCTCGCGCCGGACGCAGAACACCGCGCCGACCCGTTCGCCGCCGGCCTCGGCGATCCACGCGCTCTCCCGCTCGGGGTCGTGGTCCTCGACGTAGCCGGCGACGACGCGGGCGACGAGCGCCTCGTAGGTGCGGTCCCAGCCGCACTCCTCGGCGTAGAGGGCGCCGTTGCGCTCGACGACCCAGCCGAGGTCGCCGGGGCCCAGGGGCCGCAGGACGGCGCCGTCCGGCCGGGCGCGGTCGCCGAGGATGCCCTGGACGGTGCGCATCGCGCCGAGGAGGCGGCGGCGGTCGTCGCCGGTGAGGCCGTCGAGCAGCGCGCGGATCTCGGCGCTGGACCGCTCGTCGAGCATCGCCTGCACCTCGCGGCCCCGGCCGGTGAGGCGGACGACCTGCCGGCGGGCGTCGCCGGGCGCGCGTTCCCGGACGACGAGGCCGTCGTTCTCGAAGCGGGTCAGCATCCGGCTGAGGTAGCCGGGGTCGAGGTCGAGGGCGCGCCGCAGCGCGAGCACCTCGGTGTCCTCGCGCTGCGCCAGCTCGAAGATCACTCTGGCCTCGGTGAGGGAGTAGGGCGAGCGCACCAGGCCCTCGCCGAGCACCCCGATCACTCCGGTGTAGAACCGGTTGAACGCGCGGACCGTGCCGACGTCCGCCGCCGTCGCCTCCATGCTCGTCCTCCTACGTTTGACTCAGTCAAACGTTACTCCCGGACGGGCCCGCGGATCCAGCCCCGGACGGGGCGGAATGCGGGAGGGAGGGTCAGGCGCGGGACGAGTCGGCGCCGGACGGCTCGGGCTCGGCCGCCGCCGCGGGCCGCACCTGGCGGGCCTCCGTGACGATCTTGCGCTCGACCCAGAACGTCATCAGCGGCACGACGCCGCCGAGCACGATGAGCACCATCTTGGTCAGCGGCCAGTCCGCCCGCCGCCACACGTCGTAGGCGGCGACGAGGTAGACCATGTAGAAGAGCCCGTGGACGGGCGCCACGATGCCCGCCATCGCGGGCATGTCGGTCGGACCGTACTTGAGGATCATGCCGATCACCAGCAGCACCAGGAGGCTGCCGACGAGCAGGGCGAGGATCCGGTACCGGGTCACCGCGCCTTCCACAGTTCACACCCTTTCATCGGCTGGCCGCATCCGGCGGCCCGCTCACGTCGCACGGCCCCGCGGCGGCGCGGGGCGCCCGGCGGCGCGGTCAGCCGCGCCGGTCGGTCTGGGAGTTGAGCCGCGCGAGGTAGCGGTTGTAGGCCGCCAGCGCGGGGTCCTCCTCCTCCTGCCGCCGGATGATCTCGCGCTTGACGGCGGCCTCGGCCGGCTCCTCGATCACCTTGGGCGCCGGGGCCACGCCGGCCTTCTCGTCGCGGATCATCTTGACCCACATCACGATCACGAAGATCGCGAAGATCGGCCATTCGAACGTGTACGCCCAGCTGCGGTCGTTGCCCTCCTGGGCGCGGTCGTACTGCCACCAGCCGAAGCCGATGAACGCGCCGCAGAGCACGACCGCGATCGCATGCAGGCCGAGCCAGGCCGGGGTGAGGAACCGTCGCACGTCATCGAGCGTACCCCCGGTCCCGCGCCGCCCGTGCACAACCCCCGGCTGGCCGCGGGCACCTCGGTGTTCAGCCTGAACGGCCTGGCCGGCGCGGTGCCGGGGCGGCGTCCGGAAGCGGCGGGCCGGTGTAGACGGCGCGGGGGCGCAGCGGGTGCGCGCCGCCGTACTCCTCGATGGCGTGCGCGAGCCACCCGGCGGTGCGGGCGACCGCGAACACGGCCTCGCCGGCGCCCGGGACGAACCCGGCGACCGCGCCGAGCGCCGCCACCGCGAAGTCGATGTTCGCGGAGGGCAGCCGGCGCCGCGCCGCCTCGTCCAGGACGGCCTCGGCGGCGGCGAGCCGCGGGTGCCCCGGGGCCGCCGCCCGGACGAGGTCCAGCAGCAGCGTCGCGCGCCCGTCGCCCGACTTGTACACCACGTGCCCGAACCCGGGGATGCGCTCGCCGCCGCGCAGCCGCCGCCCGACCACCTGGGCGGCCGACTCCGGGTCGGCGACCTCCGCGATCAGCCGTTCCGCGCCGTAGGACGCGCCGCCGTGCAGCGGCCCGCTGAGCACGCCGAGCCCGGACGCGACGACGGCGTACGGGTCGGCCCGCACGGACGCGGCGACCCGCGCCGCCAGCGTGGAGGCGGCCAGCTCGTGATCGGCCAGCAGGATCAGCGCCGCCTCCAGCGCCCGCAGCGCCCCCGCCTCCGCCGGCCGCGCGCACAGCCTCCCCCACAACCGCGCAGCCACCCCGCCCTCGCCGACCTGCGGCGGGTCGTCGTCATGGGAGCCGTTCGGGGCGGGCGGGAGGGCTTCGACGAGGCCGGCGATGAGAGAGCGGGCGGTGGCGGTGACGCCTTCCGGGTCCAGGTGGTGGCGGCGCGGGTCGGCGGCGGCCAGCGCGGTGACGATGACCTGGAGGCGGTCCATCGGGAGCAGCCCCTCGGGCAGCCCGGACTGCGCGGCGACGGCCGCCGCGACGCCCTCGTCCGGGGCCCGCCACGGCGCCTCGCCCGCGCCGTCGCGGCCCGTCCAGAGCCAGCCCGCGACGTCCTCGAACGAGCCGTGCTCGGCCAGGCCGAGCACGTCGCGGCCCCGGTAGTAGGGGCGGTCGGCGCCGAGCGCGGTGATCGCCGACTCGATCGCCAGCTCTCCCGGGCCCGGCCCGCGGCGGGGCTTGCCGCGCCGGGCCAGCTCCTCCACCTGCGCGGCGTCGAACAGGCTGCGCCGGCCGTCCGGGGCGTGCCGGCGGCGCAGCACGCCGCGGCTGACATAGGCGTACAACGTGGCGGGCTTCACACCGAGCCGCTCGGCGGCCGCCGCCGCGTCGATCCACCCGCCCACCTGGTCGTTCTCCGCCATAAGCGCTCCATTGACATTGATTTTCGTCAATATTGATACATATGGATCCGGCTGTCAATCTGAGGGCATGCCACAGATTCACTTCCTCGACGTCACCAACCGCGACGGCGTCCAGACCGCCCGGACCGGGCTGTCCAAGTTCGGCAAGACGATGGTGAACTTCTACCTGGGGCGGCTCGGGGTCGCGCAGTCCGAGATCGGCTTCCCGTTCCTGTTCCACGAGGTCCCCTACGTCCGGGCGCAGATCGCGCTGGCGGAGGCCGGGGCGTTCGGCGACCTGCGGCTCTCTGGCTGGTGCCGGGGCGTCCCGCAGGACGTGGAGAAGGCGGTCGCCGTGCGGGCGGGTGGCAAGGGCCTCGCCCACTACAACCTGTCCATCTCCACGTCCGACTACATGCTCGCGAACAAGTTCCGCGGGAAGCTGGACCGGGACGCCGTCATCCGCGAGATGACCGCGGCCGTCCGCGCGGCCAAGGCGGGCGGCGCGCGGACCGTCGGCGTCAACGCCGAGGACGGCTCCCGCACCGACGACGGCTTCCTCACCGAGTTCGCGCTCGCCGCGAAGGAGGCCGGCGCCGACCGCGTCCGCTACTGCGACACCATCGGCGGCGACACCCCCGACCGCATCCGCGAGCGCTTCGCCAAGCTCGCGTCCGCGATCGGCATCCCCGTCGAGACGCACTGCCACAACGACCTCGGCCTAGCCGTCGCCAACTCCATCCATGGCGCGCTCGGCGACCTGCAGGCCGGGCAGGACGCCTGGATCAACACGTGCGTCAACGGGATCGGCGAGCGGTCCGGCAACGCCGACCTGCTGTCGACCATCCTCGCGTTCCGGCACGCCTTCGACCCGCAGCTGACCGGCGCCGAGATCGGCGACCCGATCGACCTGTCCTGGGCGCGCCGCTTCGCATTGTGGGCGAGCTACGCCTTCGGCCAGCCGCTCCCCTACAACCAGGTCGGCGTCGGGCGGAACGCGTTCGCGCACGAGTCCGGCATCCACGCCGACGGGGCCCTGAAGGACCACGGCAACTACGAGCTGTACGACGAGGAGACCCTCGGCCCGTTCCCCGACGACTGGCACGCGCGGCCGGGCCGCGTCGTCCTGACCGGCGAGTACGGCGGCAAGGCCGGGTTCCGGCACGTCATGGACGGTCTCGGCGTCGAGCCCGCCGACGAGGAGCTGGCGTTCAAGCTGGTCCAGCTGTGCAACGCGCAGACGGGCCGCCCCCTCACCGACGACGAGCTGCGCCTCATCGCCGGATACCCCCGCGAGCTCGCCCTTCTCTTCCCGGGCGTCATCGACTGATTCGCCGCTTCCACCGCTTTTGTCGCTAGTGATCTCTACCTTGTGGAGGCATGGCGAGCAGCGCGACGGCACAGGCGTACTCCTACACGCGCCCCTCCGGGCTGGACGGCGGTCTCCTCGGACTGTCGACGTCCGGAGGGACGACGAGCACCGGGCCGCGGGCCCATCCGCACTTCTTCAGCGGCGTGCTCACCCAGGCGGCGCCGGCCGCGGCGGCGCTGATCGCGCTGGCCGACGTGGCGCGGACCCGCTACCACCAGCCGCGCCCGACCGGCTTCCGCGACCCGGTGTTCACCTGCAACGGCGACCGGCTGCGGATGGAGTCGTTCTCCGCGTGCGGCGGCGTGTACGCCCGGCTGGACGTGCTGGAGCCGGCGCTGGACGGCGACGTCCTCGAACGCGGCACCACGAACGTGGACGTCAACGGGCCGCTGCGCGAGGCCCTCGCCCGCGTCGGCGGATCGGACCCGCTGCATCTGGCGGTGGGCGCCGACGAGATGGCGGTGACCACAGTGGACGGCGCGGTGGTGGAGAAGAAGGTGCCGCTGCCGGAGCGTTGGCTGCGCGGGTTCGCCGAGGTCCAGGTGATCACCGCCGGGTTCGACCCGCGGGCCGGGCTGAAGGGGCCGGACGCGGTGCGGTTCCTGCGGTCGCTGCCCGCCCGTTCGCGCGGGGCGCTGTGGGCGGTGCCGGCCGGGCGGACGCTGCGGCCGTCGTCGCGTCCGGCGCCCGGCGCGGTGTGCCTCGCCGGCGCGGACCGGCTGCGCACCATGCTGCCGCTGCTGCGGTTCGCCCGGGCGCTGCGCGTGTACGGGCCGCCCGTCACCGCGGGCAGCGCGCCCGTGTCGAGCGTGTGGGAGCTGGAACTGCCCGGCATGCGGTACTTCCTGACGCTGTCTCCGGAGGTGTCGCGGGGCTTCTCCGGCGAGGGCGCCGTCCTCGACGCCCTCGCGACGGACGAGGCCGCCGGCGACACCGACCTGATCGGCGCGCTGCTGTCGTTCGAACCCCGCGTGGACCCCGGCCTGCTCGCCGAACGCTCCGGCCTGCCGCTCGACCGGACGAAGGCGGCGCTGACGCAGCTCGGGACGTCCGGACGCGTCGGCTTCGACACCGCCGAGGCCGCGTTCTTCCACCGCGAACTGCCCTACGACGCAGCGCGCGTGGCGGCACTGAACCCGCGCCTGCGGTCGGCGCGCGCGCTGGTCGAGGACGGCGCCGTCCGGTTCACCGGTAGCGACGCCGCGGTCGTGACCACCGACGGCGGCGACCGCGAGGTCCGCTTCGAGGGGGACCGCGCCACCTGCACGTGCCCGTGGTGGTTCGATCACCGGGGCGAGCGCGGGCCGTGCAAGCACGTCCTCGCGGCCACGATCGTCCGCCGCGACGGCGAGGCGGTCGCCGCGCTGGACGCGGAGGCCGCGCGATGAGCTGGGACGGGATCCGCGCCGCGATCGACGCGAAGGACACCGGCCGGGTGATGGCGCTGGTGGCCAAGCTCGACGGGCCGGGACGCAAGGAGGTCGCCGACCGGCTCCCCGGAAAGCTGAAGGAGATGCGCGACGCCGCCCAGTGGGGGGAGCTGGAGAAGGGCTACCACCAGCCGCTGATGATGGCGGGCGCCGGCACGATCGGCGGCGCCGCCGCCGTCGCGGCCTGGCTCTGCCGCCGCGAGTTCGACACGTGGTGGCTGCGCTTCCACGGCAAGGAACTGCGCCGCGACCTGGACGTGGTCACCGCGACACGCCCCGCCGAATGGCGCGCCGACGTCGCCCGGCGCATCGCCGACCGCCTCCGGATCACCGACTTCGCGGAGTCCGTGCTGCCGCGCTGGCACATGGCGGCGGGCCTCACCCTGTCGGCGGGCGCCGAGCCGCCGGCGGCGGACGGCTTCGTCGTGATGTGGGCGAGCGGCGGCGCCGACCCGAACGCCCTCGCCGACGACCCGTTCCTGGACGCGCTCGTCCCGCGCCTGTTCGAGGCCGACGGCGTCGGCGCGGCCCTCGCGTTCGACCGGAGCACCGCGGAGTGGGACAAGGGCCGCCGGACCTGGGCGGACGCGCTGGCCGAACTCGCCGCCACGGGACGCGTCCCGCGCGGCACGCTGATCGACGGCTGCGTCCGGCGGTTCCTGCGCGGCGGCACGCCGCACGAGCTGCGCTGGTTCGCGCAGTTGCACGAGCTTCTGGAGCCCACGGACGACGAGGTCGCCGCGCGGGTCCGGGACTACGCCTGGCTGCTGCCGTCCGCGCCGTCGACGATCGCGGACCTGGCGCTGCGGGCCGTCCGCCGGGCCGACGAACTGGAGATGGTCGGCGAGCCGCTGTTCGAGGAGGCGGCGGCCGCCGTGCTGTTCCGGCCGGAGAACAAGCTGGTCCGGACCGGCCTGACCTGGCTGGACCGGACGGCGCGCAAGCGCGGGCGGGTGGACGCCACGCTTCGCGCCGTCACCGCCGTGTTCGCCTGCGACTCCCTCGACCTGCGGGAACGCGCCGTCAAGATCGCCGTGAAGCATGCCGGGAAGGCGTCCGCCGAGACGGGCGAGCAGGTCCGCGGCGCCGCGTCGGGGCTGCCGGGGCCGCTCCGCGAGACGATCGCCGCCGCGTTCGGCGAGGTGGAGGCCGAGGCCGCGTTCCCGCTCCCCGTGGGGCCGCCGCCGTTCGTCCCGCGCGAGATGCCCGCGCCGATCGGCTCGCCCGCCGAACTGGCCGAGGAGTTCGCCGTCCTCCTGCACACCGAGCATCCTGACTGGCTGGCCGTCGAACGCTTCGTCGCCGCGCTCGTGGAGTTCGCCTACCAGGACATCGACGGCACGAGGGACGCCCTGCGTCCCGTCGTGGAGAAGCGGGCGCCCTGGTTGACGAACGCGGACCGGCTGGGCCGGCACCACGAGCAGGACTGGACGCTGTTCTCCGTCCGCTGCCTGTTCGTCCCCAAGACCCCCAACCGCCTGGTCGAGGCCCTCGCCTCGCTCGTCAAGGGGTGGTCGCGCAAGGGCGAAACGATCTTCGACCCGCAGCTGGACCGGTTCCTCGCCCTGCGCGGGCGCGAGATCGCCGCCGCCGTCGGACGGGTCCCGGTCCTGCCGGCCACCCCGACCACGGCCGCCGGACACGTCGATCCCGGCGTGCTCGTCGAGCGGCTCGAAAGGCTCGAAGCCGCGGGGACCGAACCGGGACGCGCCGAACTGGCGCAGGCGATGCTCCGCGTCCCGCGCGAGATCGACCCGGCCGCCGTCGCCCGTGCCAAGGGCCTGGTCTCGCCGGCGGGGCAGGCGCTGGCGGCATGGCTGGCCGCGGGCCCGCAGCCCGACCCGGACGTCCGGTGCGAGGTCCTGGCGGAGCCGACCGCGACGGTCGGCGACCGCAGGCTGCGCCTTCCGTCCCGGATCCTCTCCGTCGTCTCCTTCCCCGGCGACTCCGACATCGCGCGCCTGTGCGCCTTCCCCGAGGAGGGCTGGCGGGACTTCGGGCAGCCGAAGTACTCCCGCACGTTCGCCTGGTGGCCGGGCGTCACGCCGTCCCACCGGGAGATCGCCGCCGCGCAACTCGTCCCCTACCAGGCCGGCCTGGTCGACGAGGGCTGGCTGCAGGGCGCGACGATGCTGGCTCTCGCGGAGGCCGACGGGCCGTCCGGATCCGCCACCGGGACGCTGCTCGCCTGCACGCTCGCCAACGCGCACGAACGCCACCGCGCCGACGCCGTCGACGCGCTGCTCACGCTGAGCGCGCGCGGCGTCCTGCCCGCCGCCGAGACCGGCGTCGCGATCGGGCGGCTCGCCGCGTTCGGCCGCGTCAAGCTCGGCCGGGTCGCGAAGGCCCTGGGCACCGCCGCCGACGCGGGCGCGCACGCCGACGTCTGGACGATCATCGCCGCCGCGCTGCCCGAGATCCTCGCCGGACCCGGCGGCCACACGGCGGTCCGCGGCCTGCCCGACCTGCTCGCCCTCGGCACCCGCACCGCCGAGACAACCGGCGCGCGCGGCGAGATCCCCGCTCTGAAGGCCGTCGCGGGGCGCGGCGGGTCCAGCCGGCTGGCCAAGGAAGCTGCCCGGCTGCACCGCGGCCTCACCGCAACCTGACGGGCCGCCCCGGTGTTGAAGAGAATGTCGGACACGGATGGCACGCTGAACGGACCGGAAGGGAGCGCCCGACGATGACCGAGACACTCGCGTTCGGCACGGTCGACACCGTGCTGGGACGGCTGCTCGTGAGCGAGACCGAGACGGGGATCGTGTCGCTGGACTTCCGCGACACCCCCGCCGCCCGCGAGCGGGCCGCCCGCAAGACCGGCCTGCCGGTGGTGGACGCGCCCGGCCGCCTCGACCCGGCGCTCGCGGCGCTGCGCGACTACTTCGCCGGCGACCTGAAGACGTTCGAGCTGCCGATCGACTGGCGGCTGACGGGCGACGTGCAGCGGCAGGTGCTGACCACGCTGTACGAGACCGTCCGCTACGGGCAGACGATCACCTACGGCGCCCTCGGCGACCGCAGCGGCACCGAGGTCCACGCGCAGGTCATCGGCCAGGTGATGGGCGGCAACCCGATCCCGCTGATCGTCCCGTGCCACCGCGTCGTCGCCTCGAACGGCCTCGGCGGCTACAGCGGCGGCTCGGGCGTCGAGGTGAAGCGCTGGCTGCTCACCCTGGAGGGCTCCATCCCCGCCACCCTCGACTGGGACATCGCCAGTCCGCCGCGTTAGGCGGGGGCGGGGGTGTAGGTGACGCCGGTGAGGGTTTCGGAGACCTGCCAGAGGCGGTCGCCGAGGCCCGCCTTGGCGGCCTGCGGCGGCGTGACGACCTTGGCGGGGCTGCCGCGGAACTGCAGCAGGCGCGGGCCGTAGCAGGCGCCGCCCTCGACGCCCGGCGCGGTCGCGGCGTACAGGGACGGCAGCGCCCCGGCCGCCGCCGGCTGCGCCACCACCGCGTTGCTGAGCACCATCGCCTTCGCCATGACGGAGTTGCCGGCCATCTTCGGGCCGGCCTCCTGGAGGTTGGTGGCGGCGTAGCCGGGGTGGGCGGCGGCGCTGGTGATCTCGGGGACGCGGCGGTCCAGCTCCCGGGCGAAGACGAGGTTGGCGAGCTTGGCCTGGCCGTAGGCGCCCCACTTGCTGTAGCGGCGCTCGCCCTGCAGGTCGTCGAAGCGGAAGCGGCCGCTCCACGCGACCCCCGACGTCACCGTGACGACCCGGGCGGACGCGGCGGCCCGCAGCGCGGGCAGCAGCAGGCCGGTGAGCGCGAAGTGGCCGAGGTGGTTGGTGCCGAACTGCATCTCGAAGCCGTCGGCGGTGGTGCGGCGCGGCAGCGCCATGACGCCCGCGTTGTTGACGAGGATGTCGAGCGGCGCGTCGCCGTACCGGGCGGCGAACGCGCGCACCGACGCCAGGTCGGCGAGGTCGAGGGAGCCGAGGGTGAGGTCGGCGCCGGGCGCGGCGGCCCTGATCCGGTCGAACGCGGCCTGGCCGCGCTCGGCGCTGCGGCAGGCCAGCACGACGGCGGCGCCGTGCCGGGCGAGCTGCAGCGCCGTGTGGTAGCCGATGCCGCTGTTGGCCCCGGTGACGATCGCCCGCCGGCCCTGCAGATCGGGAATGTCGGCCGCCGTCCACCCGCTCATGGCACCTCCACGTCCTAGCGCGACCTCAAAAGTTAGACGTGTAATTCAATAGCGACAAGCCGTGTGGTGCGATTCACAATGCCGGGGGGCCGGCCGCGGGGTTCGCGCGCCCGCGTCCGGCGCCCTTCCCGGGGCCTTTTCTCAGGCCGGAAGGTTCTTCTCGATGGCGGCGACGACGTCGGCGGACTCCGGCTCGGCCTGCGGCGCGAACCGGGCGGCGACCGCGCCGTCCGGGGCGATCAGGAACTTCTCGAAGTTCCACCGGATGTCGCCGGTGTGGCCCTCGGCGTCGGGGGTGCCGACGAGGCCCTCGTACAGCGCGTGCCGGCCGTCGCCGTTGACCTCGATCTTCTCGGTCATCGGGAACGTGACCCCGTAGGTCGCCGAGCAGAACTGCGCGATCTCCTCGGCGCTGCCGGGCTCCTGGCCCATGAACTGGTTGCAGGGGACGCCGAGGACGGTGAAGCCGCGCCCGGCGAACCGCTCCTGCAGCCGCTCCAGGCCGGCGTACTGCGGGGTCAGGCCGCACTTGGAGGCGACGTTGACGACGAGCACGGCCTTGCCCCGGTACTGCCCGAGGTCCGCGGGACCGCCCTGCAGACCCTCGATCTCCACGTCATAGAAGGACATGCGGCCGATCCTAGGCGATCACCCCCGGCCCGCACCGCCCGGACCGCGTCCGGAGGCGGCGGGTCACGGCGACAGGTCCAGGCTGCTCACGAACGAGGAGACCTGATCACCGGCCCTGCCCAGCTGGGTGAACGCGTTGTTGACGAAGCCGGCCGCGTCCCGGGGTGAGCTCAGCAGGTAGAAGATGACGAAGGCGATGGCCACATAGCGGAGGTTCTTCTTCATCCGTACGCCGTCCCTGTTGTAGCGCAGCGACACATTGACCCGATCCAATGATGCCCAGCCGCGTCTGCTCGCAAAGCGGGATTTTACTGTGACGCGGGGGAGAGCGCTTGCTTGCCGCGCGCGAAAAAGCCCCGCACCCGCGGCGGGTACGGGGCCTGGAAGCGGCGGCTAGCTGGGGATCGCGCTCATGAACTGCGACAACGACTCGGCCGCGGTCCCCAGCCCGCTCAGTGCGTTGTTGACGAGATTCGCCGCTCCCTCGGGCCTGCTGATGACGTACCACGCCACAAACGCGATAGAGGCCAGCTTCAACTGCTTCTTGTTCACTACAACCACCCTCTGCGGTCGGATGCCTACGGAGTGTAGTTCCCAAGGGTGGCCGCAGGGAGATCAAGACGGGGCAAAGTCAAGGTCATGTCCGCTTGGCGCGGACGCGGGGGGACGCGGGCCTCAGCCGCCGTGCTCGGTGAGGTAGTCGATGTAGAAGGGCCGGAGGGCGTCGGCGACCTCGCCCTCCCCCGCGTGCGTGAACTCGCGCAGCAGCGACAGGCCGTGGAACAGGTCGAACTCGGCGCGGTCGACCTCGCCGGTGGCCGCGGCGGCGGCGGGGATGGCGCGCAGCAGGTCCCACAGGAAGCCCACGTCGTGCCGCTCCCTGGCCAGCTCCATCGCGCGGTCGTGGAGTTCCTTGGACGACAGGGTCGACAGGTCGTCCTGCTTTCCGCCCTCAGGCGTCACATCCGCCATGGGTCGACTCTATGCCAAGCCCGGCCCGGCCCCCGAGGGGCCCGGGCCGGGCGCGGCGCCTACTTCTGGACGAGGTCGGACGGGATCGGCTGCCCCTGCTTCAGCGCGCCGAACAGCTCCGACGCCTTCGTCCTGTCCCAGGTGATGTAGGAGCCGGCGCTCGCCGAGGAGCCGGTCCCGCCGATCGGGACGGTCGTCGTCACGCCGCCGTTGGCGACGCCCCGCATCGCCCACATCATCCGCACCAGGTCGTACAGGTGGTCGCCGTCGTCCACGAGGAAGTTGCTGGTGGAGTGGAGGGCGAGCGGGACGCTGCGGAACGGGTTGAGGAGCGTCGTCGGGCTGGACGCCTTCTTCATCAGCGCGCCGAAGAACTGCCGCTGGTGCTCGACGCGCTCCAGGTCGGCGCGGGCGAAGTGCCGCGACCGGACGTAGCCGAGCGCGTCGCTGCCCTTGAGGTTCTGGCAGCCGGCCTTGAGGTCGATGCCCGCCTTCGGGTCCTTGATGTTCTCCTTGACGCAGATGTTCACGCCGCCGACGGAGTCGACCACGCCCACGAACCCGTTGAACCCGATCTCGGCGTAGTGGTCGATGTGGACGCCGGTCGCCTTCTCCACCGTCTGCGCGAGCAGCTTGGGCCCGCCGAACGCGAAGGCCGCGTTCAGCTTGTTGGAGCCGTGACCGGGGATCGGGACGTAGGAGTCGCGCGGGAGGCTGACGAGGGACGTGCCGCCCGCGCCGTAGTGCAGGAGCATCATCGAGTCGGTGCGCCGCCCGGACGCGTAGCCGGTGTGGAGCTTCTTCTGGGCCGACTTGTCCAGGCCCTTGCGGCTGTCGGAGCCGACGATCAGCCAATTGGTGCCGGGGGTGTCGGCGACCCGGCCCGGGTAGTCGACCAGGACCGACTCGCGTTCCAGCCGCGAGTCGAGGTAGAAGTAGCCGCCGACGATCAGCAGGACGAGCACGGCGGCGATCACGCCGAGGACCCGGGGCCAGCGGCGCCGCCGCCTGCGCCGCACCGGCGGGCCGCCCGCCGGGCCGTCGGGGTACACCCGGCCTCCGGCGAGCTGGTCGCCCGCGTACGGGTCGTCGTAGGGGTCGCCGTACGCCTCCCGCCCGTAGGCGGCGTGCTGGTGCTCCGCGCGTACGGAGTCGTGCCTCTCGCGGGCCACGCCGTCGTCCTTCCTGCCGTGTCCGGCCACCAGGCCGGCGCCGGTCATGCCGTAGACCCTAGACAAACCCGCGGGGTGCCGCGTCCATCCGGCGCATGATTGTCCACACCTCCAAATCACTTCGATTTGTGACATGTGAAGCGGACAGAGTCCCCCTTAAGGCGCAGACCGCCCTTCGGTGGCACAGACGCGCGGAGGGCGGCGCATGGGCGCGAGGCGGCGTATCGCCGGGGGATTTCGGCTGCTCGCACGCCGGCGGCGCCGGGGTGATCCGCCCGGCGCCGCGCCGGACGACCCGTTCGAGTCGCAGCTCCCGGAGCTGTCGGCGCACGTGTGGCACGCCAAGGACGGCGAGCTCGCCGAGACCGGGATGGGCACCATGGCCCGCCGGCTCCCCGCGGTGATCGCGCAGGCGGCCGGGCTGGCCTGGCGGGCGAGCCGCGCCGACACGGCCGCGACGATCTCCCTCAACCTCGCCGCCGGCCTGTTCACCGCCTTCGGGCTGCTCGCCACGACCGGCGTGCTCACCGCGCTGTTCAGCGCCGGGCCCACGCCCGGCCGGGTCCGCGACGCGCTGCCGTCGCTGGTGCTCGTCGCCGGCTCGGTGGCGCTGCGGTCCGGGCTGCAGGCCGCCGCCGGCTGGACGCAGGCCCGCCTCGAACCGCAGGTCCAGCGGCTCGTCGAGCTGCGGCTGTACGAGGCGACCACGGCCGCGGACCTGACCGCCCTCGACGACTCGACGTTCCTGGACGACCTGCAGCGCGCCCAGACCCGCGGGATGAACGCGGCGTCCCAGGTCGTCCAGCACGCCGTGGACGTCCTGACCGGCGCCGTCGGGATGATCGCCGCCGCCGGGACGCTCGGCGTGCTGCACCCGCTGCTGCTCCCGCTGCTGCTGCTCACCGCCGTCCCGGAGGGCTGGGCGTCGGTGCGCAGCGCCCGGATGCGCTACGCGACGATGCTCGCGCTGGTCGGCGTCGCCCGCCGCAAGTGGATCCTGTCCGACCTGATGACCGAGCGGCGGCACGCCGCCGAGGTCCGCGCGTTCACCATGCGGCCGTTCCTGCTCGGCGAGTACGACCGGTTCGCCGCCCACCAGCGCCGCGTCGAGCTCGGCCTGGCCCGCAGGCAGACCTTCGCGAAGCTCACCGGGGACGTCCTGAAGGGCCTCGCGACCGCCGGCGTCTACGTCGCGCTCGGGCTCATGCTCTGGCAGGGCTGGGTGCCGCTGGCCGTCGCCGGCACGGCCGTCCTCGCGATCAGGAGCGGGCAGACGTCCCTGGTGAACCTCGTGTTCGCGGTCAACCAGTGCTACGAGGAGGGCCTGTACTTCGGCGACTACCTGGCGTTCTGCGACGCCGCCGAGGCCCTGATCCCGCACCGCGCCCTCCCGCCCGCCGCCGCCGATCCGCGTCCGGCGCTGCCCACCCGGTTCTCCCGGATCCAGGTCCGCGACGTCACCTTCACCTACCCCGGCTCCGACGCCCCGTCGCTCAACGGCGTCTCGCTGGAACTGCGCCGCGGCGAGGTCGTCGCGCTCGTCGGCGAGAACGGGTCCGGCAAGACCACCCTCTCCCGGATCATGGCCGGGCTCTACGACCCCGACGGCGGCGAGGTCCGCTGGGACGACGTGGCCCTCGCCGACGTCCCGCAGGACGAGGTGTGGAGCCGCGTCGCCGTCATCGCGCAGGAGTACACCCACTGGCCGATGACCGCCCGGCAGAACATCACCATGGGCCGCGGCCCCGACCACCGCCCCGGCGAGCCGGAGGACCCCGCCGTCCTCGCCGCCGCCCGCGCGTCCGGCGCCGAGGAGGTCGTCGCGGACCTGTCCCGCGGCTACGACACCCTCCTCGACCGCCGCTTCCAGGGCGGCGCCGAGCTGTCCGGCGGGCAGTGGCAGCGGCTCGCCGTCGCCCGCGGCTTCTACCGGGACGCGCCGCTGCTGATCTGCGACGAGCCCACCGCCAGCCTCGACGCCCGCGCCGAGCACCTGCTGTTCGACCGGATCCGCGACCACGCCGCCGGCCGCACCGTCCTGCTCATCACGCACCGGCTCGCCAGCGTCCGCTACGCCGACCGCATCTACGTGCTGGAGCACGGCAAGGTCATCGAGGAGGGCGACCACGACGCCCTCATGGCCGCCGGCGGCCTCTACGCCGACCTCTACTCCCTCCAAGCTGCTGCTTACCGGGGAAGCGGCGAGGTCTGACCTCGGCCGCCGGTCACGGGCAGGCACGCGGAGCGAGCCCTGGCGAGCGCAGCGGGCATGCCCGCCGGTCGACAGGCCGTTTCGCGCGGAGCGCTAGCGGAGCGGGAAACGGCCTGTCGACCGTGACGGGGGTTCCAGGGGGTCGCCCCCCTGGGCTGGCAGGGTCAGATGTAGGGGCCGAAGGAGTTGGCGGCGGTGCCCGGGGGTGTTTCGGGGAGGTCCTCGGGGCGCAGGAGGCGGACCTCGGCGGGGTCGATCGCGGCGGGGTCCGCGTCGTGGGCGGCGGTGATCCGCTGCGCCTGCCGGGACACCGCGGCGTCCAGCAGGTTCCGGACGAGGCGGGCGTTGCCGAACGAGGAGCCGCGCGGGTGCGCGGCGACGAGCCGGCGCAGCGCGGCCGGCACGCCGGGGTCCAGGGTGAGGCCGGCCGTCGCCGCCATCAGCTCGAAGATCGTGACGAGCTCGTCGTCGGAGTAGTCGGGGAAGCGCAGGACCTGCGGGAAGCGCGACTCCAGGCCCGGGTTGGACTTGAGGAAGCGCTCCATCTCCGCGTCGTAGCCCGCCACGATGACGACCAGGTCGGCGCGGTGCTCCTCCATCAGCCGCAGCAGCTCGGCGATCGCCTCGTGCCCGAAGTCGCGCTGGTCGCCGCCGCCCGCCGAGGTCAGCGCGTACGCCTCGTCGATGAACAGCACGCCGCCGAGGGCCCGCTCGACCGCCGTCCGCACCCGCGGCGCGGTCTGCCCGACGAACTCGGCGACGAGGTCGGCGCGGGTCACCTCGACCAGGTGCCCGGACGACAGCAGGCCGAGCCGCGCGTACACGGCGGCGATCAGCCGCGCGATGGTCGTCTTCGCGGTGCCCGGGTTGCCCATGAACACCATGTGCCGGGTCGGGACGGTCAGCGGCACGCCGGCGTCGCGGCGCATCTGCTCGGCGCGGGCCTCGGCGACCAGCGCGTCCACCTGCCGCTTGACCTCCTTGAGGCCGATGAGCCGGCCGATCTCGCCGAGCGGGTCGGACGAGACGTCCCCGCCGGCGCGGGCGAGGGCGTCGGGGACGTCCTCGAGGAGGATCTCGTCGAGCGACTCGGTCTCGTCGACGATCCCGTCGGCGAGCACGCGGCGGCCCTGCATCGCGACCGCCCGGTCCAGCAGGTTGATCATGATGCGGGCGTTGCCGAAGCCGTTGTCGCGCGGCGCGGCCTGGGCGAGCGCGCGCACCTTGTCGAGGACGCCGGGGGCGAGCGCGAACCCGCCGTCGGCGGCCTTGCCCGCGAACACCTGCACCAGCTCGTCGTCGGTGAGGTCGGGGAAGCGGACGGTCCGGGGGAACAGCGCGGCGAGGTCGGGGTGGGACTTCAGCAGCCCGTTCATCTCCGCCTGCGGCCCGGTCAGCACGACCACCAGGTCGTCGGCGTGCGCCTGGACGGTGGTGAGCAGCACGTCGAGGACCTCGCGGCCCCGCGCGGCGTCCACGGCGGCGGCGACGAACGCGTGCGCGTCCCGGACGACCAGGACTCCGCCGAGCGCCTGCTCGACGGCGCGGCGCACCCGCAGGACGCTCTCGGTGGCGTACTCGCCGAGCAGGTCGGCGCGCTCGACCTCGACCATGTGCCCGGACGACAGCACGCCGAGCCCGGCGTAGATCCGGCCGAGGATCCGCGCGACCTTGGTCTTGCCGGTGCCGGGGTTGCCGGTGAACACCAGGTGGCGGGGGCGCGCGGCGAGCGCCATGCCCGCCTCGCGGCGCAGCCGGGCCGCCTTGGCCTCGGCGACCAGCGCGTCCACCTCGCGCTTGACGGGCGCGATGCCGGCGCAGGCGGCGAGCTCGGCGAACGGGTCGGTCTCGGCGGGACGGCCCGGGATGAGCCGCTGCGGCAGGTCCGCGGCCGTGACCTCGGGGGCGTCCCGGCCGGTGCGGGCCCGCGCCGCCGCGGCGCACTGCGCCGCGGTGTGCTCGGCGAGCCGGGCGCCGCGCAGGTTCAGCACCTGAGGCGTCCGGCTGAGCAGCACCCCGGCGGTCGCGGCGACCTCGGCGGGCACCGTGGCGCCGCGCGCCCGGACGGCCCGGGTGAACAGCTCGGCGAAGTCGTCCTCGGTGAAGTCGTGCGTGCGGGCCACGTCGAACGCCCGGACGAGCGCCGGGTTGGCCTCGAACAGCCGCCGGTCGCCGCCGGGGCGGCACAGCGCGACGACGTCCAGGCGCGGCGAGCGCGCCATGAGGCGGCGCAGTTCCTCGACCGCCGCCGCGCCGCAGCGCTCGTAGGAGACCAGCCGCTCCAGGTCGTCGACGACGAGCAGCATCCGGCCCTCGACGCAGTCGCGGACGCGGGCCTGCAGCCACAGCGCGGCGTCGCTGACGCCCAGCGACGCGAACACCTGGTCGGAGACCCACAGCGCCTCGCGGACGGCGCCGCCCGCGGCCAGCCGCCGCTCCAGCAGCTCGGTGGCGGTGCCCTTGCCGGTGCCCTCGGGGCCGGCGATCAGCAGCCGGACGGGCCGCTCCCCCGCCAGCCGCGCCGCGAGCGCGTCCTGGACGGCGCGCGCCAGCTCCGGCTGCCCGACCAGCTCGTCGCGCGCCCCGTCGTCCTGCGGGCCTTCCTGCGCCGCCTCGTCCCGCTCGGGCCGGCCGTCCGGGCGAGCCGGGGCGTCCCGGGACAGCAGGCCGGCCAGCGGGTTGACGACGCGGCGCGCCGCGAACAGCCGCCGCAGGTCCGACTGGAACGGGCGCACCGGGACGCGGCAGCGCGGGCTCGTCGCGGCGTCCGGCAGGCCCTGCACCGCGCCGGTGACGCGGACCGCCATGTCCAGCCACGCCCGCGCCGCGTCCGCCTCGCCCGCGACCAGTCCCCGGGCCAGCCATCCGCGCACGTCCTGCTGCCACGCCTCGACGGCGAACCCCGCGCGCACCGCGCGGAACCGCTCCTGCAGGTTCTGGTAGCGGTCGGCCCCGAGCGCGACCGCGAACTCCGCCGGGACGGTCGCCGCGTCCGCCGCCAGCAGCAGCTTGGCCAGCGCCGCGTCCGCGCCGTCGCCGTCCATGACGGCCTCCGACAGCCGCGCGTGCGCCGCGTCGAGCCCGTCGCAGGCCCAGCCGAGGTACCCGACGGGCCCGGCGAGCTCGGGCAGGACGTCGAGCTCCTCGTCGGTGAGCCCGGCCGTCCACACCTCCTCCAGCCGGTCCTGCGGGACGGTCAGGTCCAGCTCGTGCAGCTCCGGGTCGGCGGCCCGGCGGTCGAACAGGCCGATCAGCGCCCGGCGGCGGCGCTCCAGCGGCTCCAGGCCGTCGAAGACGTCCAGCCCGTCCCGCGCCAGCTCCAGCATCACCGTCCGCAGCTCGCGGTCGTCTCCGGCCGGCTCGGGCAGCCACAGGCCCGGCGGGCGCCACCGCCCGCCCTGGGTGAACCACGCGACCGGCTCGCGGACGGCCGGCTCCGGCGTCGCCAGGAAGTCCGACAGCAGCTCGTAGTCGACGTCGCCGCGGGACCCGCCGCGCACCGCCGACGCGCCGAGCAGGAACGTCAGCAGCGACCACTGCTCGGCGCCCGCCGCGCTCGTCCCCTCCCCGTAGAAGTCGCTCAGCCGCCGCGGGAGCAGCTCCGCGCGGGGGTCGGCGTTGTAGGCGACCGCGCGCTCCCGCATCCGCTCGTAGAGCCCGCCGGGCACGCGCCACGGCCCGTGGGCGTACACGTCGAGCACGGGCTCCTCGGTGAGCAGCAGTTCGAGATGGTCCGGCAGCCGGGGGGAACGCACCTGGTCCTTCTCCTATGCGGCGGGGCGGGGACGTCACGTCTCGCAAGCACCCTACGACCCGGCGCGATCACGCACATCCCGTCGCGCCGGGTTGGCACACGGCCGCTCCTCGGCGATAGTTGTCATACGGAAAATATCCGCCGGGCGCCGCGCCCGGCGGCGCCCGGCCCCTAGGAGGCGGAACCCCCGTGCCACCGTTGGAAGTGACCGCCCGCTCGCAAGCCGGCCGGGCCGTCGTGCGCCTGCGCGGCGAACTCGACATCGCCGGCTCCGACGAGCTCCGCCGGCACCTGGAGGCCGCCCGCCGCGAGCACGGCGACCACCTCATCCTCGACCTCGCCGACCTGGAGTTCATGGACTCCCAGGGCCTGTCGGTCATCGTCGGCTGCTACAAGGCCGCCACCGCCGCCGGGGGCAGCCTCACCCTGGCCGGCCCCCGCCCCATCGTCCGCCGCACCCTGGAGATCACCGGCCTGCACCGCCGCATCCCCGTCCAGGCGACGCTGGAGGCGGCGCTGACCGCGGACCGGAGCGCCGCCCCCAACCCGCCGCGCGACACCGCGCGCGGGGACGGCGACCCGCCGGCCCCGTCGGGCGCGCGGCACGAGGCCCCCCGCGGCTAGCGCGCGCCCGGCCGCGGAAAGGCCTCCGGGGTCAGCTCGCCGTCTCCGGCGACCGCAGCTCCGTCGGGACCGGCCGCTTCGGTTCCCGGCCGTCGCCGGACGAGCGGCCCGTCGCGCGCCGGCCGATCCACGGCAGCAGGTAGGCGCGCGCCCAGTGCAGGTCCTCGCGGCGCGAGGTGAGCCAGTCGACCGGGTCCAGCGGCGGCCACGGCTCGCGCCAGTCGTCCGCCACCGGCACGCCGACGACGCCCGCCACGATCAGGGCCATGCGGCGGTGCCCCTCCGGCGACAGGTGCAGCCGGTCCTCGTACCAGGCGCGCGGGTCGTTGAAGATCCGCAGCGACCACAGGTCGACGACCGAGCAGCCGCGGCGGTCCGCGATCGCGCGCAGGTGCATGTTGTACGTGGCGGCCTTGCCGCGGATCCGGGAGCCGCTGCGCAGCCCGCGGGTGTCGAACCCGGTGAAGATCACCACGCGGGAGCCGGTGGCGCGCAGCCGCCGCACGGCGTCGTCGAACACGACCGCGAGCGCGTCGGGGTCGGCGCCGGGGCGGATCATGTCGTTGCCGCCAGCGCAGAACGTCACGAGGTCGGGGTTCAGCTCGACGGCGCGCGGCACCTGGTCGGCCACGATCTGCCGGACGAGCTTGCCGCGCACCGCGAGGTTCGCGTACCGCAGGCCGGGGCTGTGCACGGCCAGATGCTCGGCGAGCCGGTCGGCCCAGCCGCGGAAGCGGTCGTCCTCGCCCGGGTAGGGGTCGTTCAAGCCTTCGGTGAAGCTGTCGCCGATGGCCACGTACGTACGGATCTTCTCCAGTTCGTCCATCGCGGGCCCTGGCACTGGTTCAAAGTCGGTCACGTCAGACAATCATGCATCGTGCATACAATCTACGCGACCGTAACCTCGGGGGGTGTGGGGCACCCGACAGCGGCCGGGCGGAGCGGCCGGGCGGAGCGCTCGCGCGGGCGCCGGATCCGGTCCGGGATCCGGCCCTGCGTCAGGTCCAGCTCGGCGACGCCGTGCCCAGCTGCCCGCCGGACGCGGCGGGCGGGGCCTGGGCGGCCGCAGGCGCGCCCGAGGCGTGCACCGACATCGCGTGCTGCACCAGCGTGATCAGCACCTGCTTCGTCGACTCGCGGCTGCGCGCGTCGCACTGCACGATCGGCACGTGGCCGCTGATCGACAGCGCCTCGCGGATGTCCTCGATCGCGTACTGGAACTCGCCGTGGAACCCGTTGACGCCCACCACGAACGGCAGGCCGAGCTCCTCGAAGTAGTCGACCGCCGCGAAGCAGTCCTCCAGCCGCCGGGTGTCGACCAGCACGACGGCGCCGATCGCGCCGCGGACCAGGTCGTCCCACATGAACCAGAAGCGGTGCTGGCCCGGCGTGCCGAACAGGTACAGGATCAGCTCGCTGTCCAGCGACACGCGGCCGAAGTCCATCGCGACCGTGGTGGTCGTCTTGTCCGGGACGGCCGACAGGTCGTCCACGTCGGCGCTGGCCGCCGTCATCACCGCCTCGGTGGTGAGCGGCATGATCTCCGAGACCGACCCGACGAAGGTGGTCTTGCCGACGCCGAACCCGCCGCCGACGACGATCTTTACCGAGGTCAGCTCGGCCTCGGGTCCGTGCGGCCCCGGAGGCGGGACCTGGTCAGAGCTTCCGAAGGCCACTGAGCACCCTTTCTAGCAAGCGGAGGTCCGGCTGGCCGCCGGCGGTGGTGGGGGTCGACTGGTGCAGGCGCAGCAGCCCTTCCATGGCCATGTCCGCGACGAGGACCCGGGCCACGCCGAGCGGCATGCGCAGCAGCGCGGACACCTCGGCCACGGAGCGGGCCGACCGGCACAGGTCCATGATCGCCCGGTACTCCGGGGTCAGCATGGCCACGTCGCGCGGCGGGTACGGCGCCGCCGTCACCAGGGCCTCGATCGCCAGGTCGTACCGCGGCTTGGTGCGCCCGCCGGTCACCGCGTACGGGCGCACCAGCGAGCTGCTGTCCCCCTCGTCCCGCCCTTCCGGCCGGTCCTGCACCGAGCGCGGCTCACCGGGCCAGCGCCCGGGGCCTCCCGGACCGGCTCCGAAGGGACTGCCTCGATCCATGTCGCCGACCTCCGTCAGAGTCAGTCACGGTCAAAAGCGGGCGGGGCCGGCGCCCATCTCGGTCACCGAGGGGCCGCCGTAGGGCTGCTGCTGCTGCTCCTGCGCGCGCAGCGCCGGCGTCAGCACCCGGCCCACCCGCTCCACCAGCAGCGTCATCTCGTAGGCGACGAGCCCGAGATCGCAGTCGGGCGCCGCCAGCACCGCGAAGACCGACCCGTTCGCGATCGACATCACGAACAGCAGCCCGCGGTCCATCTCCACGACCGTCTGGTTCACGCCGCCAGCGTCGAAGATCTTCGCCGCGCCCTGGGTCAGGCTCATCAACCCCGAGGCGATCGCCGACAGCTGGTCCGCACGCTCGGGCGGGAAGCCCGCGGAGTAGGCCATCGGCAATCCGTCGGAGGAGACCACGACGGCGTGCGCGACCTTCGCGACACGGTCCGCGAAGTTCGTCACCAACCAGTTGAGATCCTGCCCGCTCACCGGGTGCCTCCCGTCTCGCCGTCACCCTGTGACGGCACCTCACCTGACACGCCCCCGCCGCGAGTCTCGTTGCGTCCCCGATGGACGCCGCGCTGCAGGCTCGCGAAACGGTTGCGCACGACGTCGGCCGACTGGCCGGACGACTGCTGGTCCTGCACGGGCGCCCCCGGGCGCGGCACCGGCTGGGTCCGGCCGGTGGCCGCGGGCGGCGGCGCCGCCTGGGGCTGCTGCCCGCCCCCGGCGGCCGGCCGGTTGCCGACCGCCCCGGGGATGCGGTTCTTGCCGGGGACGCGCTTGGGCAGCCCGACCTGCGTGCGGCTGCCGGCGACGGGCTCGCGGATCGCCTCGGCGGCGCGGAAGCCCTCGTCCGCGGGGGACTCCCAGCCCTTGACCGGATCCTCGCCCACGTCCCCTCCCGTCCGGCGCTGGAACCATTCCGACTGCATCGCATCGAAGATCGGCGAACGCTCGGGCACCCGCGGCGACGGCTTCGCCCCGGCCGGCGCCGGCGGCCGGTGGACGGCGGGAGCGGGCTGATCGTAGCCGTTCCGGTCGTAGGCCGCCGGTTCGGGGGCGCGGTGCTCGGGCGCGGCCTCGCGGGGCCGCGGCTCGGCGGGCCGGCCGCGGGCCGGCGCCCCGTTGCGGGAGCCGTCGCCGTGCGGACCCTCCCCCGCGACCTGCTCCAGCGGGCCGGTCTCCCAGGGGATCTGCTGGCGCCGGGCGCCGGGCTCGGGCACGACGGGCTGGGCCTCGGGGACGACGGGCTGCGGCCCGGTGTGCCGCCCGCCCGCGTCGCGGAACCCGTTGGGAGCGTCCTGGTAGCCGCCGCCCGTGTCCTGGTAACCGCTGGCCGCGTCCTGGTAGCCGCCGCCCGCGTCCTGGTAGCCGTTGGCGGTGTCCTGGTAGCCGTTGGCGGCGTTCTGCGTGCGCTCGCTGCGCGGCTGGAACACGTTGTCCTGCCGGCCGGCGTCCGCCTGCCGGCCGCGCAGCTGGGCGCCGGGACGGCGGACGGGCAGGTCGCTCGGCGAGCGCGGGGCCGGCGGCTCGCCGTACG